>DASYEM010000050.1:0-38591 GCA_036499025.1 Parvibaculum sp. | reverse complement strand
GACGGATTGGAGGAGTGATAGGAAGCCGCCGCTTTCATCCAGTCGCCGCTCTGGTCATGCAACTCCGTCAGGAATCGCGCGGCGTAACCGGCGTTGCTGATGGGCTCGAAGGCGGCTTCCAGCGTTGGGAAAGCATCGGGATGATGCATCAGGTTCACTTGCATGCAGCCCACGTCGATGGAGCGCACGCCCCGCGACCGCAGTGTCCGGACCGCCGTGAGCGCCTCGGCCTTGGTCTCGAACCAGGAGCCCGCGCCTTCGGCGTTGATCGTCCAGGGCCAGGGACGCGGCTTGCGCAGCTCTGGGTTGAGGCGGCCCGATTCGACCATTGCCACGGAATAGAGCAGGGCGCGCGGCATTTTATGCGCAGCCTCGATCAGCACCGTCGCGCGCTCGCAATAAGTCCAGGGCGACGGCTTTGCGAGGGCGGGCGGGATTTCGGTTGTGGGGCGTTGTGTTTGCGACAAGGCAAGCGTCGGTGCGATGGCCAGCGCAAGACCCATCGTGGCGGCAATGCGCCATCCGATGACCGGCTTTACCGCGACAGGTTCAGATCGTTTGCCCGTTACTCTCAGCATCCAGCGCCCCTGCGGCCCCCGCTCATGACGGGGTCCTCGCCCAACCGGGAATCGCTGGCCGGGCGTCTCTATTCTGCACAAGGGTTCTTAAGGAAAGTTTGCCGGCCCGAAGAGGGCGGGGGGTGCGACAATTTCGCTGCGGCGCACCCTTAAACGTAAGATCTAAAAATATCAATCATTTCAATATATTGCCCTGATTAAGCTGCTGCTGACACACCAATAATTTTTTGAAGGCCTCTTGTTTTTTGTGCAGCGCAATGTATCTTTTGCATTGCGGCATCGGTTGAGCTTTCTCCTGGTGTCGCAGCCCTTCTTGGGCGTTTCCTCCCTAAACTTGGGCCCCGGTTCGCCGGGGCCCCTTTTTTTGCCTGAAATCGGGATGTGAGCTTCAGAAAGCCGCGCCACGGGCGTTACCGGGTAGACCCGTCAGATCGAGTTTGCCAAGTTCGGCGGCAAAGGCGGACATGTCGGCGCGCATGCGCTTCAGGCCGGGGCCGCGCTCAAGCTTGGCTTCATTCATGTAGAGCGCCCTGTTGATCTCGATCTGCAGCGCATGAAGACCATGATTGGGGCGCCCGTAATGCTCGGTATTGAAACCGCCCGCATAGGGGTTGTTGCGCACCGTGCTGTAGCCAAGGCGCTTCAGGATGGTTTCCGCTTCCTCCATGACCTCGCCTGCGCAGGCGGTGCCGTAGCGGTCGCCCAGCACGATGTCGGGCCGGTCCGCGCCACTGTCATCGTCCGCGGGGCCGCCCACCGAGGGCATCGAATGGCAGTCGATCAGGACTGCCCAGCCGAAAGCACGGCGCGTTTCTTCCAGCAGGCTGCGCAGCATTTCGTGAAACGGCATGTAGAGCAGCCGAATGCGGCGCTCGGCTTCGGCATAGGCCATGGGCTCGCGATAAATCTCGGTCGAATCGGCCACGATGCGGGCGATGGTGCCGAGGCCGCCAGCGACGCGCAGCGAACGCGTATTGACGTGCGGCGGCAAGGGATCGGCGAACATGGAGGGGTCGAGTTCATAAGGCTCTCGGTTCGCATCGAGATAGGCGCGGGGAAAGCGGGCATGGATCAGCGGTGCGCCGAGGTCGATGACGCCGGCGAAAATCTCCTCGACGAAGCTGTCTTCCGAACGGCGCAAGGTTACAGGATCGAGATTGGAGGCAGTGACGAAAGAGGCCGGATAAAGCCGTCCGCTATGGGGCGACGAGAAGACGAAGGGAAGCTTTGCCCTCGTTGGCCGCTCGACGGTAATGGGCCGTTCGAACAGGGCCTCTTCGTCATCTGAAGCCGCCTTGGCGGGATTTTCCGATCGCTGGCGAGGGGTGAGATCCATGGGGGAAGGGTTACCGCCGGAATGCCGCTGAACTGTTGGCGCGGACCAAAAAGATGGGGCGCTGAACGTCTGAAACCAAGCCTAACACGGGGATAGGCGGGGGGCGACACGGGCGGCGTGGCAAGCCTGCCATAATGGTGCTGAGAAATGCCGCCTTCACACCCTGTTTACCGGTTCCACCTAGAGTGGAGTTGGGTGTTTCCGGGGCTTCGGCTTTCGGAAATCAGGTGGGCTTCAAAAGACGGACTGAGCCGAATGGCGCGCATTCTACTTGCGGAAGACGATGAATCCATGCGCCGCTTTCTCGCGAAAGCGCTCGAAAATGCCGGGCATGACGTCGAGTCGTTCGCCCGTGGCGATCTGGCCCATACCAAACTCAAAAACGACGTCTTCGACATTCTTTTGACCGACATCGTCATGCCGGAGATGGATGGGATCGAACTTGCCCGCCGGGCCGCCGAACTCGATCCGACGATGAAGATCATGTTCATCACGGGTTTTGCGGCTGTCGCGCTCAATCCCGAAAGCGCCGCTCCCAAGGACGCCAAGGTCCTTTCCAAGCCCTTCCACCTCCGCGATCTGGTCGCCGAGGTCGAACGGTTGATGGCGGCTTAAAGCCCAAATTCCGGCCCGGTCGGTTGCATCTTGTTTTTAAGGGGCAACCCCGTTATACGGACCTCCTTCGGACGGGAACGAGCGGCTTTCAGCCACGCGCGCCCGCCCACCGCAACGGCAATGGGCGTGTAGCTCAGCGGGAGAGCACTTCGTTGACATCGAAGGGGTCACAGGTTCAATCCCTGTCACGCCCACCATTGCCAGACCTTCCCATCCTTCAGGCGCGTTCCGCCGCTGGCTAGCCCGGCGTCGCATGACGCTGCGTGCCCCTGCGTTCCCTAAAAGGCTTCGCGCGGCGGCAGTCAATTCCTTTGACCCGGCGTCTTCGCATCGTCCACGATCCTGAAAAAATTCCAGGGAGAGGACGCCGTCATGCCGACAAGAGACGAGATCGTTGCGGAGCTGACGGCGCCGGGTGGCGAGTTCGCTCTGGCCCATGTGACCGAAGACAACGTGCCAATGCGCATTTATGCGAATGCGCCCGCGTCGCTGCGCGATCTATTTCTGACGACGAAGCAATATGGCGACCGCGTCTTCCTTGTTTACGGGAGCGAGCGGATTACGTTCGCAGAACATTTTGCCAAGGTGGCGTCGCTCGCGCATTTCCTGCGCAAAGCGGGCGTTGCCAAAGGCGACCGCGTCGCCATCGGCATGCGCAACTATCCTGAATGGGTGATCGCCTTCTGGGCGTGTCAGTCAATCGGCGCCGTGGTCGTCGCGCTCAATGCCTGGTGGACCGCGTCGGAACTCGATTATGCGTTGCGCGATTCCGGCACCAACGTGCTCATCGTCGATGGCGAGCGGGATGGTGAGCCTTGAACCTCTGCTCGGCTCGCTCGACATCAAAACCACTATCGTTACCCGTAGCGATCATATTCCTTCCAGCGCGACGAGCTTCGATGAGGCGGCATCGGGACCCCAGACCGAACTGCCGTCCATCGACATCGCGGCAAGCGATTTTGCGACGATCCTCTATACATCCGGCACGACGGGGCGACCGAAAGGCGCGGTGGCGACGCAGCGCAATCATGTGACGAACATCATGAACTCGCTGCTCAACGTCGCCGTGGCGCGCCGTGTCGCGGGCATCGTTGTGTCGCCCGACACGCCCGCACCGCAGCCGAGCGCCTTGCAGACCTTTCCGTTCTTTCACATCGGCGGTCTCACCGGGCTTTATCTCAATACGCTGATGGGCGCGAAGCTCGTCGTCATGTATCGGTGGAACGCCGCCGAGGCGGTGCAACTCATCGAGGAGCACGGCATTTCAAGCGCAGGCGGCGTGCCGACCGTTGTCCGGCAATTGCTCGAAGCGGCGCGCAGCGCAGGGCGCGATCTTTCCACTCTGCAAGGCATTTCGTCCGGCGGCGCTTCCGTGCCGCCCGATCTCATCCGCCAGATCGGTGGGCAGTTTCGCGGTCTTGTCGGGCCGACCAACGGTTATGGCCTCACCGAGACGACGAGCGCCGTTATCGTCGCGAGCGGTCAGGATTATTTCGACAGGCCGAATAGCGTCGGCCGGGCGGTCGTGACGGCCGACATTCGCGTCGTCGACGATGCGGGCCGCGATGTGCCGCAAGGCGAGATCGGGGAATTCTGGGCGCGCGGGCCGAATGTCATCGTTGGCTATTGGCAAAACGCTGAAGCGACGGCACAAGCCTTTGGCAGCGGCTGGTTTCGATCCGGCGATCTCGGCTATCGCGATGCCGAGGGTCTTCATTACGTCGTTGACCGCAAGAAAGACGTCATCATCCGCGGCGGCGAAAATGTTTATTGCGCGGAAGTGGAAGCGGCGATCCTCGAACATCCGCTGGTGCGCGATGTCGCCGTTGTCGGCGTGCCGCATCGCGAGCTTGGGGAAGAAGTCGCGGCGGTGGTGCAGCCGGAAGATGCGGCGAGAGGATTTGAGGATCTTGACGGCGACATTCAACATTTTCTCGAGGGCAAGCTTGCGCGCTTCAAGATTCCCGCCGTCATCAAATTTTCGACGCTGGACTTACCCCGCACCGCGACCGGCAAGGTGCTGAAGCGCGAGCTCAAAACGTCATTCTTCGACGCGGCGGGTTGAGATCAACCGCAAACGCCAAACCAGGCCATGAGTTGCAGGGACAGATGATCGATCAAACCTTCGACCGGAAGGGTTGCGCCGCGCAGCGCCAGAACCAGAACGAGCGGAACGAGCAATAACAGGAGTGTGGGGCGCGGCGTTGCTTCGCTTTCCGGCGGCTGCATGCGCGCAAGGAAGGTGGGCGCCGAGAGGCCGATGAAGCCGCCGAGCAATACTTCCGGCATCGTGTGGACATGGATCAGCACACGCGAGGCCGCGATGCCGACGCAGCCGATGATTGCGGCGGAGATGAACATCGCGCGCGTCCGGCGGTCTTTCGAGAATTTCACCCAGAGCATGGCGAAGCCACCATAGGCGGCGACGGCGGCGGCGGTGTGTCCGCTCGGGCTTCGCAGATCCAGTTCGGGAATGAGATGACCGCAAGGCAGGAAGACGATCTTCGCGATCAGCGCGCCGAAAAGCGCGACGAAGATTGCTACGCACCAGTAAAGCGCCTCGCGTCTGGCGCCCATCGCCGCCAGCGCGATAGCGACAACGGCGACGAAAGGCAACACAACAGCCTGATCCCCGAAGCCGGTGATGAAATGGAGAAACTCGGCGCGATGCATTGAGGCGACCTTGAGGGGAAAGGTGAGGGCAGGTTTGGCGCGCGAGCTTATGCGGCCTTTCGCATTTGCACCATGAGAGGCGAGGCCGCATTCCTGCCGTTTCGCCAGGCGCTTGCGTGCCTATGCTGGCAATTTGCCATTTTCCTCCCGCCGGAAATGACTTATGTGAAGTAAAGGAGGCTTTGGATCGAGGATGTACGTTCTCAATTCGAAGTGAGGGGAGATTGCCGGCCAGGTGCGGGGAGCAATGCGTTCCGCCATTCATTTGATAGCATTCGCTGGACCGGTTTGGTGGCGTTACAGGGGTTGGCGCGGCGAGAGCCGTTTCATCTGATTTCATGCTGAATACGAAAAGAAGCCGCGCCGTCGCTGCCGGGCTTGTTATCGGCGTTGCGCTCATCGCCTTGCTTGTCTGGCGTCATCTCGGCGGAGGGGAGAAGGGCGGCCCGCCGCCATCGACCGTCGAGGTTGTCACAGCCGCCGCGCAGGATGTTCAAGTGAATGTTTCGGCGCTCGGCTCTCTCGATGCGGACCAATCCATCGTTGTCAGTCCCGAGATCGATGGCATCGTCACCAGCATCGATTTCACCGACGGGCAGCGTCTCAACAAAGGCGACACGATCATTTCGATCGACAGCGGTTCGCTGAAAGCGCGCCTGATGCAGACGCAAGCCCGACTGACATTGACGCGTGCCAATTACGACCGCGCGGACCGGTTGCGCAAACAGGGGTCCGGGACGGAGCGGGCGCTCGACGAGGCGTTGAACGATCTGCGTTCCGCCGAAGCCGACGTTGCCGCCGCGCAGGCCGATTTCGACAAGGCGAATATCCGCGCGCCCTTTACCGGCATCGTCGGCTTGCGGCGGGTGAGCCTCGGCGAATATCTCAAAGCGGGCGCGGCCATTGCCACGTTGGCCGACGTCGATCATTTGCGCATCGACTTCCGCGTCTCAGAGGTATTCTTGACGAAAATCAGCAAGGGGCAGGACGTCAGCGTCCAGCTCGACGCGATGCCCGGTCAAAGCTTCAAGGGCACCATCACCGCCATCGATCCTGTCGTCGATGTGGCTGGCCGCGCGATCAGCGTGCGCGCCGTATTGCCGAATGAGAGTGGAAAATTGCGGCCCGGTCTTTTCGGCCGCGTCAACATCGTGACGCTTGTGCGCAACTCCGTTGTGCTGCCGGAAAGCGCGATTGTGCCGCAGCAGACGGGCGGCAAGGCCGTCTTTATCGTCACCAAGGGCGGCGAAAAAGGCCCGCATGTCGAACTGCGCCCCGTCGAGATCGGCGAACGGTTGACGGGCCAGGTCGAAATCCTGTCCGGCGTCGCCGCAGGCGACGTCGTGGTGACGGCGGGCCAGCTCAAGATCAGAAACGGCGATGCGGTCGAGCCGATTGCCGCCGCGCCGCTTCCCGTCCGCAAAAACTGAGAGGGCAAGCGCATGCATCTCTCGGAACTCTTCATCCGCCGTCCGGTTTTTGCGACCGTCGTCGCGCTATTGCTGATGCTGGTTGGCATCGTCTCCTATCAACGTCTGACGGTGCGCGAATATCCGGCCATTGACGAGCCTGTCGTCACGGTCACGACGGATTATCGCGGCGCCAGCGCTTCCGTCATCGAACGTGAAGTCACGCAACCGCTTGAAGAATCCATTGCGGGCATCGAAGGCATCGAAATTCTGTCTTCGGCCAGCCGCCCCGAAGAAAGCCAGATCACGGCGCGCTTCACGCTGGAGACGGACCCAAATGTCGCCGCGAGCGATGTGCGCGACCGCGTGGGCCGCGTGCGCGGCCTGTTGCCCGATGAAATCGATGAGCCGATCATCGCCAAGGTCGAGGCCGACGCGCAGCCCATCATGTATATCGCTTTTCTCAGCGATCGCATGTCGGAGCTCGACATCACGGACTATCTTGACCGGGTCGTTAAAAATCAGCTTCAGAACCAGCCCGGTGTGGCGCAGGTCGTGATTTTCGGCGAACGGCTTTACTCAATGCGCATCTGGGTCGATCGCGCCCGCCTCGCCGCCTACAATCTGACGGCGCAGGATGTCGAGAACGCGATCACACAGCAGAATGCGGAAATTCCATCAGGCCGCATCGAAAGCCATGACCGCGAATTCACGGTGCTTGCCAAAACCGCCCTGAAGACGCCGGAAGAATTCGGCGCCATCGTCGTCAAGCAATCGGGGGGCTTTCAGGTGCGCTTGCGCGATGTGGCGAAGGTGGAGGTCGATGCCGCCGACAAGCGCCGCTCTGCGACTTACAACGGCACACCGTCCATCTCCATCGGTATCGTCAAGCAGGCGACGGCCAATCCGCTTGAAGTCTCGCAAGGCGTGCAGGCCGAGCTGAAGCGGCTGGAGCCGACATTGCCCGCCGGCATGACGACCGGCATCGGTTATGACAGTTCGATCTTCATCGATGAATCCATCAAGTCCGTTTACGAAACAATCGGCGAGGCCATTGTACTCGTCGTGCTCGTGATCTTTTTCTTCCTGCGCACGGTGCGCGCCTCGTTCATTCCGGTCGTCACCATTCCGGTGTCGCTGATCGGCACGTTCGGGATCATGTTCGCGCTCGGCTTCAGCATCAATACGCTGACGCTGCTGTCGATGGTTCTGGCCATCGGCCTCGTGGTCGATGACGCCATCGTCGTGCTGGAAAATATCTTCCGCCACATCGAAGAAGGCATGACGCCCATCGAAGGAGCAATCAAGGGTTCGCGCGAAATCACCTTCGCCGTCATCTCCATGACCTTGACGCTTGCCGCCGTTTATACGCCGGTTGCTTTCGCGACGGGCCGCACCGGCAAGCTGTTTCTCGAATTCGCGTTGACGCTCGCCGCCGCGGTCGTCGTGTCCGGCCTTATGGCGCTGACGCTGACGCCGATGCTTTGCTCGCGTCTATTGAAGCACAATGCCTCGTCGGGGCGTTTCGATCGTTTTCTCGGTGAGAAACTCGATCGGCTCGATGCCACCTATAAGCGCGCGCTTGAAAATGTACTGGGCCGACGTCGCGTCGTGGTCATCGCCGCCATCTGCGTCGCACTTTCCTGCGTCGGTCTCTACAAGCTGCTCAATCAGGAGCTGGCGCCTATTGAAGATCGCGGCACGTTGCTGATCGCGGGGCGCGCGCCGGAAGGAGCGACCATCGACTACACGCTGCGTTATACGCGCGAGATCGAGAAGATCGTGTCGCAGATACCTGAAGTCTCCGGTTACCTCGTCGTCGCCGGCTTTCCGCAAATCACCAATCTGATTTCCTTCTCGCGTCTCAAGCCCTGGAGCGAACGTCATCGCAGCCAGAAGCAGATCGTCGAGTCGATCAAGAGTAAACTCTGGGCCATTCCGGGCATCATGGCGGTCGGCATCAATCCGCCGTCGCTGGGGCAAAGCGCGCGCTCGCAACCTGTGCAATTCGTAATCCAGACATCGGGCACCTATGACGAGCTCGAGCAATATGTCGGCGCGGTCATGAGCAAGGTGCGGGACAATCAGAACTTCATTTTCCCCGATACCGATCTTCATCTCGACAAGCCGCAGCTCGACATTCAAGTCAATCGAGACAAGGTGATCGACGCTGGAATCGATGTCGCCACCGTCGGCCGTACGCTGGAAACCTTTCTCGGTGGGCGCAAGGTCACGCGCTACGAACAGAATGGCAAGCAATATGACGCCATCGTTCAAGTCGGCGACGATGACCGACGCACGCCGAGCGATATCTCGGGCATCTATGTGCGTTCGGCTGACGGGCAGATGGTGCAGCTATCCAATCTTGTCGATGTGCATGAAACGGTCGCGCCGGACTCGCTCAATCACTTCAACCAGTTCCGCTCTGCGACGATCACGGCGAACCTCGCGCCCGGCTATTCGATGGGCGAAGCATTGCAATTCATGCAAGGCGTCGCCGCGGAGGTGCTGCCGAAGACGGTGAAGACCGATCTCGACGGAGAGATGCGTGAATTCACAAAGTCGTCGGGCACGTTGGCCGCGACTTTCATGCTGGCGATCCTCTTCATCTATCTTGTTCTGGCAGCACAGTTCGAAAGTTTTCTCGATCCGGTGATCATCATGATCAGCGTGCCGCTGTCGATCGCGGGTGCGCTGGCGCTTCTGCTCATCACAGGCACGACGCTCAACATCTATAGTCAGGTTGGCCTCATCACACTTGTGGGGCTCATCACCAAGCACGGCATTCTAATCGTCGAGTTTTCAAACCAGCTGCGCGAACAGGGCCGCTCGATCCGCGATGCCGTGGTGGAAGCGGCCGGGCTTCGTCTGCGTCCGATCCTGATGACGACGGGCGCCATGGTGCTTGGCGCTGCGCCGCTCGCGCTCAGCTCCGGCGCGGGCGCGGAAAGCCGCAAGGCCATCGGCTGGGTGATCGTGGGCGGTATGAGCTTCGGCACGTTGCTGACGCTCTTCGTCGTGCCGACGGTTTATCTCATCATCAAGACCTGGCAGCAGGGACGCGCCGTGCCGGTCGTGGCCAGTCACGCCGCGCCGGCCGAGTAATCTTTAGAAGAAGCGCGCGATGCGAAATTGCAGGTAATCGTCGTCGGCGATGCTGTAGACGGGATCCTGCTTTGGCATATCGCCGAAGAAATAGGCCTCGAATGACAGGCGGTAATCGTCGCCGAGGCGGCGCTCGCCCTTGAAGCGGAAGCCGCGAGCGCCTGTCTCCGCATCGACCACGATGCCCCCGAGAAAGCTTGTCGAGGCTGCATCGTTCGCTGTCCAGCGCAAGGCGAGGAAGCCGTCATTCTCGTAAGGCGCGCGCGCGACCATGCCGCGGCTGTCGAGCGCATATTCGGCGACGAGGCCGAGATCGCCTTGCGTACCTGCAATACCGTAAAACGTATATTCGATGCCGCCCGTCGCCGCTTCATATTCGCGGCCCAATTCGCGACGCCAATAGGCTTCGAACTTGTAGAGCCATGCGCCCTTCGTCGCCTGCGCGTCGATGGAGGCCTGTTTCATTTGTGCATAGAAAGGCGCGAGCACGAGGTCGCCATTCTTGCTCAATGCCGGTTGCAGGATCGGATCGCGGTTGGTTCCCTGGAAATAGGAGAGGCCGAGGTCGATGTCGCCGAAGGTGTTGGAGTAACGGAAGGCGCCGTCTATATGGCGCTGCTTGCGGCCGTTCTCATAACTTGTGAGATCCGTATCGACCGGAATATCGGTCGCTGGCCGTCCGTCGGCGCTGGGAAACGTGCGCTCGCGGAAATATGGCAGCAGGAATGCATCGAAGGTGCCGAAGGATTGCGTCGTCCTCACGCGCAGCATCGGTTGGCCGAGGCGGATTTCCTGTTTCACCGGATCTTCGATGGCGTCGACCTGATTGACGACATCGACCAGATGCACTGCCTCGGTGACGCCCCAGAAAACCTTGTCTATGCCGGCGCGGATTTCCCAATTGCCGAACACATAGGCGTAACGCGCCTCCCGCAGGTCCCAATGGGTGCGGCGATTGTCGCGCTGGTCGAGACGCGCGAAGGGTGTTGCGACGAGGGACTGGTTGCTGTCGTCCCAGAAATATTTCGCGGTGGCTTCACCCGAAACGGAGAGGTCGCTATTCGTCTGGCGTGGATTGCTCGGCGACTGCGTGAAGAGGCGCAGCTCGGGTTCGACCTGGCCGCGCAAGCTGAAATCTTCCGCTTGAGCGCCAGCCGGTGGAAGGAGTGCGGACACCGACAAGGCCAGGCCGACGAAAAAATGTCTCGACGCCACGGTTAGCGCGCCCGTTCCAAACTCGCCGTCGAGAAATCGTCTTTGGTCAGACCCGCGTGGAATTTGTACGACTGCCAGATCAATTTTGTCGTCTTGCCGGATTCGTGATTGACCATATCGAGTTCCAGCGGACGCCAGAATTTGTTTTCGTAAAGCGTGTAGTTGCCGCAGGTCAGCGTTTTCAGCAACGCGTCCTTGCGGTCGTAATAGTCGATCTTGCGGAATTGATAATCGGTGGTGTCGATCCACACGGTCTCGCGCGTATAGCCGGAATCTTCATATTGCGGCGTGCGTTCGACGACGTGGCAGGTGCGGTCGCCGCAAGGCTCGTCTTTCAGCCACTTGTAAGCAAACTTGCCGATTTGTTGCGTCGAGAAATCTTCGAAGGCGAATTCGCTGCCGACAAAGGGGCCCGATTTGTTGGTCGATGAAATGCGTTTCACACGCTTCACCGTCGGCAGATAGAGCCATTGGTCGTCGGCGTCCTTGACATGCGAATAGGTGAGCAGGGCTGTGCCCTCGATGTCGCGCGGACGATCGAAGGTCATCAGGCTCCAGTCGCCGTCATTCGGATCGGTGTTTTCGAGCATCATGAAGCGCAGCGCCCGCTCGCTCGTCTCGCCCGAACCGTTGGTCAGAACCATCTTCATGTCGGCGCGCGCGTCGCCCCAGCCCTGGTCGCGCTTGTCATTTTCTTGCGCGATGGCGAGACCGCGCGCTGCCGGATCGCTCGCCGGCGGCAGACCTGGCGCTTCGGCATGTGCCATGTGAGGCGCGAGCATCGCTGCCAGTACGAAAGAGATTTTGAAGAACGAGCATTGTCCCGCGCGCATCATGGAGCCCCCACCTGTCTTGCATCGGCGGCGATGATGCATGGCGCTATCGGCGTTTCAAAGCGGAAAATTATTCAGAAGGGCCTGTCGCCGTTGACCGTCACGCGCTCCATGTGGCGGCGGTGGCCGTGATAGTCGTTGAGGGCAAAATGCTGCGTACAGCGATTGTCCCAGAAGGCCAGCGTGTTCTTCGTCCAGCGGAAGCGGCAGGTGAAGCCTTCCTGCGTGCAATGCTCGAACAGGAACTTCAACAGCGGCAGGCTTTCGCGACGCGTCATGCCGGCGAATTTTTCGGTGAAGGCCATGTTGACGTAGAGCGCCTTGCGGCCTGTTTCGGGATGGGTGCGCACCACGGGATGTTCGTAAGACGGCACGTCGTCGCTCGCGGTCTTCACTTCCATGGAGGACCGCTTCTGCGCCGAATGGCCGCGCTCGCTATATTCGCCCTTGGCGGTATGGATCGCTTTCAATTCGCCGAGCAGCTTCTTCATGCCGTCGGAAAGCGTTTCATAAGCGAGATACTGGTTCGCCCACAGAGTATCTCCGCCATAGGGCGGGACTTCCTTTGCATAGAGCAGCGAACCCAATGCCGGTTCTTCGAGGAAGGACATGTCGGAATGCCAGCCGCCGCCGAAATTCACCTTGTCTTCGCGTTCCTTGACGATCCTCATGATCTCGGGATGACCGTCCATGCCCTTGACGTAAGGATGAATGTTCAAAGTGCCGAAGCGGCGGGCGAAGTTTTTATGCTGGTCATGGGTGATGATCTGGCCACGGAAGAAGATCACCTGATGGTCGAGGAATGCCTGATGGACACCGTCGAAGACCTCGTTACTGAGGTCTTTCGAGAGATCGACGCCTTCGATCTCGGCGCCGAGCGCGCCTGCTATGCGGTTGACCTTGATTTCGCTCATGTCATTGATCCTGAAGACTATTTCGCGCTGGCTTTGAGGAAAGCAGGGCGCGTTGCCAACTTGTCGTAGTAGCCGGCAATGTTGTCGTGGTTGTCGAACTGGACGCCTATCAGCTTGCACAGGAAGAGGTCGTAGCCAAGCATGATGTCGGCAGCCGTGAAATCCTCACCGCAGATAAATTTTCCGCCCGACAAATTCCCATCCAGTACGGTCAGCACCTTTTTCAAGGCCTCTTGTGCATCGACGACGACGCTCGGCACGCGCTCCGCTTCCGGCTTGCGGAAGGTGTGCTGGATGATCTGGCTCATGGGCGGCATGAAGGTCGCTTCGGCGAAGTGGAGCCATTGCAGATATTTGCCATAGGTCGGGGTCCCGAGCTTCGGCTCGAGGTGGCTGCCCGCATGTTTGGCCAAGATATACTGAACGATGGCGCCGGACTCGTTCAGCACCAGACCTTCATCGTCGATGGCCGGCAGCTTGCCGAGCGGATGAATGGCGAGGTGAGCCGGCGACAGGAGATATTTCGGATCGAACTCGACCGTCTGTTTCTCGTAGGGCGCGCCCAGTTCCTCCAACAGCCAGAGGACGCGGATCGAGCGCGTATTGGGCGCGTGATAGACCTTGAGCAAGACTGCCTCCCCGGACTTCGATATTGGTTGGCCGCAGTCTAACCGATGCGGCGCTTGCGCGGAAAGAGCCGGTCGAGAGTGACGGCGAAAGCGGGCAGGAAGAAGATCGCGGCGACCATGTTGACGAGGAACATGAAGGAAAGCAGCAGGCCCATATCGGCTTGAAGCTTCAAGCCTGAAAAGGCCCAGGTCGAGACGCCGACGGAGAGCGTGAGGCCGGTGAAGACGACGGCGACGCCGATCTGCTGGAGCGCCAGCGAATAGGCCGCGCCGATGTCCATGCCTTCCTTGAGGAAGATTTGCAGCCGGCTGTAAATATAAAAGGCGTAATCGACCCCGATGCCCGTGGCGAGAACGAGGACGGGGAGGGTCGAAACCTTGAGGCCGATGTCGAGCGCGGTCATGAACCAGTAACCGAGAAAGGTTGCGAGCAGCAGCGGCATGCAGCAACAGATGACCGCGCGCCAGTCGCGATAGGCGACCAGGACGAGAAGGATGATCGCCGCATAAACCCAGAAGAGCATCGGGAACTCGCTCTCGGCGATGACGTCGTTGGTTGCGGCCATGATGCCGATGCCGCCCATGGCGAGGCGGAAGTGAACGTCCTTTCGCGACACGGCTTCGGCATCCGTCGCCTGGAATTTCTTGACCGCCGCGATGACGGTTTCAATCGAGGTTGCCTTGTGGTCGTTCATATAGACGACGACGGGAAGGATGGTGCAGGTCTCATTGAGAAGGCCGGTGCTTGGATCGTAGGGCGCCGTCATCTGGATGAGTTCGGTTTGCGAGCGCGGCAGGTCCACCCATTTCAAATTGCCTTCGCGCCAGATCGCCGCCGTGTTGCGTACCGAAGTCGGCAGCGAGCGGACCGAATTCACACCATCGACATTGCGCATGTACCAGGAAAAGCGATCGACGAGATGCATGGTCTTGTAGTCGATGCAGCCGTCCGCGGGCGTTTCGACCACGACGATGAGAGCGTCGGCGGAAATCGAGAAGCGCGAGACGATGTCGGCGATGTCGCGATTGTAGCGCGCGTTCGGCCAGAGTTCGGAAAATCCCGCCGTCAGATCGCCGATATGGCGATGACGCGTCTGATGCATCGCCACGCCGAGAAGCCCGACAAAGATCAACAGCACGACAAAAGCGTTGCGCGGTTTGGCGACGCGGGCGACGAAGCGCATGACGCGTTCGCGCGGCGCTTTGAGCCGCACATAGCTTGCCGCGAAGGCGGGATCGTTCGGCAGGTAAGAGGCGACGAGCGGAAGCATGATGAGATTGGTCACGATCTTCAGCGCGACGCCGAGCGAGGCCATGACGGCAAGGTCCTGAATGACCTCGATGGGAATGAGGTAGAGCGTCGAGAAACCGACAAGCGCCGTGACGAGCGCCAATGTGCCGGGCACGAAAAGGCGACTGAAGGTTGCGCGCGCCGCTTCGTTCGCCGTCTGGCCCATGCTGATTTGCGTGGCGATCATATTGACCTGCTGCACACCGTGGCTGACGCCGATGGCATAGACGAGGAAGGGAACGAGCACCGCCAGCGGGTCGAGCCCGCGTCCCAGAAGATGCAGAAGGCCGAACTGCCAGACGACGGAGACAAGCGAGCAGAAGACGGCGAGGAAGGTGAGCTGCACCGAGCGCACATAGACATAAACCGCGAGCGCCGTCAGCACGAAGGCGAGGCCGAAGAAGATCACCACGGCGCTGGCGCCGTCGGCTATGTCGCCGATGAATTTCGCAAAGCCGATGATTTCGATTTCGGTTTTGTCGTCTTCGAATTTTTGGCGAACCTGTTTTTCAAGCCTGCTCGAGAGATCGAGATAGTCGAGCTTCTTCTTGGTGATAGGATCGAGTTCCTGCAATTCGGCGATGATGAGCGCCGCCGTCTGGTCGTTCGAGATGAGGTAGCCCTTATGGCCGCCATTGAGCGCGCGGTCGCGGATTACGGCGACGTCGGCCGGTGTGATCGCGTCGGCGGTGACGTTGCCGGGGATCACCGGATAGGAATTGATGCCGTCTTCGGTATTTTCGGTGACGCGCGTCGTCGTCGACCAGAGCGACAGAACGGTGGTGCGGCGGACGCCGGGCAAGAAGGTCACTTCCTCGGTGACGTCGTGCAGGCGCTTCAGGAAAGGCGCATTCCAGATGGTGCCGGTTTTCGCCTTGACGGCCACCAGGACGAGGTTCGCGCCGGGCACTTCATCCTGATATTTCAGGAAGGTCTGAACATATTCGTGCCGGGTCGGCACTTGTTTCAGAAAGCCCGCCTCCATTTTGAGCTGTAAGGCGTAATAGCCCATAACGGCCGTGAAGACGGCGAGCAATGCGAGGATCGGCACCTTGCATTTGAAGACGATGAATTCTAAGGCCCTCACGAAATCCCCCCGGGTGTCCCGGATGTTTTCATCCGTGGACGATCTTATTTTCTGTCCATCTCGCGATCCGGTGACGTTCGCCCTTGCGTCAGTTCGCAACTGCGAAGGATCAAACGGGCTGGCCCTTTCTTCAAGTATGGGCCAGACTTAGTAAAACTACTTAATCAATTCGGGGGGAGTCTAGCGTGCGGGTATCGGTGTGGTTTGCCGCTGTTGCGGCGGGGGGAATGTTCGCGTCGATTGGGGCCATAACGGTGGCTCAGGCAGGTGTGCCGGAAGCACAGGCCGCGCGGCTGGGGCAGGATCTGACACCGGTTGGAGCCGAAAAGGCAGGCAATGCCGACGGATCGATTCCGGCCTGGAGCGGTGGGCTGACCGCGGCGCCGGAGGGCATAGGCTTCAAGGGCGACGGGAAATATCCCGACCCCTTCGCTTCCGATCCCGTTCTCTTCACCATCGACAAGTCGAATGCCGAAAAATACGCCGATACGTTGACTCCGGGCCAGAAGGCCATGCTGACGGCCTATCCCGATTACAAGCTCAATGTCTATCAATCGCGCCGGACCTGCGCTTTGCCGCAAGCGGCGTATGACGCCACCAAAAAGAACGCGACGACGGCGAGCCTTGGCGGCGGCGGCGACAGCCTCTCGGGGGCGCTGATGGGCGTGCCCTATCCGCTGCCTTTCGACGCCTATGAGATCGTCTGGAATCACAATCTGCGCTATCGCGGCTACAAGTTTGCACGCACTTTCGCCTCGGCGGCGCCGACGCGCACGGGTTCGTTCACGCCGATCATCGTCAAGGACGAAGCGATTTTCGATTATGCGTCGCCGGACAATAAGAGCTTCGAACAGCTCGACAATGTTTCGGTCCGCTATATTCAGGAGACGTTGGCGCCGGCGCGACGCGCGGGCCAGCTTCTTCTCGTGCATGAAACGGTCGATCCGAAAAAGGGCGAGCGCCGTTCCTGGCAATATACGACCGGCAACACCACATCCGCGCCGCGCGTTCAGCGCACCAGCGCGGTTTCATATGACAATCCGCAAATCTATTCGGACGCCATGTCGACCGCCGACAGTTTCGACGTGTTCAGCGGTCCGCTCGATCATTACAACTGGTCGGTGCTTGGCAAGGAAGAACGTCTCGTCGCCTATAATTCCTATAAGCTCAGCTCGCCGAACCTGAAATATACCGACATCATCAAGCCGGGTCATATCAATCAGGATCTGGTGCGCTACGAGAAGCATCGCGTCTGGACTGTCGAAGCGACATTGAAGCCTACGGAGCGCCATATTTATCACCGCCGCGTCGCCTATTTCGACGAGGACGGCGGCAACATGGTCAGCGGCGAGCTTTACGATGCGCGTGGCGGTCTATGGCGCGTGCAGGAAGCGCAGATCATCCAGTATTACGATGTGCCGACCTGCTTCAACGCGTCGGACGTGAGCTACGATCTTCTGGAAGGCCGCTATGTCGTCCAGAATTTGAAGAATGAGGAAAAGGGCGTCGATTTCCATGCCGACCGGCTCAATGACGGCATGTTCGTGCCGGACGAATTGCGCCGCCGCATGAACAAGCGCTGAGACGCGAGATCAATCCAGCGCGCCGACGAGCGAGGCGCGCTGGGATATCTCGATCCAGTTGCCATCGGGATCGCGGATGAAGGAGATGCGGGCGATCTTGCCCAGTGTTTCCGGCGGCCGGCCTTCGCTGCCGCCGCGCGCGAGGACGCCGGCATGTTCATCGTCGGTCTTGAAAACCTGAACGGTGAGATAGCGAAAGCCGGTGCCGTTGATCGAGGCGTCCGAGGGCGCGTCTTTGGCTTCTTCCATCATGATGACGCTGTCGCCGCAATAGAAAGAGGCGCCGCCTTCTTCTGGCACGTCGGGAAGCTCGAGGCCCAGCGCATAAAAGCGGCGATGCGCAGCGATGTCGCGGACCGCGAGCTTCACGCCGATCCGGCCGATGCCATGAAGGCCGGGCGGTACCAGCGTCACGGCATTGCCATCGGGATCCGTCAGGCGCTTCGGGCCGAGGAGGCCGGGCCGCGCGATCAGCAATTCACGGTAGCCGGAGGGCGCGCCTGCGGCGATCGGGTTGCGGTTTGCATTGATCTTCAGCACCGAGCCGACCAGATCGTGGCGATGCTGCTGAAGCCCGTTGCCCATCGACAGCAGGTGATCGAAGGGAAGCCCCACTTCATTTTGATAGAAGGCGAGCATCGGTTCGAGATTGTTGGTGAAGAGGCCGACATCGATACGCGGTTTGGCGAGATTCATTTATTTCCGCCTCTTCGTTTTTGGTTCCTGGGCAAACCTAACGTGTCATCCCGGGCTTGTCCCGGGATCCAGGGCGTCGAATTCCGAGCGAGCGGCCCCTGGACCCCGGCATAAAGCCGGGGTGACGGATTTGTTTGTGTGACGTCGTGCGTTTACGGCTTCTCGTTGGAGAAGACGATGGTGCCGGAGGCGGCGAACATGCCGCCGACGCCGTGAGCGATGGAGATTTTCGCGTTGGGCACTTGCGCGGGCGCGATGCCGCGCATCTGACGGATGCTTTCCTGAAGCGCATACATGCCGTACATGCCCGAATGCATGTAGGAGAGGCCGCCGCCATTTGTGTTGAGCGGCAGCTTGCCGCCTATGGCCGTGTTGCGCTCGCGGATGAAGGCTGCCGCTTCGCCGCGTTTGACGAAGCCGAGGTCTTCAAGGCCGTAAAGCGGTAGATGGGCGAAGGCGTCGTAGATCATCAGGTGATCGACGTCCGCGTGCTTGATGCCCGCTTCTTCAAACGCTTTCTTGCCGGAGACGCGGAAGGCCTTGGACGTGGTGAAGTCTTCCATCTGGCTGACCATCGGCGTTTCGGCGCTTTCGCCGGTGCCGAGGATGTAGACGGGCTTTTGCGGGAAGTCTTTCGCGCGATCGGCGCTTGTCAGGATCAGCGCGCCGCCGCCATCGGTGACGAGGCAGCACATCAGCTTGCGAAACGGCCAGGCGATCATGTCGGAGTTCAGCACGTCATCGACCGAAATCGGATCGCGGTAGGAAGCGCGCGGATTTTTTGCCGCCCATTCGCGCTGGATGACGGCGACCATGGCGAGGTCTTCCTCCGTCACGCCGACTTCCTTCATGTAGCGCAGCACGGGGATCGTGAACATGGTGGGCGGGCTCGTCACGCCATAGGGCACTTCGAACTGGCCCATCTGGCTTGCCGGATCGCGGCCGAAGCCGCGCGAGCCGATGCGCGAGCGGCCGGATTCGGCGTGGGTGATGAGAACGGTTTTGCACAGGCCTTCATTGATCGCCGCCGCTGCATGGCGGACATGCAGCATGAAGGAACAGCCGCCGACGCTGGTGCCATCGACCCATGTCGGCGTGATGCCGAGGTAATGCGCGATCTCGACGGGGCTTTCGCCCGCGGTGGCCACGCCGTCGATGTCTTTCGCCGTGAGACCCGCATCCTTCATCGCGTTGAGCGCCGCGTCGGCATGAAGACCGAGGACCGACTGGTTCGGAATCTTGCCCATGTTCGTCGTCTCGGCCGCGCCGACGACCGCCACTGTTTTCTGTTTCATGGTCTCAGCCTTTCGCGGGGCGGAACTTGGGGAGGCTGATCGTCTCGCTGGCTTTCTCGAAGGCGACTTCGAGAGCCATGTCGAGCTGAAGCGCTTCGGGCGTCTGCGGGCAATCGATGATATTGGTCATCATGCGCGGGCCTTCGGCGAGCGTGACCACCGCAATCGAATGCGGCTTGTCGCCGTAATCGGGGCGGGGGCGATGATTGATGACGTAGCTGTAGAGGCTTGCTTTGCCGGAAGCCCTGAAGGTCTCGACGCTGCGCGAGGAACAGGCCGGGCAGAAGGCGCGCGGCGGAAAATAAGTGTGCTTGCAGCTCGTGCAGCGCTGGAGGCGCAGCTCTCCCGCCGCGCAACCGTCCCAGAACTCCTGGGTCTCGGGCGTCGGCTTGGGGAGCGGGCGTGCGAATTCCGCCATGATCTCTTCCCTCTCGGTCTTATGTTGATGGGCTTGTGAGCGAGAGTAACGGGGCGTGTCTGTTTGGCAAGGCGCGGAGGTGAACAGGGCTGTTCGCGTCTTGATCGCCTGTGCAGAGGGTCTATATTTTGGACATGGATTATCGTCGTTCCATCGCCGGAATTTTATCGCTGCTTGCCGCTGCGTCCGCCGCAGCGTTTAGCGGCCCGGCTTATGCCGATGAGGCGATTGAACAAGGCGCGACGCTGATCGACATCACCGGCGAAGTCACGACGGCGGGTCTGTCGGGCGGCGTCGGCGATCCGGTGCCGATCTTTGTCGGTTCGTCGGGGCCGGTGATTTTCGTGATGGGGACGCCGAGCCCGGCCGAGAGCGCGATCGACCGCGCGCAGCAGACGCGCATTCACGCCAATCCTGAACTCAATCGGCGCTAGAAGCCGTGAAACGTTGCAAAGGTTTCGAGCGGTTCGCGCTCGGAGACGAGCGTGTTCACGGGCGAGCTTGTGTCTTCATAGCCCAATGAGACGCCGCAGATGATGTATTCGTCTTCCGGGACATTCAACACGCGGCGCGTCGCGGCCCAGTAGTTGTTCCATGCGCCTTGCGCGCAGGTGTCGAGGCCACGGGCTTTGGCGACCAGCATCAGCGACTGGATGAACATGCCGATGTCGAGGAAGCTCATCGCATCGAGATCTTTGTCGATGGTGAAGATGAGGCCGACGGGGGCGTCGAAGAATTTGTAGTTGCGGCCCCATTGAGCCCAGTTCGCGGATTGATCGCCCTTGGGGATTCCGATCAGCGAATACATGTCCTTGCCGAGTTTGCGCATGCGCGAGGTGTAGGGTTCCTTGCGCTTTGAGGTGCGGGGAAATTCGGCGGCGGCGTCCACGGGGTTCGTTTCGCGATGGGCGAGGACTTCGGCTTCGAGGCGCCGGCGGACATCGCCCGACACGACATGAACTTTCCACGGCTGGATGTTGGTGCCCGACGGCGCGCGGGTGGCGAGTTCGAGAATTTCGCGCAACAGTTCCAGAGGAACGGGATCTGGCTTGAACGCGCGGACGGATTTGCGCGCGCGCAAAGCTTCGTCGATATGCATGGGCTTACTCCGGCAAGACAAATGTCGATGCAGGAGTGGTAGCAGGGGCTTTGGCGGGTCGCAAATGCGGCTTCAATGCCCCAGCGTTTCGGCGAGGAAAGCCGATTGCGCGCGAAGCACCGGTTCGAGATGAGGCTCCATATAGATGTCGTAATGGCCGCAATCGAATTGCACGAAACGCGAATGACCCGAAGCGAGGCGCGCCGCGCCGTCCCGGATCCGGTCGATGGGGATCATGTCGTCCTTGAGCGCGCCGATCACCATCACCGGGCAAGGGATGCTCGCGATTTCATCGAGCGGGCAATGGCTGTCGAAATGCTGGAGCGCGCGGACGAGCATCTTGTTTTCCCAGCCGCCGCGCATGGGGTCCGGCATCGTCGCCCAAAAGGGGTGGAGGGCTTCGATATCCTTGAGGCGATGGGCGGGATTGCAGGCGCTTTTGGCAAAGACGCGTTCGCCCGGCTTGCCGAAGGTCGGGATGTATACCGGGTGGAGTTTCAGGCCGACCAGCTTTGCCAAAGTATCGCCGACGGGTTCGGCAATAGTGAGCGCAATGTATTTCAGCATCTCCATGCGGCCCGGGCGCTGGGGTTCGCTGTCGCCCAGATAAGGAACTTGCGCGATGACGGCGGCGACCCTGCCTGCGTGGCGCGCCGCGACGCTCAAGGCGACGCCGCCGGAAAAGCTCGAACCCCAAAGCGCGATGCGGTCTTGATCGACGGCGAGGGTTTGCGCGAAGGCGAGAGCGGCCTCGTAATCCTCGATCTGGCGATGCGGGTCCATCCAGTGACGCGGCAGGCCGCCGCTGCCGCCGAAGGTGCGGAAGTCGATCATCAGAACCGCCATGCCTTGCTCGAGGAAGGTTCGCGCGAAGGCTTCGAGGTGGCCTTGTTTCGTGCCGGTCAGGCCCGGCGCCATGATGACGAGGGGCGGCCGCTGCGTGGCGGGACGATAGAACCAGGCTTCGATCTCTTCGCCGTCGACGGCGGGGAAACGAACGGTTTTGCGTGTGCCTGCGGGGCGCGTCTCCACCTCAAGGGGGCTCGCGGGCAGATAGGCAAAGTTCCCGCGCCCGGCAAAAAAGAAAAGCCAGGCGAGGCCCGCCAGAAAAACCGTTGAAATAAGCGCAACCATGCCCATATCTCCGTTCAGTACCTTGTGGTACTCATCTATAGTACCGTTCGGTACTGAGTCAAGGATGCTCGATGGCACAGAAGAAAATGCAAGGCGCGCGACCGGACTGGCTGGTGCCGCTGGACGATCCGCGCGACGAGGAAATTCTCAGCGCGGCTTTCGACGTGTTCACGGAAAAAGGCTTTCACGGCGCGACGATGCTTGAAGTCGCGACGCGGGCCAGGGCGTCGAAGGTGACGCTTTACCGGCGGTTCGAGAACAAGGTGAGCTTGCTCTGCTCGCTGCTCGCTTGGGGCTGCCGCCGCAATATGCCGGAGGCCGACGAGATCGAGCGTTTATCGGCGGGCGATCCGGTCGAGACGCTCAACTCATATGCGGTGACGGTGCTGACCGCGATGATGCGGCCTGAATCGCTGGCGCTTTATCGCATCGTGGTCGCGGAAGGCGAACGCCTGCCGGAAGTCGGGCGCATCTTCGACAGTTTCACACGCGAGCCCAGCATCGAGATGGTGCGCATCATCGGCGATCGGCTCGTGGCCGCGAAGATCTGCGCCATCGAAAACCATGGGGATTTCGCCGACGACTTCATCGGCATTCTGCGCGGCGATTTCTTTCACAAGGCGCTGATCGGCGCGCGGACTTCGCCGAAACGCGCCGCCATCGAAGCTCATGCGCGGCGTGCCATGGGACGGCTGTTGAAGGCATATGCCGTCCACTGATTTTTGACTTTCAGTCAGAAAACGGAGAACGGAGAAGTTAGCGATTTAAGTGAGGGTTGTTTCGGATGCATCATCGCCGCAAAGATGCATGGAGGAACAATCAATGTCTTTTCACTTCGGGCCGGACAATGAAGCGGCAACTTATGTCGCCCATGCCTATGCAGAGCTGGCAATCGATCTCGGCGAAGTGACGATGAATTATGCCGTCGCGGGCGAGCCCGCTAAGCCCGCTCTGCTTCTCATTCCGGGCCAGACCGAATCCTGGTGGGGCTATGAGACGGCGATGGGGCATTTGGCGCGGACCTTTCAGGTCTTTGCCGTCGATTTGCGCGGACAGGGCCGCTCCACCCGCACGCCGGGGCGCTATACGCTCGACAATATGGGCAATGACCTTGTGCGGTTCATCGATCTCGCGATCGGCCGGCCCACCATCGTCAGCGGGCTTTCATCGGGCGGCGTTCTCTCCGCCTGGCTGTCGGCCTATGCCAAACCCGGCACGGTGCGCGGCTGCCTCTATGAAGACCCGCCGTTGTTCAGCTCCGAGGTCAACACGTCCTGCGGTCCGTCGATCAGGCAGGCCATCGGTCCGATGTTCGCGCTCTTCAGCAAATATCTCGGCGATCAGTGGAGCATCGGCGACTGGAAGGGAATGCAGGCGGCGGGGCCAAAGGAGCTGCCGGCATGGATGGCAGGCTTCATGACGCCGAGCGATGAGCCGCCGCAAACCTTGAAGGAATACGATCCTGAATGGGGCAGGGCGTTCTGGACGGGCACGGTCGCCGCAAGCTGCGATCACGCGCGCATGTTGTCGAGCGTCAAGGTGCCGGTTTTGCTGACCCATCACTTTCGTATCATGGATGAAGCGAGCGGATCGCTTCTCGGCGCGATGTCCGATTTGCAGGCGAACCGCGTGCGCGCGTTAGTGGCGGCGGCCGGTCAGTCGATTGACTATCAGTCGTTCCCGGAGATGGGCCACTCCATGCACGGTCAGGACCCGGCGCTCTTTGCGGACGTCCTCACGAAATGGGCGGGGGCGTTGCCGTTGGTCGCGGCTTGAAGACTATTTGGCAAACCGTCCTGCCCCGGTTTGTCCGGGGCCTCCACGTCTTGAACTTTTAGATCGGTTGCGAAGACGTGGATGGTCCGCATAAAGCGGGCCATGACGATCAAGGCTTTGAAGACGTTTCAAGCAATTTATCAGAGGCCGAGGACGGCTTTCGCCATGATGTTGCGCTGGACCTCGTTGGTGCCGGCATAGATCGAACCGGCGCGGTCATTGAGGTATTTCGACATCACCGGCAGGCTGTGCTTCGGCCCGATGGAGGTCTGGTTGCCCGTCGGCGCGGTATAGCCGGGGACGGGGCCGCCGGGCCGCGTCGCATGGGGTTGGAAGGGCATCGCGTAAGCGGCGATAGCCTCGATCCCGAGTTCGGTGAGGCGTTGAGAGATTTCGGTGCCGCGCGTTTTCAGCAGCGAGGATTCCGCGCCCGGCGCGTCGCCGTTCGAGAGCGCCGACATGATGCGATGCTCGGTGAATTCCAGCGCCGAGATTTCGACATTGGCGCTGGCGATCTTCGCGGCAAAATCCGGTTCGTCGATGAGGCGCGCGCCGCCGGTGAGTTCGGCCTCGGCGATGGCGCGGATGCGGTTCAATCGCGTCGTCAGGCCGGGTGCATAGGCGTGACCGCCGCGCTCGAATTGCATGAGATACTTCGCCACGGTCCAGCCTTCGCCGACCTTGCCGACGACGTTGGCCTTGGGAACCTTCACGTCGGTGAAAAAGACCTGATTTTGAATATGCTCGCCCGACAACATGACCAGCGGCTCGACCTTGATGCCCGGCGTCTTCATGTCGATCAGCAGGAAAGTGATGCCGCGCTGGGGAATGTCTTCCTTCGAGGTGCGGACCAGATTGAAAATCCAGTTCGCGTAATTGGCGTGCGTCGTCCAGATCTTCTGGCCGTTGCAGAGGAAATGGTCGCCCTTATCGACCGCGCTCATCTGAAGCGAGGCCAGATCGGAGCCCGAGCCTGGCTCGGAATAGCCCTGACACCAGAAGTCGGAGCCGTCGAGCATGCGGGGCAGGTAATGCGCCTTCTGTTCAGGCGTGCCGTGGCCGATCAGCACCGGGCCGCACATGCCGATACCCATGGGCGACAATGACGGCGCGCCGGCGGCGGAGAGTTCGCTGGAGAAGATGTAATGCTGCGCGACCGACCAATCGCAGCCGCCATATTGAACCGGCCATGCAGGCGCGACCCAGCCTTTTTCATAGAGCGCGGCGTGCCACTTCATCGTTGTTTCATAGTCGGCATAGACGCTGGTCATCAGCTTGCCCGTTTCGCGCAGATCGGGCGTCAGCTTCTCGTCGAGAAAGCGGCGCACCTCGTCGCGGAAGGCGGTGTCTTTGGCGCTCAGGGCCAGGTCCATGGAAGTCTCCCCAATATCTGTTGCGGGAAGACTAGGGCCAGCGCCCCATATGTCAAAAATGCGTGGGGAAGTGATGCAAAAACGTAGCGTCCCCCATTGGCGGCGCCGAAAGTTTGACGTACATGTTGGCCCCGAATCCAGAATAAAGGCCGGTGAAGGCCCATGTCGTCAGTCCGTGAAGAACTCCAGGAGCCCGAGGAAGCCATAGCGCCTCTGGGCGAAACGGCGACGACGCCTGCCGAGCGCAAACGCGCCTTCCAGATCTTGTTCCTCTGCCAGCTTGCGGGCGGCATGGGTCAGACGCTCGTCTACGCCGTGCTGCCGCCCATCGCGCGCCGCCTCGGCATGAGCGAATTCGAGACGACAATGATCTATTCGCTGTCGTCGTTTTTGTGGATCATCACGAGCCCCTTCTGGGGCCGGCGCAGCGACGTTGTCGGGCGCAAGCCGATCATGCTGCTGGGCCTCAGCGCTTTCGCCATCTCGACGCTGATTTTCGCCTGCCTCGTGCTTGTCGCCTTGTGGGGCTGGCTGTCGATGGCGGTGGTCTTTCCGCTGCTGATGGTGTCGCGTTCGATTTTCGGCGGCTTCGGCTCGGGCAACGGCTCGGCGGCGCAGGCCTATGTCGCCGACCGCACGACGCGCAGCGAACGGGCGGCGGGTGTCGCCGCACTTGGCGCGGCCTTCGGCATCGGCACGGCTATCGGGCCGGGCGTTGCCGCGGCCTTTGCCGAAATTCACATCGTCGCGCCATTTTTTGCCGTGGCGGCGCTGGCTTTTCTCAGCGCCGGTTTGATCTGGTTCTATCTGCCCGAGCGCACGCGGCCTTCGCAGCGCGTGTCGGAGAAGCAGCAAAAGCGCCGCGCGACGCTCAAATGGCATGACAAGAAGGCGCTGCCCTGGGTCGTCGTCAGCGTCATCATGAGCTTTTCGCAGACGATCATCATGCAGCTCTGCGCTTTCTATTTCATCGACGTGCTCAACCTGAAGCTCGACGACGCGACGCAGATGGTCAGCGTCGGATTGATGGCGATGGCGATTTCGGCGCTCTTCGCGCAGATCGGCCTTATCCAGCGCTTCAACCTCTCGGTGCAGTTCCTGCTGCGCTGGGGCTCGGTCATCATGCTGTTCTCGTTCGCCGGTCTCATCATCGGCCATTCCTACGGCGTGCTCGTCACCGCGCTGACGCTGGCCGGGTTCGGTTTCGGGCTATTGCGTCCGGGCTTGCAGGCGGGTTCGTCGCTTTCCGTTTCGCGCCGCGATCAGGGTGCGATGGCAGGCTTCATCAGCGGTACATCGGCGACGGGCATGATCCTGACGCCGTTCATCTTCCTGAACTCGTTCATCGGCTTCAATATCTATGACCGGATGCATCAGGCGCCGTTCATGGTGGGCCTGCTGCTCATCATGCTGATCCTCGGTTTCGCGCTGTTTCATCCGGCGATGAAAGGGCTCGACCAGAAGGCCGATGATTATGAAGACGAGGAAGACGGGATCGGCATTCAATAAGCGGCGTGATGCACCGGCGCGCCTGACAGCGTCAGCAGATGCGCGGCCATGAGCACGATCACCAGAATCGCAATGAAGAGAAACGGCGTTGTCGGGAAGCGCAGCTTGCCGAATTCGTGAGGCCGTCTCTCAAGCCACAGACATAGAATAATGGCGGCGATGGAGGCCGCGACGATCGCGAGCGTCGGAGTGAGGGTCAAACCCTCATCCATGCGAGATCGCGCCGAGCGCGCCTTCGGTTTCCCACTGCGCCATCAGCGAGTTGACCGAGGCCGCGAAAGCATGCGGCTGATCGAGCATGATGTGGTGCTGCGCGCCGGGGACGGTGAAGACCGGGCGCCTGGGCGCCAGTTCACGCAGATAGGCGACTGAAGCGAGTTCGTAATCCTTGCTCTCAAGGCCGAACATGGTGGCCGAGGGGCAGGCGAGATTTTTGTAAATCTCGGCATGGTCGCTGCCCATGCGCAGACCGTTGAACAGCTCGGCATCGAATTTCCAGGTCCAGCCCGCTTCGGTGGAGGCGCGGCGGCCCGGATTGTCGCCGATCCTGATCTCGCGCAGGCTCAGGCCGCCGATGTAATCGGTGATGAAGCCGTTGGCGCAGGGCTGGAGGGGCGCGAGGCGGAAGCGGGCCTTGGCCGTCTCGAAATCGGGATAGACGCGGGTCGGCTTGCGCGTCCGGTCGTCGAGAAACCATTCGCGGACGGCTTCGGGCGAGCGGACGGTGAAGTCGGCGAGAATCAGCCCGCCGAGACGGTCGCTATAGTGATTGCCGGCCATGAGGGTCGTGAAGCCGCCGAAAGAATGCCCGACGATGACGGGCTTGGGACCGAGGCCAGCGTCGAAGGCCACCGCGCCGATTTCATGGGCGAAGGTGTCGCGCGTGTAATGCGCGCGCCAGTCGCTGTCGCCCATGCCGCCCAGATCCATCGAGGCGACGTTGTAACGGTGGGTGAGCAGGGGGGCGATGAAAGCGAACCAATAGGCATGCGCTCCGTTGCCGTGGACAAAGAGGATGCCGGGGCGCTTGGGGTCGTTATTGCCCCAGCGCAGGTAATGGATGCTCGCCCCGTCGACCGTCACGCGGCGGCTTTCGCGCGGGGCGGCCAGCGCCTCGCGGAACCATTGCGGCTGGTGGCGGGTGATGTCTTCCTCGGGCAGCGAGCGGACGGCAGGCTCGGTGAGGTAATTCTGGGGTTTTTCGTACGCCATTCGGACCAAACTCGCTGGCGGGCGGGAAAGATGACGCCCGCGCCAATTTCATGTTGGGCCATGGTCTAACCCGATTTACCGGCTTAGAAAAGCGCCTCAGGAGTCCAGTTGACAGGGCCGGTCCCGCCCCTTAGGTTCCGCGCCAGTTCAAGGGTGTTCCGGCTGAAACCGGAGGCGGGGCTTATGGCCGATCGCAGTGCTCTTCCCAAATTCAGGCCCTAAAGGTTTCGCTATGAAAATCCGTAACTCATTGAAATCGCTGCGTGGTCGTCACCGCGACAACCGTGTCGTCCGCCGCAAGGGCCGGGTTTACATCATCAACAAGACCAACCCGCGCTTCAAAGCCCGTCAGGGCTGAGGCTGTCTCGTTGCGCGTGAGGCTGTTCAGCCCCGTGCAGATGGTCGTCGAATCTGGGCCGCACCTTCGGGTGCGGCCTTTTTTGTTTGTCAGGGAGAGAGAATGAAGGCTGGTCTGGATACGGTCGTTTTCGACATCGGCAATGTACTGGTCGGCTGGGACCCCAGGCACCTCTATCGCAAGGTCTTTGCGACGGAAGCCGAGATGGAGCGGTTTCTGGCCGAGATCTGTACGCTGGAATGGCATCTCGCGCATGATTATGGCGTTTCGTTCGAGGAGAATGCCGCCACGCTGAAAGCTTTGCATCCCGATCACGCCGAACTCATCGACATGTGGAACGGGCGTTATGCCGAAATGATTCCGGGCCGCATTCCGGGCACGGTCGATCTGCTTCATGCACTGGCCGATGGCGGCCTGCGTCTCCACGGCCTCACCAATATGCCGAGCACCGTCTTCACCTATCTGCGGGAGACTTATCCCGAGTTGCAGCGTTTCGGCACCACGGTCGTGTCGGGCGACGAGGGCATCGTTAAACCCGATCCGCGCATCTTCGCGCTTCTGATCGCGCGTGCCGGGCTCACACCGTCGCGCACGCTCTTCATCGACGACTCGCGAGCCAATATCGAGACGGCGGAGGCGCTCGGGTTCGTCACGCATCATTTTTCGGATGCGGAAGGTCTGCGCACCGATCTTGTCCGGCTTGGCCTTATCGTCTGAGCAAAAGACGCTATAGTTCGAGAGCTGTATGGGGAGCGGACTTAATCGGAGGATCGATGAGCGGCAAATTCATGATCTATGGCGCGACCGGCTATACGGGCAAGCTCGTCGCCCGCACCGCCAAGGCGCTCGGCATGCGGCCCGTTCTCGCGGGACGCAACGAAGCGCGGCTGAAATCGGTGGCCGGCCAGCATGGTTTCGAATTCCGCGCCTTCGAGCTTTCCGACACGAGCGCGCTGCTCGAGGCGCTTTCCGAAGTCGATGCGGTGCTGCATATCGCCGGGCCTTTCTCGCAGACATCGAAACCGATGCTGGATGCCTGCATTCGCACCGGCACGCATTATCTCGACATTACCGGCGAGATCGATGTCTTTGAAGCCTGCGCGGCGCGCGACAAGGATGCGCAGCTTGCCGGTATCGCGGTCATTCCGGGCGTCGGCTTCGATGTCGTGCCGAGCGATTGTCTGGCGGCGCATATGCGTTCGCGCCTGCCCGATGCGATCGAGTTGACGCTGGCGATTTCGGGCCTTGGCCAGATGTCGCGCGGCACGGCGAAGACCGGCGTTGAAAGCGTCGGCAAGGGCACGCGGGTTCGCCGCGACGGGCGCATCGTGGCGCTGAAGACGCCGCCGCGCGCCGAGTTCGATTTCGGTCAGGGTGCGCGGCCCGCCATCGCCATCGGCTGGGGCGATGTCGCGACGGCATTTCATTCGACCCATATTCCGCATATCACGGTTTATTTCGAAGCGAGCCCACAGCTTGAGCAGATGGCCGATCTCGGCGGCTTCAAGCGCTGGGTGGCGAGCCTCGGCTTCATGCAGCGCAAGCTCAAGGCGCAGATCGATCAGCAGCCGGAAGGCCCGAGCGATGCCGAGCGGCGCGCGGGCTTTGCCGTGCTTGTCGGTGAAGCGGTCAATGCGGCAGGCGACAAGGTCACCTCGCGGTTGAGAACGCCCGAGGGCTATACGCTGACGGCGATGACCAGCCTTGAAATCGTCCGCCGGACGCTTGCAGGCGATGTGCGTCCGGGGTTTCTCACGCCGTCGCTCGCCTTCGGTCCCGATTTCATCACCGAATTCGACGGTTGCGTGCTTCAGGACCTGAACGTCTGAAGCTGCCGGGGCTATTGGCCGGAATCGGGCCTGCGCCTATGCTTTCACGCATGGTCCTCCGGTTTCATCTTCCCGCTGCCGTTCTGCTTGCCTCGGCCGTCTTCATGACGGGGGCGACGGCTGAGGTCGCGCCGCCGCCGCCTTCGACGAAGGATCAGGACAAGCCGCCACGGGCCGCGATCCTCGATGCACTTTTCGCCGATCTCGCGAAATCGCCCAGCGCCTCGGAAGGCAAGCCGATCGAAGCGGCGATCCAGAAAGTCTGGATTCAATCCGGCAGTCCCAGCATCGACATTCTGATGTCTCGCGGGCTCGAAGCCTTCAACGGCAAGGATTACGAACGCGCGCTGTTTTATTTCAACGAAGTGGTGTTGCTGGATCCCGGCTTTGCCGAAGGCTGGAACAAGCGGGCGGCGGTCTTCTACATCAAGAATAATTATTCCGCCGCGCTGAAGGATCTCGAGCAGGTGCTGCGGCTGGAGCCGCGGCATTTTCTGGCGATGGGGGGGCTTGCTCTGATGCTGGAAGATCTCGGCGACAAGAAGGGCGCGCTCGAAGTCTTCCGCCGCGCTCTGGCGGTCGATCCCTGGCTCGACGGGGCGGCGCAATCGGAGAAGGCGCTTTCTCTCGATGTTGAAGGGCGGGGGATCTGACGCCGATGTGGGTTGTCCTGCTGTTCGTCATCGTGATTGGGGGTCTGCTCAGCGGGCTCGCGCTTTATTCAGCGCAGCTCATCGCGCAGGTTTCGCGGGCCTATCCGCCGCGCGGCGATTTTGTCGGCGCGCCGGGCGCGCGGCTTCATTATGTCGAGATGGGCCCCTCCGAACCGCAAGGCTCGACGATCATTCTGGTTCATGGCGCGAGCGGCAATGCGGGCGACATGGTTGAAAGCCTGATGCCGGAATTGGCGAAGCGCCATCGCGTGATTGCGTTCGACAGGCCGGGACATGGCTGGAGCGAAAGATCGCAACATGCCGACATCGCCAATCCGGCGGTGCAGGCCGAAGCGTTGCATGAGGCGATTGGGGCGCTCGGCATAGAAAAGCCGGTGCTGCTCGGCCATTCATGGGGCGGGGCCGTCGCCACGGCCTATGCGCTGGCTTTCCCCGGCGAACTTTCCGGCCTTGTGGTGCTGTCGGGCGCGACGCATGTCTGGGAGGGCGAGACTGCCTGGTATCACAGGCTCGTCACCACGCCGGTCGCCGGTCCGGTTTTTCTGCGGACGCTGATGGCGCCTGCGGGAAAATTGCTGATGGGTGCGGGCGTCGATGGCGTCTTCGCGCCGGACAAGGTGCCCGCCGGATATGCGGAGCGCATCGGCCTGCCGCTGCTGTTCAGGCCGGGGCATTTTCATGCCAACAGCACGGATTCATCGCGGCTGCGCGGTTATCTCGTTGAGCAGAGCAAGCGCTATGCGGCAATCAAGACGCCGACCGTCATCATCACCGGCAATCGAGACAAGACGGTCTGGGCGAAGCTGCATTCCTATGCGCTGCATGAGCAGATCGCAGGCTCGGAACTCATCAAGCTCGCCGGCATCGGCCATATGCCGCATTACGTGCGGCCCGATGTGGTGATCGACGCGCTGGAACGTCTGGCGCGTGGGGAAGCGCCTCGCGCGGGCACGCATGTGATCGAGCCCGGCGCGGCGCCGGTTTAATCCGCGGCGCTGCCCATGCGACCGACGAAAGCGACGCGGAGCATGTTGGTCGCGCCCGGCGTGCCGAGCGGCAGGCCCGCCGTCACGATGACGCGCTGGCCGGGCTGGGCATAGCCTTCGCGGAAGGCGATGCGGCAGGCGCGGTCGGCGATGTCGTCGAGATCATGCGCGTCTTCCGTCAACACGCAATGCAGGCCCCAGACAAGAGCGAGACGGCGCGCGGTCGACGGGATCGGTGTCAATGCGATGATCGGAAAGAGCGGGCGTTCGCGCGCGGCGCGCAGACCCGTCGAGCCGGAATTGGTCCAGCAGACGATGGCGGCGGCTTTCAGCGTGTCGGCGACCATGTGAGCGGCGGCGCTGATCGCATCGGCCCCGGTGGCTTCGGGTTCGTTGCGTTGGGCATAAATGATGCCGGGATAGGTCGGGTCGCCTTCGACTTCGACGGCGACGTTGTTCATCATGCGCACCGCTTCAATCGGATATTGACCGGCGGCGGATTCAGCCGAGAGCATGATGGCGTCCGCGCCTTCAAAGACGGCGGTGGCGACGTCGGAGACTTCGGCGCGCGTCGGCACGGGCGAGGCGATCATGCTTTCGAGCATCTGTGTCGCGACGACGACGGGCTTGCCTGCGCGGCGCGCGGCGCGCGTGATGCGCTTCTGCCAACCCGGCACTTGTTCGAGCGGCAGTTCGACGCCGAGATCGCCGCGCGCCACCATCAGCGCATCGGCCATGTCGATGATTTCGTCAAGATGCACGAGCGCTTGCGGCTTTTCGATCTTGGCGAGAATGGCTGCACGGCCCCGCGCGATCTTGCGGGCTTCGGCAATGTCGTCGGGACGCTGGATGAAAGAGAGCGCCACCCAATCGACGCCGAGATTGAGCGCGGCCTCGAAATCGCTGCGGTCTTTTTCAGTCAGGGCGGCGACGGGCAACACCGCGTCGGGGACGTTGACGCCCTTGCGGTTCGACAGGCGCCCGCCGACCACGACTTCGGTCTCGGCAAAATCCGCGCCGCATTTCAGAACACGCAGACGAATTTTGCCGTCGTCGAGCAGCAGCGATTGGCCGGTTTTGACGGCGGCGAAAATTTCCGGGTGGGGGAGAGGCGCGCGCGCGTTGTCGCCCGGCGTCTTGTCGAGATCGAGGCGGAAATGCTGGCCGGCTTCGAGCAAGGTCGAGCCGCCGTCCATTTCGCCGACGCGGAGCTTCGGGCCCTGAAGATCGGCGAGGATGGAGATCGGACGTTCGACATCGGCCTCGATCGCGCGGATCATGCCGTGGACCTTCTTCAGCCCGTCATGGCTCAGGTGGCTCATGTTGAGGCGAAAGACGTCCGCGCCCGCTTCGAAGAGCGCGCGGATCATTTCCGGCGAACTCGATGCGGGTCCGAGCGTTGCGATGATCTTGACGTTGCGGCGGCGTATCAAGGGGCGCGCTCCTCATTGTAGGGACTCACGGTCTTTCTATCAGAATGACACGGAAATCGTTCACATTCGTGTAACTCGGCCCGGTTTGCAGAAGATCGCCAAGCGGAGCGAAAAAGCTGCCTGAATCATGCGCGGCGAGATGGGACAGCGGATCGAGCGCCAATGTGTGAGCGCGGGCCAGCGTGTCGGGTAACACAAGCGCGCCGGCCGGGTCGTCGGCGGCGCCCGAGCCGCCGTCTATGCCATCCGTGTCGCCTGCCAGCGCGGCGATGCCGGGTGCGCCTTGCAGGGCCAGAGCGAGGGCCAATGCATATTCCTGATTGGGGCCGCCGCGCCCGGCGGTCTTTTCCATGAACGTGACCGCGAGTTCGCCGCCTGAAAGAATGGCGACACGGCGACCGTCGCGCCGGGCTTCGAGAGCGAGGCGGGCGTGACGCGTGGCGACGTCGCGGGCTTCCCCTTCGACGCGGTCGCCGAGATCGATCACCTCATAGCCATGCGCCGTCGCGATTTCGGCGGCTGCCTTTAAAGACGCCGCGCCGCTGGCGATCAATTCATAACGGGCTTTTGCAAAGATCGGGTCGCCGGGCTTTGGACTTTCCGGCGCGGATTCGAGCGCGGCGATGATGTTCGCGTTGGCCTCGATGTGAAATTTTCGCAACGCGGCGCGCGCATCGGCGCGTGTCGTCGGATCGGGAACCGTTGGGCCCGAAGCGATGACGGCGGGATCGTCGCCCGCCACATCCGAGATTGCCAGCGTCAATGACGGAGCGGGCGCGATGGCTTGCGCCAGGCGTCCGCCCTTGATGCGCGAGAGATGCTTGCGGATGCAATTGATGTCGGCGATGGGCGTGCCGGACGCGAGCAGGGCTCTTGTCAGCCCGCGCTTGTCGTCCAGGCTGACGCCGTCGATGGGCAAGGCCGCGAGCGCCGAGCCGCCGCCCGAGATCAGGACCAATGCAAAGTCGTCCGGGCCGAGCGACTTTGCCATGTCGAGAATGCGGGCGCTGGCGGCGACGCCATTTGCGTCGGGCACGGGATGGCCCGCTTCGACGACTTCAATGGAGCGTGTCGGGCGACCATGTCCATACCGGGTCAGGGCGAGGCCTTCGAGCGCGGCATCCACGTAATGCGCTTCCGCCGCAGCCGCCATCGCGGCTGCGGCCTTGCCGATGGCGAAAATGACAAGGCGGCCTTTTGGCGGCGAGGGCAGATGGCGACCGAGGATCGCGCCGGGCAATGCGGCGCGGACCGCCGCTCCATAGAGGGTTTTCAGAAGCGCACGGGTTTCGGGGAAGCTCTCGGTCATGAGGTAAGCATTCTCGGCGTTTCGTCCATTGGGTATAGTGCGCCGATGCAGCTCCTGTCACGCGAAGGCGATCATCCCTTCGAACTCATCAATCCCGAGGGCGATCCCCGTTTCCTCGTCATTTGCGACCACGCTTCCAATGCGTTGCCGCCGGGCTATGGCTCGCTCGGTCTCGATGCCGGAGAGTTTGCGCGGCATATCGCCTATGATATCGGCGCGGGTGACGTGTCGCGGCGGCTGGCGGCAAAGCTCGATTGCCCCGCGGTGCTGGCGCGGTTCTCGCGCCTGCTGATCGACCTCAATCGCGGGGCCGACGATCCGACACTGGTGATGAAGCTGTCGGACGGCGCAATCATTCCCGCGAACCGCGATGTCGATCCGTTTCAGGATGCGGCGGAATTCGAGCGGCGGCTTTGCGAATTTTATGAGCCTTATCACGCGGCGGTCGCGGCTGCGCTCGCGCGGGCGCAAGCGGACGGGACGGCGCCCGCGATTTTCTCCATTCACAGTTTCACGCCGGTCTGGCGCGGCGTTCCGAGGCCCTGGCATACGGGCATTCTCTGGGATCGCGACGACCGCTTGCCCGCGCCGCTCATTGACGGCTTGCGGGCGGAGGCGGGGCTCGTCGTCGGCGACAATGAGCCTTACTCTGGCGAGTTGAAGGGCGACTGCCTATATCGTCATGGAACGCAGAACGGCTTGCCGCATGCGCTGGTCGAAATTCGACAAGATCTTGTCGCCGATGCGCGCGGGCAGGAAGAATGGGCGGAGCGCCTCGCCAGACTGGCCAAGCGCATCGGCTTGAACGAGGATTTGCGCGGCGTGCGCCATTACGGCTCGCATGCCGACGCTTAGAGGAGACCGAGATGGATAAGGCGACACAGACGGAACTCGAAGCGGCGGCGTTCCGCCGTCTTGTCGATCATCTCGCCAAGCGCACCGATGTGCAGAATATCGATCTGATGACGTATGGCGGTTTCTGCCGCAACTGCCTTGCCGACTGGTACCGCGAAGCCGCGGAGGCGCAAGGTCTTGCGCTGACGAAAGACGAAGCGCGCGAAACGATCTACGGCATGCCCTTTGCCGAGTGGAAGGCGAAACATCAGCCCGAGGCCACGCCGGCGCAGCTTGCCGCTTTTGAAGCCGCGCAAAAGAAAGCGCATGGCTGAAAAACCGTTATATCCACAGGTTTGTGGGGTGCCGATATTGCCGCTCGCGGCTCACGCGATTAGTGTCCCCCATCCACCAGCCTGTTGATTGAATGGAGCGACGCATCATGGCGGACGGCAATACCCCTGTGAATACCGGCGGCGTCGCGCATGATCAATTGCGCTCGGTCATCGAACGCATCGAGCGCCTCGAAGAAGAAAAAGCCGCAACCGCCGCCGACATCAAGGAAGTCTATGCCGAGGCGAAAGCCAATGGCTTCGACACCAAGACGCTGCGTCAGGTTGTGCGCATCCGCAAGCAGGACAAGACCGAGCGGCAGGAGCAAGAGGCGATCCTGGAACTCTATATGCATGCGCTGGGCATGATCGAATAGACCGGTTTTCCGTTTCGCGCTTTCGAAACGCCAGTCCGCTTCCGCTGCGGCTGGCGTTTTCGTTTCTAGCGGGTCTTTTTCGGAGGCGTCGCACGACGCCGCGCCCGGGCTTGCGCAAAAGTTTCCGTATTGCCCTCGTTCTCCGTCAGCAGCTTTTGCCAGCGGTTGAGCCGGTCGGCATCCATGTCGCCTTTTTTGATGGCGGCCTGAATGGCGCATCCGGGCTCGATGCTATGGCTGCAATCGGAAAACTTGCAGGTGGCGGCAAGCGCAATGAGGTCGGCAAACAGAACCTCGATGCCTTCGCCATTGTCGCTCATGCTCAGCGAGCGCATGCCGGGCGTGTCGATCAGCCAGCCACCCGACAAGGTGCGCCGGAGACTGCGCGCCGTCGTGGTGTGCCGTCCCTTGGCGTCGCTTTCGCGGATGCCTTGCGTCGCCGTCTCGATGCCCGCCAGTCCGTTCATGATGGTCGACTTGCCGACGCCGGATGAGCCGATCAACGCCGCCGTCTCTCCCCGCTTCAGCCACGGCAGGAGCTGATCGAGCGATGCGGGATCGCGTGCGTCCAGCACGATCACGGCAAGGCCTGCGAGAAGCTGCCCGGCCTGCTGCTTGTAGTCGTCTGCATCCGCCGTCATATCGGCTTTCGTCAAAACCAGAACAGGCGGAATTTCGCTGCTGATCGCCAATGCCAGATAACGCTCCAGCCGCGCCGCGTTGAAATCGGCATTGCAGGACGAGACGATCATCAACGTATCGACATTGGCGGCGATGAGCTGCTGGCTCGTGCCCTCGGTGCGCCGCCGCAATACCGTGCGACGTTCCAGCAGCGACAGCACGCGGCCTTCTCCGGGGCTGCTCAGCACCCAATCGCCGACAGCGAGATCGCCCGAGCGGATGGTCGGCGGCAAATCCAGCGTGACATCTCCACGCGCGGATTTCGCCAGCACGACGTCGCGATGAACGTCGCTGATCCGCGCGGGAGGCGTCTCAATGAGCGCCTCCGGCTCGACCTGCGAACTGAAATGAGCCGACCAGCCGAGGTCCGCGAGTGTATCCGTCATCAAGCGCCCGTTCCGCAAGCGGCGGCGATCAATTCGAAGGAATGCAGCCGCGCAGAGTGATCATACACGTCCGAGACGATCATCAACTCATCGGCGCCCGTTTCGGCGACGAGGGCGTCGATGCCCGCCCGCACCGTTTCGGGAGAGCCGATGATGGAACGGGCAAGCATTTGCCGCGCCTGAAGCTTTTCGACGGGCGACCAGTAGGTTTCGATATCGTCGATAGGCGGGCGGCTCAGCCCGCGCGCGCCGCGAAAGATGTTGGCGAAGGACATTTGCTGCGTGGTGGCGAGCCGGCGCGCCTCGGCGTCTGTATCGGCGGCGATGATATTGACGCCGACCATCGCGTAAGGCCGGTCAAGCTGCTCGGACGGCTTGAAGCGGCGGCGGTACAAATCGAGCGCGGACAAGAGCATGTCGGGCGCGAAATGGGAGGCGAAGGCATAGGGCAGGCCAAGCTCGGCGGCGAGCATCGCACCGAAATTGCTCGATCCCAGAATCCAGAGCGGTACTTCCGTGCCTGCGGCGGGCACGGCCTGAATGTGCTGGCCCGGCCCTGCGGGCGCGAGGAAGGCTTGCAGCTCAAGCACGTCTTGCGGGAAATTGTCTGCGGCGGAGGGTGGGCGGCGAATGGCGCGCAGCGTGATCTGGTCGGTGCCCGGCGCGCGGCCAAGCCCGAGGTCGATGCGACCGGGGAAGAGGCGCGCCAGGGTGCCGAACTGTTCGGCGATGATGTAGGGCGCATGGTTCGGCAGCATGATACCGCCCGCACCAACACGGATGCTCTTCGTGCCGCCTGCTATATGGGCCAGCACGATGGAGGTCGCGGCGCTGGCGATGCCGGGCATGTTGTGGTGTTCGGCGACCCATATGCGTTTATAGCCCCATTGTTCGGCATGGGCCGCGAGGTCGCGGGCATTGTCCATCGCGCCGCGCGCATCGGTTTTCTCGGTGACGCGGACAAGCTCGAGAATGGACAAGGCCGTCATGAAAGCTCCTGGGGATGATTTGACGCGAGGGGAGACGGCGAGAGCGAGGGACGATCCTCAAGCTCTATATATGCACAGCTCGGCTGCGATCAAATAGCGGGGACTAGACCGTCTGCACGGGCAGCGTCTTGCGTTGCCGCAGCGAGGGCAGACGCATTTTCAATTTTATGACCCTGAAGCGCCATATCCTGCGCGGTGCGGCTTTCGGCTTTTTGGGAGCGGGGGCGGGGTTCTGGTACTCGGCGGCGAGCAGCATGGCGATGAAGCGCATGGAGGGCACGCGGCAGGACACGGTGTAGATCAGGATCAGCGCCGGCACGGCGACAAGCGCGCCGAGCGGGCCCCAAAGCGCCACAAGCAGCGACACGCCGACAAAGATCGCAAAAGGGTTGATGACGATGCGTTTCGAGAGCAGCCAGGGCTGCACGAAATTTGCTTCGATGATGTGGATGACGAGCAGGATCGCAGGCGGGAGCAGACCATCGACGAAATTCGGTTCCGTGGCGAAACTGACCAGGGCGCAGGCGACGATGAGCGCCGCCGGACCGAGCACCGGGATGAAATTCAAAAGACCAAAGGCGAGGCCCCAAAGGACCGCACCGCTGACGTCGAGCGCCATGAAG
>DASYEM010000049.1:0-3284 GCA_036499025.1 Parvibaculum sp. | reverse complement strand
CAGCGAAAAATTCTCCGGCCAGCGCGCGGTATGGAAAGCGTCGCCCGCGAATGTGTCGAGGCCTTCGATGTCGGGAAGCGCTGGATGATGCAATACGCCCGCCGCCGCCAGCACCGCGTCGAAGCGGCCTTCATCGCCCTTCGATGTGACGATGCGCCATTGCCCGTCCGCGAAATCGGCGGTCAGCACCTCGCATCCATATTTGATGTCGCGTTCAAGGTCGTGCTTTTGCGCGACGTCTTTCAGGTAGCCGAGAATTTCCGGTCCCGGCGCGCAGACATGGCTCCATTCCGAATTGGGCGCAAAGGAATAGCGATAGGCGAGCGACGGCACATCGCAGGTGATGCCCGGATAACGGTTGTCGCGCCATGTGCCGCCGAGTGTTTTGGCTTTCTCGAAAATCGTGACGTCGTCGATGCCCGCTTCGCGCAGCTTGATTAGCGCCATCAACCCCGATGCACCCGCGCCGATGATGGCGATGCGGAGATGTCTTGTATTTGTCATCATTCCCCCTTTTTATCTGTAGGCGGATGAGAATTCGGTGGCCTCGTCCTTCGAGACGCTTCCGCTGCGCGGAAGCTCCTCAGGATGAGGAGAGAGGCCAGAGCGGCAAACCTAAATCCTCACCCTGAGGAGCCGCGAAGCGGCGTCTCGAAGGGCGAGGCCCCAGTCTCACGCCCCAAACACCTCCCCGAACGTCTTCCTCATCGCCACATCGACATCTTCCATCGTCGCGGTGACGCCGAGATCGGCGAGGCTCGTCACGCCATGCTGGCTAATGCCGCAGGGCACGATGCCGTCGAAGTGGTCGAGCACGGGATCGACGTTGAGGCTGACGCCGTGAAACGTCACCCATTTGCGGATGCGCACGCCGATGGCGGCGATTTTATCCTCGCGTCCGGCGCCCTTGTCCGGGCGGCGCACCCAGACGCCGACGCGGCCTTCGCGCAACTCGCCCGTCACGTTGAACTCGGCCAGCGTCGCGATCAGCCAGCGTTCGAGGTCGCCGACATATTTGCGCACATCCTGTCCCCGCTTTTTCAGGTCGAGCATCACATAGCCGACGCGCTGTCCGGGACCGTGATAGGTGTACTGCCCGCCGCGTCCGGTTTTGAAAACCGGGAAGCGATCCGGGGACAACAAATCTTTTTCGTCGGCGCTGGTGCCTGCCGTGTAGAGCGGCGGGTGCTCGAGCAGCCAGACAAGTTCGCAGGCGTCTGGTTCGGCAACGGAGGCAACCGGTTCGGCAAGGGCGGCAACTCTTCGCTCCATTTCGGCAACCGCGACGTCATAGGCAACCGGCGCATCCGAGATGCGCCACTCGACGCCAGCGGCGGATTTATGCCCGGTGGCGAAAAGCGGGTCGGGGAGGGGGAAAACCTTAACCATGACGTAACTCTAACATGCGACCTTTCTGGAATGTTGAAGTCCGCGCGTCTTTTGGGGGCCCAGTTGAACGCCGTCAGTTCTGTTTTCGTCGAGATATCCGTTGTACTCGGCAGGACCAACCTGCCGATTCATCAGCTATTGAAGATGGGCCGCGGCGCCGTCATCGAACTGGACGCCAATGCCGAGGACGAAGTCTGGCTTCTCGCCAATAACGTGCTGATCGCCCGCGGGCAGATCGTCGTCCAGGGCGATAAGATCGCCATTTCAATCACTTCCACGGTCCGCGCGCCGGACTGAACATGGGGAGCGGGGCGCTCCGGTTCATCCGCTTATCTCTATTTTACATTTTAAATTCGCTAATATATCGGAAGTACGTTCTGATATTGAATTATTCGGCATACTGGCCTATTTCTACGGGGATTGATTAGCTATCCCGCGGATTTCCACTGTTTTCCGTCAGGAGTCTGGATGTACCCGATCGCGCTCGATCTCTCTTCCGTGAAGGTCGTGCTGGTCGGGGACGGTGAAGCGGTGCTGAAGCGTCTGATGCTTTTGGATGCTTCGGGCGACGCTTCGGGCGTGACGGTCTATTCGGCCTCGCCGGGCGTGGATCTTCAGGACCGCGCCGGTGAGCGCCTCAAAGGGGAAAGGCCCTCTGAAGAGGCTCTGAAGGCCGCGCAGATCGTGTTCATCGCAGGGCTCAGCGAGGCGGAAAGCGCCGTAATCGCGGGGCTTTCCCACGAAGCGGGACGGTTGGTGAATGCCGAGGACATGAAGCCGCTTTGCGACTTCCACGTGCCCTCGACGGTGAGGCGGGGAGATTTGGTGCTCACGGTTTCGACCGGCGGCAAGTCTCCGGGTCTCGCGAGGCGGTTGCGCCGTCATATCGAGGCGCTGTTCGGCCCGGAATGGGCGGGGCGGCTGGAGGAACTGGCGAATTTGCGCGACGACTGGCGCGGCCAGAAGGTGGGCATGTCCGAGATCGGACGCCGCACCGATGCTTATGTCGAGGAAAAGGGTTGGCTCCCGTGACCGTGCTACAGCTTAAAAGCCACGAAAACCGGGCGGCGGCGATGGATACGCCGACGGTTTTGTCCTCGCGGCTCGAATCGCTTCGCGCTTCCTACCCCGGTCTTGCCGGGCCGGAGTTGCTTGAAGCCATGATCAAGACCGAATTTCCCGGCAAGATCGCCGTCGTCTCCTCTTTCGGCTCCGAATCTGCGGTGCTTCTGCACATGGTTGCCGAAGTCGACCCGACGACTCCGGTGATTTTTCTCAATACCGGCAAGCTTTTCGGCGAGACGTTGCGTTACCGCGACCGTCTTCAGGAGCGCTTTGGCCTCACCGACGTGCGGGCCGTCGGTCCCCATCCGGCGGACCTTCTGGCCAAGGATCCGAACGGCGCCTTGTGGAATGCCGATGCCGATGCCTGCTGCTTCATCCGCAAGGTTTTGCCGCTCGAGCGGGCGCTGAACGGCTTCTCCGCCTCCATCACAGGCCGCAAGCGTTTTCAGACAAATGCGCGCTCCGCCATGCATCCGATTGAAGAGGAAGCCGTGCGCGGCGCGGGCGAGCCGGGCAGCGCCAACGGCACCCGTTTCAAGATCAACCCGCTGGCTTTCTACGGCCAGGAGGAGCTTGAGGCCTATACCGAGGCGCACAGGCTTCCCCGTCATCCGCTGGTCAAGGACGGCTATTTGTCCATCGGCTGCATGCCCTGCACGGAGCGCGTTCCCGAGGGCGGCAGCTACCGTGACGGGCGTTGGGTCGGCAAGGACAAGGACGAGTGCGGCATCCATGTCCCGGTCAATCTCGACGGCGACGGGATCTAAAGTAAAACCTCTGCAATTTGCAGCTTGAGGTGCCGACGCGGATTTGTTACATCGGCGCGTCTT
>DASYEM010000048.1:0-4307 GCA_036499025.1 Parvibaculum sp. | reverse complement strand
CTAGGGAGCAGGCCTAGGGAGCAGGCCTAGGGAGCCGGCCTAGGGAGCAGGCCTAGGGAGCAGGCCTAGGGAGCAGGCCTAGGGAGCAGGCCTAGGGAGCAGGCCTAGGGAGCAGGCCTAGGGAGCAGGCTTAAGAAAGCTATTGCCAAGCCAAAACGGCCCCAAATTCGGCTAGTCCTTTGACGGTTTTGTTACCCCAATTGTTACCCCCGGCATTTTTGGGCGGTGCGGATAACCTCTAAGTCATTGATTTTATTGGTGCCCCCGACAGGATTCGAACCCGTGACCCCCTGATTACAAATCAGGTGCTCTACCAACTGAGCTACAAGGGCGACCGTACCGGCGTGTTAGGGTGGCCGGTTGATTGCGCGCGGAACATACTTTCGGCAGGGGGCGCCTGCAAGCTATGCGGCGCGAAAGATTTCGGGGGAGGCGTTGGGTCAGGTCTGGGTATCGGCGGTGGGGCCGGAAGGCGTCGCGGCGCTTCTGATTGCTTGCGGCATCGTCTTTGCCGCCTTCTTCGTTCGCGGCTATACGGGTTTTGGCGCATCGCTGATCGCCGTGGCCACGTTGACGTTTCTCTGGCCGCCCGCCGTTGTCGTTCCGGTCATTTTCGGCCTCGAAATTCTGGCAAGCCTTGCGTTGCTGCCGGGCGTGTGGCGGCAAGTGAACTGGAGCTCTCTGAAGCTGCTCTGTCTCGGCACATTGGTCGCGACGCCCCTTGGCATTTTCGCGCTGACGGCGATTCCGGCGAAGACAATGACGGTCGTGATTGCGGTGCTCGTCGCCGTCGCGGCGATCACTCTGCTTGTCGGTGTCAAATCGAGGTTGACGCCGGGGCCGGTCACTACATTGGCAACCGGCGGCCTTGTCGGCTTGTTGAACGGCGCCACGGCGATAGGCGGGCCACCTGCCGTTTTATTCTATTTTTCGAACGCTGCGGGGATCGCGACCGGAAGAGCGTCTCTCATCGCTTTCTTTTTCGTCACCGACGTTATCGCTTTGGGTTTTGCAGGCGCGAGCGGGCTTTATGAAAATGCGACGATCCCGCGTGTCGCCATTCTTGCCCCGGCCATGCTGGCGGGCGCTTTCGCCGGGGCGCGGGCCTTTCGCTTTGCCGATCCAGAAACGGTTCGCCGCGCCGCGCTGATCCTGCTTCTTGTCATGGCGGCGGTTCGTCTTGTCGGCGTCTTCAGGTGAGTGGTCGGCGGATTGCGTTTGGAGAGGGGTGGGCGAGCAGCGTAGATTGCGCTCGTCCCCGGTGGGACGCGTGTGGGGGATCAAGTTGGGCAATCCGGTTTATTGGGCCTTGGGAACGGCGCTCGTCGCCGCGCTGGCGGGCGGTCTTGTCTGGGGCGTCGCAACAAAGCGTCTTGGCCGTCACGGTCCTTATATCATTGCGGTTGTCGTCTTCGTCGCGCTCTGGACGGTCTGGCCTTATTGGGCGATCTACGATCTGCAGACGTCGCTCAACAGCGGCGACAAGGTGCGCCTCGCGTCCCTTGTCGATTGGACGGCGGTGCGCGAGGGCGTTCGCGATGATCTGAAAGCTGCCTATACCAACAAGATTGTCGCGCCCGATCCGCGCGTGCAGGCCCTGTCGCAAGCCATAAGCGGAGCGGCCATCGACCGTATCGTCGATCAGCAGATCAATCCGAGCACGCTATCCGAAATCGCCAAAAGCGGTTTTGGCGGGGAAGACCCGATGGGGCAGATCCGCTACGCCTTCTTCGAAGGTAGCCCGCTCGTTTTCCGCATGGACATCGGCCCCGTCGGTTCGATCGCCGAACAACAGACGATCTATCTGCTGGAATGGAATCTTGGCTGGCGCTTGAAGCGCATCATTGTCGCGCCTTATCTGCTCAACCCGCAAATCCGTTAACCGGCGCCGGCTTAGCTCCGGCGGGAGACTTCATAGAGGGCGACAGCGGCGGCATTCGAGACGTTGAGGCTCTTCATCTCGCCGGCGGCGGGCAGACGGGCGAGAATGTCGCAATGTTCGCGGGTCAGGCGGCGCAGCCCGGAGCCTTCCGCGCCGAGGACAAGAGCGACTTTGGGGCCGGTCTTGAAGTCGGGCAGGGAGACCTCGCCCTCGCCGTCGAGGCCGATGACCTCGAAACCCAGTTCCTTCAACTCCTCGAGCGCCCGGACCAGATTGGTCACCTTGGCGACCTTGACGCGTTCGAGCGCGCCGGATGCCGCCTTGGCCAGAACGCCGCCCAAAGGCGGGCTATTGCGGTCGGTGGTGATGAGGGCGCCTGCGCCGAAGACGGCGGCGGAGCGGAGAATCGCTCCAAAATTATGTGGATCGGTGACCTGATCGAGGACCACGGCGAGGGTCGCGCCCTCGCAAGCCTCGTCGAGGGAAAGATCGGGCAGGGCGGAGACCTTGAGGGCGACGCCCTGATGCACTGCACCCGGCGGCAGGATGGCGGCAATCTCCTCGCCGGTCAGGATTTCGGGGCTGACCGGCAAGTCGTTGCCGAGGCTCAAGCCTTCGGTGGCGAGTTCAGCTTCGGCATTGCGGGTCATCAATAGGCGCAACGGCTTTCGTCCAGAATTTCGGAGAGCGGCGATAACCGCATGAAATCCATAGAGAAAACTCTCATCGGCTCCCCCCTTATGGCCTTTGAGCGGCCCGTGCCGCTGATGACGATGGCCGGACGCGCCGACGGCGCCTTTGGCGGCGTCGGCTGGGCGACGGAACGGAGGGGTCGGCTTGCGCTTGCTCATATGGCCGCTTATATTGTGCCCCTTGGGCTCATGCAAACGCCCCCTCGACAGTGCCTTCAGCCAGTTGTCAACGGAGCTGGGGACGCTGCGGGGCGTTACACGCGTTTGAGACCGGGATTTTTGTTGACAGCACGGCGGCAAACTTGAATAAAGCCGCGCGTGTGCGAAGCACAGTCGGCGGCGGCGAACTTATTGGGATTTCACAACATTTGACATCGGACACGGAGGGGTGCCCGAGTGGCTAAAGGGGACGGACTGTAAATCCGTTGGCTAAGCCTACGTTGGTTCGAATCCAACCCCCTCCACCAAAACCCTTTCAATGGGGACCGATGCCAAGCGGAACGAGGGAAACGGTCAGGCGGGTGTAGCTCAATGGTAGAGCAACAGCCTTCCAAGCTGATGACGAGGGTTCGATTCCCTTCACCCGCTCCAAGCCTTCGTTCGGCACAAGGCTAAGTAACTGAGACGTCTACGAGATCAAACGACCAACCGAGGTAAAGACACCGATGGCAAAAGAGAAATTTGAACGCAATAAGCCGCATTGCAACATCGGGACGATTGGTCACGTGGACCACGGCAAGACGACGCTGACGGCAGCGATCACGAAGGTGCTTGCGGAGACGGGCGGGGCGACGTTCTCGGCCTACGACCAGATCGACAAGGCGCCGGAAGAGAAAGCGCGCGGGATCACGATCTCGACGTCGCATGTCGAGTATCAGACGGAAGCGCGCCATTACGCGCATGTCGATTGCCCGGGCCATGCCGACTATGTGAAGAACATGATCACGGGCGCGGCGCAGATGGACGGCGCGATCCTGGTTGTGTCGGCGGCTGACGGCCCGATGCCGCAGACGCGCGAGCACATCCTGCTCGCTCGCCAGGTCGGCGTGCCGGCGCTGGTGGTCTACATGAACAAGGTCGACCAGGTCGACGATGCCGAGTTGCTGGAACTGGTCGAGATGGAAGTGCGCGAGCTTCTCTCGGTCTACAACTTCCCGGGCGACGAGATTCCGATCGTGCCGGGTTCGGCGCTGGCGGCTCTTGAAGGCCGCGAAGATGAAACCATCGGCAAGGCGTCGATCAAGAAGCTGATGGATGCGGTCGACGCCTACATCCCGACGCCTGAGCGCCCGCTCGACCAGCCCTTCCTGATGGCCATCGAGGACGTGTTCTCGATTTCCGGCCGCGGCACCGTCGTCACCGGCAAGGTTGACCGCGGCATCGTGCATGTCGGCGACGACCTCGAAATCGTCGGCATCCGCGACACGCAGAAAACCACCTGCACGGGCGTCGAAATGTTCCGCAAGCTGCTCGACGAGGGCCGCGCGGGCGACAACATCGGCGCGCTGATCCGCGGCGTCGGCCGTGAAGAGGTTGAGCGCGGCCAGGTGCTGTGCAAGCCAGGTTCGATCAAGCCGCACACAGATTTCAAGTCGGAAGTCTATGTGCTGTCGAAGGAAGAAGGGGGCCGTCACACGCCGTTCTTCGCCAACTATCGTCCGCAGTTCTACTTCCGCACGACCGACGTGACCGGTACCGTCGAACTGCCTTCGGGCACCGAGATGGTCATGCCG
>DASYEM010000047.1:0-12972 GCA_036499025.1 Parvibaculum sp. | reverse complement strand
CGACCATGCGGCCATCGACTTTCAGCACGCCCTTGCCCTTGTTCTCCGGCGCCTGAAACGCCTCGATGGTCTTGCGCGCGAAGGCGACGGTCTCGGGATCGGGCGAGAAGATCGTGTTGCAGGGCGCAACCTGACTTGGATGGATGAGCGTCTTGCCGTCGAAACCCATGTCGCGGCCCTGCTCGCAGGTCGCGGCGAAACCGTCCTCGTTCTTGATGTCGTTATAGACGCCGTCGAGAATGACGAGGCCGTAGGCGCGCGCCGCGATGACCGACAGGCCGAGCGAGGCGAGCATCGGCACGCGGTCCGGCGTATGTGCGGCGCGAAGTTCTTTCGCGATGTCGTTGGTGCCCATGACCCAGAGCGTCATGCGCGAGGCGAGCCCTTGCGCTTCCGCCGCGATGGACTGGATGTTGAGGATCGCCAGCGGCGTCTCGATCATGCACCAGAGCTGGAGCGTCGCGGGCGCGCCTGCCTCCGACATGGCCGCTTCGGCGCGGCGCACATCGTCGGCGGAATTGATTTTCGGCACGAGGATCGCGTCAGGCTTTGCGGCGACGGCGGCCTTGATGTCGTCCATGCCCCAGGGCGTGTCGAGGCCGTTCACGCGAATGCAGAGCTCGCGTTTGCCATAACCGCCGGCTTTCATCGCCGCGACAACCTGCGCGCGCGCTTCCTCTTTCGCGTCGGGCGCGACCGCGTCTTCAAGATCGAGAATGAGTGCGTCAGCGGGAATCTCGCGCGCTTTTTCCATCGCCCGGGCATTGGAGCCCGGCATATAAAGCACGCTGCGGCGCGGACGGGCTGAGTGATCGGCCATATCGTTTCCTGGATTTAGGGGTCTCGCTGATGCGAGAGGGACACTATAAATCTTGGGCGGGTTAGTGAAGCGGATTCGGGGCTGGGGCCCATGAGGAAGCAGAATGGCGACGATCCTTTCCATCTCCAGCCAGGTCGTCTATGGCGCGGTCGGCAATTCGGCGGCAGGCTTTGCGATAGAGCGGCTGGGCCACGAGGCCTGGGCCGTGCCGACCGTGCTGCTGGCCCATCATCCCGGCTATGGCAAATATGAAGGCGGACCGCTCGACGCCGAGCTGATCGCAAGCCTCGTCGCCGCACTGGACACGCAAGGCTGGCTCAAACGCTGCGACGCGGTGATTTCGGGCTATCTGGCCGAACCCGATCAGGCCGACGCCATCGCCGATGCGGTCGCGCGCGTCAAAGCCGCGAACCCCGATGCCCTTTATTTGTGCGATCCGATCATGGGCGACGAACCGGACGGGGCCTATGTCGCGCCCGGCATCGAGGCCGCGATGAAGCAGCTTGGCCAGCGCGCCGACATTCTGACGCCCAACTGGTTCGAGTTCGGCTTGTTGACCGGCGAACAACCCAAAGATCCGCGCGACGCGCTGGCGCTCGCCCGCCAACTCGGACCGAAGATCGTGGCGATCACCTCCGCGCCTGCGCCCGATGGCCGTATCGCCTGTCTCGCCGTCGATGGCAAGAAGGGCTATCGCACGGAGACACAGCTTTACAAGACGGCGGACGGCGGCGCGGCGCCCAAGGGCACGGGCGATCTGTTCTCGGCGATCTTCCTCGCGCGGCTGCTCACCGGCAATGACGTGCCGCTGGCCTTGGCGCGCGCCACCGCCTCGACGGCGGGTCTCGTCAAATCGAGCGTCGAGGCCGGCCGCAGCGAATTGGCGCTGGCGCGCGATCAAGGGATGATCTGGGATCCGGGACTGTTGCCGTCGATCCAGGTGTTTTGAGGAACGGGAATGGGCCTCGCCCTTCGAGACGGCGCGTTCCGCGCCTCCTCAGGATGAGGATCAATTCAAAAACAACTCCTCACCCTGAGGAGCGGCGAAGCCGCGTCTCGAAGGGCGAGGCCCGAACGCGTCACGCCGCCTTCTTCAAATAGCGCGAGCCGAGAATTTCCGCGATCTGCACGGCGTTGAGCGCCGCGCCCTTGCGCAGATTGTCCGACACCACCCAGATGGCAAGACCGTTATCGACGGTCGGATCGCTGCGGATGCGGCTGATATAGGTGGCGAAATCGCCGACGCATTCGAGTGGCGTCACATAACCGCCGTCTTCGCGCTTGTCGACGACGAGACAGCCGGGCGCCTCGCGCAGAATTTCGCGCGCCTCTTCATCGGAAATCGGATTCTCGAATTCGATGTTGATCGATTCCGAATGGCCGACGAAAACCGGCACGCGCACGCAGGTCGCCGTCACCTTGATCTTCGGATCGAGAATCTTCTTCGTCTCGACAACCATCTTCCATTCCTCTTTCGTGAACCCGTCTTCCATGAAGACGTCGATGTGAGGAATGACGTTGAAGGCGATCTGCTTGGTGAACTTCTTGCGCTCCACCGGATCGTTGACATAGATGGCGCGCGTCTGCTCGAACAACTCGTCCATGCCTTCCTTGCCTGCGCCGGACGTCGACTGATAGGTCGAGACGACGACGCGGGTGATTTTGGCGACGTCATGCAAGGGCTTCAGCGCCACGACCATCTGCGCCGTGGAGCAGTTCGGATTGGCGATAATCATCTTCTTGGTGTAACCGGCAATCGCGGCCGCGTTCACCTCCGGCACGATGAGCGGCACGTCGGGGTCCATGCGGTAGCGCGACGAATTGTCGATCATCACGCAGCCCGCCGCGGCGATGCGGCCCGACCATTCCTCGGCAACCTTGGAGCCCGCCGACATGAGACAAATGTCGGTGCCCTTGAAATCGTAATTTTCGAGCGCCTTCACCTTCAGGATTCTATCGCCATAGGAAACTTCGGTGCCCTGGCTGCGGCGCGAGGCGAGCGCAACGACCTCGTCGGCGGGAAACTGGCGCTCCTCGAGAATGTTCAGCATCTCGCGGCCCACATTGCCCGTGGCGCCGACGACGGCAACTTTGTAACCCATGACTTTAATCTCCTTCAGCGTTCGCTGAGCACATCCTCTAAGCCCCTCCCCCTCGCGGGGAGGGGTTGGGGTGGGGGGTCAAGAGAGACTCTCTTTCGCAAGAGCTATCTCGATCATCTCCGCGACACCCTCGATATTGCCGAGAACGTCATTGTTCCAAAACCTGATCACTCGGTAACCGTTCGCTTCGAGCCATGCCGTGCGCTGTCGATCGCGCTCAAGGCCGTCTTCCATTCCATGCTGCCCACCGTCCACTTCGATGACGAGCTTCACGGCGTAGCAGAGAAAGTCCGCGATATAAGGGCCGATGGGGCATTGCTTCCTGAAATGAAAGCCATCCGCCTTCTCTCGCAGGTAGCTCCAGAGCTTGCGTTCAGCCTCCGTCAGATTTCGTCTGAGGTGACGCGCTTGCTCATTCGCCATCTTTATTAGCAGAAGCCCCCCACCCCTGCCCCTCCCCGCTAGGGGGAGGGGTTCAAGGGCAATGCCACGTTTAGGCGTTAAGCCGGTCGAGTTCCTTCAGGATTGCATCGCCCATTTGCGTGGTGCCGACCTTGGTCATGCCCGCCTGCATGATGTCGCCGGTGCGCAGGCCATTGGCGAGAACGGCATCGACCGCCTTCTCAAGCAGATCGGCGCAAGCGCCGCGGTCGAATGTGTAGCGCAGCGCCATCGCGAAGGAGAGGATGGACGCAATCGGATTGGCCGCGCCCGTGCCCGCAATGTCGGGCGCGGAGCCGTGCACCGGCTCGTACATCGCCTTCGCCTTGCCCGACGCATCCTTCGCGCCGAGCGACGCCGACGGCAACATGCCGAGCGAGCCCGTCAGCATCGAGGCGATGTCGGAGAGCACGTCGCCGAAAAGATTGTCGGTGACGATGACGTCGAACTGCTTGGGGTTGCGGACAAGCTGCATGGCGCAATTATCGGCCAGCATATGTTCGAGCTTCACGTCGGAGAACTGTTCCTTGTGGAGCTTGATGACCTCTTCGTACCAGAGCACGCCCGACTTCATCACATTGCGTTTTTCAACCGACATGACGCGATTGTCGCGCTTGCGGGCAAGCTCGAAGGCGACGGCGGCGATGCGGCGGATTTCGCCGGTCGTATAGACCTGCGTATCGATGCCGCGACGCTCGCCGTTACCGAGGTCTTCGATGATTTTCGGCTCGCCGAAATAAACGCCGCCGGTGAGTTCGCGCACGATCATGATGTCGAGGCCTTCGACGATCTCGCGCTTCAGCGACGAGGCATCGGCGAGCGCGGCAAAGCAAAGCGCCGGACGCAGATTGGCGAAGAGTTCGAGATCCTTGCGCAAACGCAGAAGACCGGCTTCAGGCCGCGCGTCATAAGGCACGTTATCCCATTTGGGTCCGCCGACCGCGCCGAGGAAAACCGCATCGGCGGCAAGCGCCTTTTCGATCGTCGCGTCGGTGACAGCGACGCCATGCGCGTCATAGCAGCAGCCGCCGACCAGCTCGCGGTCAATCTCGGTATCGAATTTGCGATGCTGGCCGTACCAGCCGATGACGCGCTCAACCTGGCCCATGACTTCCGGGCCGATGCCGTCGCCGGCGACAATCAGGATTTTCTTCGTGGTCATTTTTTCTTCTTCGCTTCTCTGTCCTTCGAGACGCCGCTTCGCGGCTCCTCAGGATGAGGACTTCAACAAAATTACCTCATGCTGAGGAGCGCGGGCTCGCCCGCGCGTCTCGAAGCACGAACTCACAGCCAGGGCTGTTCTTGTTTGTGGCGGGTTTCATAATTGGCGATCGCCGCATCCTTCTTCAGCGTCAGGCCGACGCCGTCGAGACCTTCGATCAGGCAATGTTTGCGAAAGGGATCGATGTCGAATTTGATGACGCCGCCATCGGGGCCGCGAATTTCCTGCGCGGAAAGATCGATGGTGACGACGGCGTTGGAACCGCGCTCGGCGTCGTCCATCAGCTTGTCGACATCGGCCTGCGGCAACACGATGGGCAGGATGCCGTTCTGGAAACAGTTGTTGTAAAAGATGTCGGCAAAGCTCGGCGCGATGACGCAGCGAATGCCGAAATCCAGAAGCGCCCAGGGCGCATGTTCGCGCGACGAACCGCAGCCGAAATTGTCGCCGGTGACGAGAATGTCCGCATGGCGATAAGCGGGTTTGTTGAGCACGAAGTCGGGCTTCTCATTGCCCTTGTCGTCATAGCGCATCTCGTCGAAGAGATTCTTGCCAAGACCCGTGCGCTTGATCGTCTTCAGGAACTGCTTGGGGATGATCATGTCGGTGTCGATATTGATCATCGGCAGGGGCGCCGCAACGCCTGTGAGTTTGTCGAACTTGTCCATTTTTCTTCCTCTCAATGCGCGATCAGTCGAGCCGAAGGTCGTTTCGGATCACCTGCATCACGCCTTCGATATTCGTCAGCGCCTCGTCATTCCAGAAACGCAAAACCTTGTATCCTTGACCCTCGAGCCACGCGGTCCGTTCGGCGTCCCGCTTCAGCCCCTCTTTTTCATTATGCTGCCCGCCATCAATCTCGATCACGAGGTTGCAGGAGTGGCAGACAAAATCCGCAATATATTTGCCGATAGGCGCTTGCCGCCTGAAATGAAATCCGTCGGCCTTCAACTCTCTTAGTTTTGACCAGAGCTTTCGCTCCGCATCCGTCTGTTCCGCCCGCAATCGTCGGGCCTTTTCATTTGCCATCGCCAGCCCTTTACCTCCCCCTTGTGGGGAGGTCGAGAAATTCGCCTCTTGCGGATTTCTCGGGTGGGGGTCGCGGAGATCAATGCGACCGACTTCGTCGGCCATCTTGCTTGTCACCCCCCACCCCAACCCCTCCCCACGAGGGGGAGGGGCTTAGGATTAATTCATCTCCCTGACATCCACGAAGTGCCCGGCAATCGCCGCCGCTGCCGCCATCTCGGGCGAGACGAGATGCGTGCGGCCGCCACGGCCCTGACGGCCTTCGAAGTTGCGGTTCGACGTCGAGGCGCAGCGTTCGCCGGGCTCGAGCTTGTCGGCGTTCATCGCCAAACACATCGAGCAGCCGGGCTCGCGCCATTCAAAACCCGCTTCGACAAAAATCTTGTCGAGGCCTTCGGCTTCGGCCTGTTCCTTCACGAGACCCGAACCCGGCACGACCATCGCATTGACGGTGGAGGCGACTTTCCTCCCCTTGGCGACGGCGGCGGCGGCGCGCAGGTCTTCGATGCGACCGTTGGTGCAGGAGCCGATGAAGACGCGGTCGATCTTGACGTCGGTGATCGGCGTGCCGGCGGTCAGACCCATGTAAGCCAGCGAGCGCTCAAGCGCGTGACGCTTGCCCTCGTCGGCGACGAGCGCCGGATCGGGAATGCGGTCGGTGATCTTGATGACGTTTTCAGGGCTGGTGCCCCAGGTGATCATCGGCGGCAGGTTGGCAATGTCGATCGTCACTTCGCGGTCGAAATGCGCGCCTTCATCCGACGGCAAGGTCTTCCAGTAGGCGACGGCGGCTTCCCACGCCGCGCCCTTCGGCGCGCGCGGACGGCCCATCACATAGGCGAAGGTCTTCTCGTCGGGCGCGACGAGACCCGCACGCGCACCACCTTCGATGGTCATGTTGCAAAGGGTCATGCGGCCCTCCATCGTCAGGTCGCGCACGGCTTCGCCCGCATATTCGATGACGCAGCCATTGCCGCCTGCCGTGCCGATATGGCCGATGACGGCGAGCGCGATGTCTTTGGCGGTGAAACCGGCGGGGGCCTTGCCGACGACATTGATGCGCAGGTTCTTCGCCTTCGACTGAATGAGCGTCTGCGTGGCGAGAACATGCTCGACTTCCGACGTGCCGATGCCATGCGCCAACGCGCCGAAGGCGCCATGCGTCGAGGTGTGGCTGTCGCCGCAAACGATGGTGGTGCCCGGCAAGGTGAAGCCCTGCTCGGGCCCGACGATGTGGACGATGCCCTGACGGATGTCGCTCATCGGCAGATACTGGATGCCGAATTCCTTGGCGTTGTCTTCGAGCGTCTGGACCTGAATGCGGCTCTCGGGGTCCTCGATGCCTTTCGAGCGGTCGGTCGTCGGCACGTTGTGATCGGCGACGGCGAGCGTCTTTTCGGGCGCGCGCACTGGGCGCTTGGACATGCGCAGGCCTTCAAACGCCTGCGGGCTCGTCACTTCATGGACGAGATGGCGATCGATATAGAGCAGGCCGGTGCCGTCTTCCTGCATATCGACGAGATGGGCGTCCCAGATTTTGTCGTACATCGTGCGGGGTGCCATTTTTTTCTCCTTATGTCGCGCGGGCGCTCAAGAGAGGCGGCGCGGATCGGTCAGACTCAATGTGGTGTCAGGCGGCTCGAAAACAAAAAAGCGGGCGAGGGTTTGAGCCCCTGCCCGCTTCTTGGTTCTCGTCCTTGGACCAAGGACGAATTCAGGCCGCGCCGGGCTCGCGACGTTTGAAGTCCTGCTTCTCGATAATTCGAGCGGACTTACCGCGACGGCCACGAAGGTAATAGAGCTTCGCGCGGCGGACGCGGCCACGGCGAAGAACCTTGATGCTGTCGACAAGCGGGCTGAAAAGCGGAAACACGCGCTCGACGCCTTCGCCGTAGGAAATCTTGCGAACCGTGAAGTTCGAATTGATGCCGCCGCCGGACCGCGCGATGCAGACGCCTTCATAGGCCTGGACGCGCGAACGCTCGCCTTCGACGACCTTCACGTTGACGATCAGCGTGTCGCCGGGCGCGAAGTCGGGAATCTCCTTACCCGCGGTAAGGGACCCCATCTGGTCCTGCTCAAGCTGCTCGATGATATTCATGTCTTAAACCTCGGATATGCAGGCTCCCGGACGGTCCCTTTGGACCTTGCGAGATAAACTCGCCCGGAAGCGGGCTTCACTAACACACTTCAGTCGGACTTGCGACTGTCTTTGGCGTCGCCTTTGAGAAATTTCTCCCAGAGGTCGGGCCGCCTTTGTCTCGTCGTCTCTTCGGCCTGGGCACGCCGCCAGGCCGCTATCTTGCCGTGGTCCCCCGATGTGAGGACCGGCGGGATCTCGCGTCCCTCGAATGTCTGGGGCCGCGTGTAATGCGGGTATTCAAGAAGCCCGCCCTCGAAACTCTCGTCTTCCCCGGAGGCTTCCTTGCCCATGACGCCGGGAAGCAGCCTGACGACCGCATCCAGAAGCGCCAGCGCCGCCGGTTCGCCGCCCGAGAGAACGAAGTCTCCCAGGCTAATTTCTTCCATAACCCGACCCTCGATCGCCCGCTGGTCGAGCCCCTCGAAGCGCCCGCACAGCAGCGTCACGCCGGGCCCCCGAGCCAGCTCCCGGACGCGCGCCTGCGTCAGGGGCTTGCCGCGAGGGCTTAGATAAATGAGCGGCTGACCGGCCTCATGGACCGCATCGACCGCCGCCGCCACCACATCGGCCCGCATCACCATGCCGGCCCCGCCGCCGGACGGCGTATCGTCCACCGAGCGATGCTTGTCGGTGGCGAAGCCCCGAATATCCACCGTTTCGAGCCGCCAGAGCCCCGTCTGGAGAGCCCTGCCCGCCAGCGAGACGCCGAGAGGCCCCGGGAACATCTCCGGGAAGAGCGTCAGCACGCGGGCGGACCAGCTCTCACTCATCCCCATCTCCGCTCGCCGGGCCGTCTCCGTCCGCCGAAACATCCTCGAACAACCCATCCGGCGGATCGAGGACGAGACGCCCGGCCTCGATCTCGACGGACGGCACATTGTCGTCGGTGAAAGGCACCAGAACCGTCAGCCCGCCTTCGGGCCGCTCGATCTCGAGAAGATCGCCCGCGCCGAAATTCTCGACGCCGACGACCTTTCCGTAAGCCTGCCCATCGGCACCCACCGCCTGAAGTCCGATGAGGTCGGCATGATAGAAGCCCTCCTCTTCGTCCACTTCCGGCAGGCGAGCGCGGTCCACGTAAAGCTCCGTGCCCCGCATCGCCTCCGCCTTGTCGCGGTCGCTGACGCCTTCGAGCTTGCAGATCACGGCCTCCTTGGCCATGCCCGCCGTCTCGATCCTGAAGCGCCGCGCGCCGTCCTTCGTCTCGACCGGCCCATAGGCGGCGACCGCCTGCGGGTCGTCGGTGAAGGTCTTCACCCTGACAAGACCGCGCACACCATGCGCGCCGATGACGACGCCAAGGCAAACACGTGAAGCGTCAGGCTTGGGCACCGACATGGACGCGGAGCCGAAGGCTTACGCCTCGGCCGGAGCTTCCGCCGGAGCCGCCGCTGCTTCCTTGGCCGCTTCAGCGGCAAGGCGCGTGGCTTCGAGACGCTCCTGCGCCTTCGCCTTGGGCTTCGACTTTTCCGGGTTGCTCGACGCGGTGCGCTTCAGCAGGCCGGCGGCGTCGAGGAAACGCGCGACGCGGTCGGTCGGCAGCGCGCCGACGGAGAGCCAATGCTTGGCGCGCTCGAGATCGAGCGTGATGCGATCCTTGTGATCCTTCGGCAGCAGCGGATTGAAGGAGCCGATCTTTTCGATGAAGCGGCCATCGCGGGGCGAACGCGTGTCGGCGATGACGACGCGGTAGTAAGGACGCTTCTTGGCGCCGCCGCGGGCGAGACGAATTTTCAGGGACATTGTTTTCTCTCTCTTCAGTGAAACGCGAAACCGGTGAACGAAACTCGAAATCTATTTTTTCTTGCCGCCCGGAAGACCGGGGAGGCCCTTGCCGCTGGGCAGGCCCGGCAATCCGCCGAAGCCGCCGCGTCCGGGCAATCCCGGCAGACCGGGAAGCGCGCCGGGCAAACCGCCCTTGGGCAGCATGTCTTTCAGCGCTTGCGGATTGTTGGCGATGTCGGGCGGCAGATCGGGCATGCCGCCGCCGAACAATTTGCCGAGAAGTCCGCCGCCCTTCTGGCGCGCCATGTTCTTCATCATGTCGGCCATCTGGCGATGCAGCTTCAGAAGACGATTGATCTCCTGCACCTCGGTGCCTGAACCCGCCGCGACACGGCGCTTGCGGCTGGCGTTCAGCAGAGCCGGATTGCGGCGCTCGGCTTTCGTCATCGAGGAAATGATCGCGGCCTGACGCTTGACGACGCTGTCGTCCATATGCGCGTTGGCGGCGGCGGCCTGCGCTTTCGCGACGCCCGGCAACATGCCGAGCACGCCCTTCATGCCGCCCATGCGCTTCATCTGCGCCAGCTGTTCCGCCATGTCGTCGAGGTCGAACTGACCCTTCTTCATCTTGGCGGCGATCTTGTTCGCCTTGTCAGCGTCGATCGTTTCGGCGGCTTTTTCGACGAGGCTGACGACGTCGCCCATGCCGAGAATGCGGCCAGCCACGCGCTCGGCGCGGAAATCTTCCAGCGCATCGAGCTTTTCGCCGGTGCCGAGCAATTTGATCGGAACACCCGTGACGCCGCGCATGGAAAGCGCCGCGCCGCCGCGCCCGTCGCCATCCGTCCGCGTGAGGACGATGCCGGTGACGCCGATGCGCGCCTTGAAGGTCGCCGCGACATTGACGGCGTCCTGACCGGTCAGGCTGTCGGCGACGAGAAGAATTTCATGCGGATTGCTGACGTCGCGCACTTCAGCGACTTCGGCCATCAGGTCTTCATCGATATGCGTGCGGCCCGCCGTGTCGAGCATGACGATGTCGTAGCCGCCGAGCCGTGCCGCCTCGATGGCGCGGCGCGCGATCTGCACGGGCTGCTGGCCGGCGATGATCGGCAAGGTGGCGACGCCCGTCTGCTCGCCGAGAATCTTCAATTGCTCCTGCGCCGCCGGACGGCGCGTATCGAGCGAGGCCATCAGCACGCGGCGCTTGTCGCGCGCCTCGAAGCGCTTGGCGATCTTCGCCGTCGAGGTCGTCTTGCCCGAGCCTTGCAGACCGACCATCAGGATCGCGACGGGCGCGGCGGCGGCAAGCGAGATCGAACTGTCCATCGTGCCGCCGAGCAGTTCGACAAGCTCGTCATGGACGATCTTGATGACCTGCTGGCCGGGCGTGATGGATTTCAGAACCTCGACGCCGATGGCGCGCGGCTTCACCTTGTCGATGAAGTCCTTGACCACCGGCAAGGCCACATCGGCCTCGAGGAGCGCACGGCGCACCTCGCGCAACGCGTCGTCGACATCGCCCTCCGAGAGCGCGCCGCGGCCCCGGAGTTTGGAGAAGACGTCGCCAAGGCGACCTGTGAGGTTCTCGAACATGGCGCTCTGTGCCCAAAGTCCAATCAAAGCAAAAACGCACCCGCGAGCGAATATCGCCGGCGGATGTTGACCCGGGCTCCATGCCTCGGGCGGGTCGGGGCGGTTGAATGTCCCGAAAGTCGGCGGAAACTAGGCGCGCGCGCCGCCCGAGTCAATGTTTGGGAGCCCTGAGAGCGGGCGTTTTCAAGATGAAGAGAGGTTTACCCTATTTCTTAACAAGGGGTTAAAGCGGGCCTGTCAGCCTGAGCAGGTCAAAGTAGCCGACCGAAGCGAGTATCCATGACCGACGCCATCGCCCCCTCCGCCTCCGTTGTCACGGCTTATAAGGCCTATGCCAATGCGAGCGCGCCATCGCAAACGTCCACCGATGAGGGCTCGTCCGACAGCTTCGGTCCGGCGGTGAAGACCGACACGCCGCCGCGTTCCGCCGCCGCCTTGAGCGCGATGGATCAAACGGCGAAGACGACCGCCTCCCCGACCTATGACAGCACGGGAAATCTGCAAAAAACCGGGAGTTAAGGGGCGTTTTTGGCCTTAGCGCGCCAGGCTCCAGCACTCGGCGAAGCGATCGGCGTTTTCCTCGCTGAGAAAGCAGAAGCGGATCGTGTCGCCCCGCGTCTCGAAGGTCCAGCCCGCGCCCAAAGCGCCGAAATTGTCGCGGCACCAACCCGCCACCGGCCCGATGCTGACGCCGCGCGCGCGCTCATGGCTCATCGGCAAATCGACCTGATAGGCAAAGCGGGCAAAAGCGTCATCTTCCGTGTCGGTGGTACTCATGGACTGTTTCTCGGGTCATTGTCAGGCACTCACCTAACCAACCTCCCGCGATCGGTTCCAGTTCCACAGGGAACCTGCGGCAAACCGGCCGATTGCCGCCCCGTTGCATCAAAGACACACAAATCGACATAGAGAGTTGATTCAGCTCAGACTTCCGAGAAGCAGACGGAGGCTTGCGGCGGCGAAAGCCCGCATATTATGGAGCCGGTCGTCGAGAACCCCGGTGCTCACCGTGAGCGCCGTCACCCGGCCCTCAGGCCCCGCCAGCGCAAGGCAGGCCGTGCCCGCAGGGTCGCCGTAGCGGCTGCCCGCCGGACCCGTCGCGCCGATTTCGGCCAGCGCCCAGGTCGAGGAGAACTGATCGCGCAGCGTGCCGGCGAGCAGCGCGACGAAGGCTTCGCTCAAGGGTTTCTGCGCCCCTGCGGCGATGATGGCGGCGGCGGGCAGATCGATCAGAACCTCGCGGGCCTTCTTGGTATAGACGACCGCCCCGCCGAGAAAATAGGCCGATGCGCCGGGCACCGAGAGCAGCGCCGCCGAGACGAGGCCGCCGGTCGAGGATTCCGACACCGCGACGGTTTCGCCCCGCGCCTTCAGTTTGGCGGCGATTTCCTCGGCGATGGGGAGCAAGGTTTGCATGGCGGCGTCCTTATAAGATGGGCGGCGACGGTAGCGGCGGAGGCAAAAGCAAACCAGTGGTATTTCGGGCCGAAAAGGGCCATATAGCGACGATCATGGCAGGCAGCGGCGTTCACTTTCGGAAGATGAACGGGCTCGGCAACGACTTCGTCGTGCTGGACCTGCGGGCCCATGCTGTTTCGCTGGACGAGAACATCGTGCGCGCCATCGCCAACCGCGAGACCGGCATCGGCTGCGACCAGTTCATCACCATCGAAAACCCCCGCCACGGCGGCGACGCCTTCATGGGCATCCGCAATCAGGATGGCAGTACGGTGGAAGCCTGCGGCAACGCCGCGCGCTGCATCGGGCAGTTGCTGCTCGACGAAACCGGCAAGGACGCCGTGACCATCGAGACGTTGGGGGGCGACACGGTGGCGAGCCACGGGCCCGGCGAGACGATCACGGTCGACATGGGCGAGCCGCGCCTGAAGTGGAA
>DASYEM010000046.1:0-13449 GCA_036499025.1 Parvibaculum sp. | reverse complement strand
TCGGGAATGACGCCGACAACCTTGCCACCCTCGGCCAGCACGGATTTCGCCAGCGCTCCCATGATGCCGATGCTGGCGCCGCCATAGACGAGCCCGACATCGGCTTCGGCGAGCAAGCTTCCGAAACGCGCGGCAGCTTCGACGAAGGCAGGCTCAGCCCCGTTGCTGGAGCCGCAATAGACGCAAACATTGGCAAGTTTCATGAGAAAATCCGGGGATGTGTGTCTCTAAATCTGCATTTCATAGTGGTGCCGCATTTGCAAGATAGATGATAATTCAGTGTGCGGCCTGCCGGTTGTTCCGGCGTGGCACGGCTTTAACCATGTGGGGACGATCGATGCGGAACAATGGTCTTATAGCTGGCATCGTTGCCGGCCTGTTGGTGATCCTCATCGGCGGATACTTTTTCTTCTTCCACAAATCCGCGACCCCGCCCGCCGAAACCCCGCCCGCCGCCGAGCAGACGCAGCCCAAGGCCGGAGAGCAGGCGCAGGACAAAAGCATTCCGACCTTCGACATCGTCCGCGTCGAGCGTGATGGCTCCACGGTTGTCGCAGGCCGCGCGCTTCCCGGCGCCAAGGTCGCCATCAAGGCGAATGGCGAAACGGTCGGCACGGCGACCGCGGATGAACGCGGCGAATGGGTCGTCGTTCTCGACAAGCCGTTGAAGCCCGGGAGCATTGAAGTCACGCTGAGCGCGACGAACCCCGACGGCTCGGTGAAGAATTCAGTTCAGAGCGTCGCGGTGAACGTGCCAGAACAGAAAGACAAGCCCGCCCTCGTCGTCATGTCGGAACCCGGCAAGGCGAGCCGTGTGTTGCAAGGTCCGGGCGTTCCCTCCGACGCAGGCAATCTCGTTCTCGAGACCGTCGATTATGACGCCAACGGCAATCTGATCATTTCCGGCAAGGCCGATCCGGCCGCTGCGATCCGTGTCTATATCGGCGGCAAGGCGGTAGGCGATGCTGTGGCCGCCGCCTCCGGCCATTGGGAACTGCGCCCGACCGTCGTCATCGCACCCGGCCATTACGCGATGCGTGTCGATCAGCTCGATGCGGCGGGCAAAGTCGTCGCCCGCGTCGAACTGCCTTTCGAGCGCGGCGAGCCCGGCGCGGTGGTCGAAGCGCTGAAAAAGGGCAAGGTCGTCATCCAGCCCGGCAACAACCTCTGGAACATCGCCCGTGATCTCTATGGCGCGGGCACGAGCTATACGGTGATCTACGGCGCCAACAAGGACCAGATCCGCGATCCCAATCTGATCTATCCGGGGCAGGTTTTCGCGACGCCGAAGAACTGACGCACTTGCGCCGCTAGCCGGAATCCTTATCTAAGAGGCGTGAAATTGGAGCGCTCCGCCAGAGCCGGAAGGTTTGGCGGGGCGCCTCTCTATTGGGCGCACCATGCGTGGAATGAGGCGAAGAGCTGATAACGGTTCGCATCCGCTGGAAAACGGTATGGCGCCCGCGCGCCCGAACCGCCTCGAAACGCTGAAATCCTTCGCGCCCTATCTCTGGCCCACCGGCCGCATGGACCTGCGCATCCGCATCGTTCTCGCTATGGCGCTGCTGATCGGGGCCAAGGTCATCACGGTCTACGTACCATTCCTCTATCGCGACGCGACGAACATCCTGACGCATGCCTCGACGGGAACGCTCGCCGTCGCCGTTCCGCTCATGCTGCTGCTCTCATGGGGCTTTGCGCGCATCATGATGGTGGTGCTGGCGCAGGTGCGCGACGCCGTCTTCGCGCCGGTGAGCCAGAACGCCGTGCGCCGCCTCGCGCTGCAGACCTTCCGTCATCTTCACGCGTTGTCGCTGCGCTTTCATCTCGAGCGCCGTACCGGGGGGTTGAGCCGGGTCATCGAGCGCGGCACCAAGGCCATCGACCTTCTGCTGCGCTTTTCGGTTTTCAACATCGTTCCCACCATCCTTGAGCTGATCTTCGTCACGGTGATCTTCGCCTGGGCTTTCGCCATCTGGTTCGCGGTGGTAACGGCCCTGACCATCGTCGTCTATGTCGGCTTTACCTTCGCGCTCACCGAATGGCGTACGCGCTTCCATCGTGAAATGAATGCGCTCGACACCGAAGCCAATACCAAGGCCATCGACAGCCTGCTGAATTTCGAGACCGTCAAATATTTCGGCAATGAGGATTTCGAGGCGAAGCGCTTCGATAGCTCCATGTCGCGCTACGAGCGCGCCGCTATCAAAACCATGACCACGCTTTCCGCTCTGAACAGCGGCCAGACGGCGATCTTCACCATCGGCCTCACCGCGCTGATGCTGATGGCCGCGCAAGGCGTCGTCGATCACAAGCTGACCGTCGGCGATTTCGTGATGGTCAATGCCTACATGATCCAGATTTCAATCCCGCTGAACCTGCTCGGCACGGTTTATCGCGAAATCCGTCAGGCTCTGATCGACATGGAAACCATGTTCGACCTGCTGGAGATTTCAACCGAGGTGCAGGACGCGCCATCCGCGAAACCTCTCGCCGTCGGCGGCGGCGATATCGTTTTTGAAAACGTCTCCTTCGCTTACGACAAAGAGCGCGGCATCCTCGACAACATTTCGTTCCATGTTCCCGCCGGACGCACGCTCGCCATCGTCGGTCCATCGGGTGCGGGAAAATCGACCATCTCGCGTATCCTCTTCCGCTTCTACGATATCTCAAGCGGTCGCGTGCTGATCGATGGGCAGGACATCCGCGACGTCACGCAGAAATCGCTCCGTTCCGCCGTCGGCATGGTCCCGCAGGATACCGTCCTCTTCAACGACTCCATCCGCTACAACATCCGCTATGGACGCCCCGAAGCGAGCGATGCCGAAGTCGAAGCCGCCGCCGCGCAAGCCCAGATCGCCGATTTCATCGCACGTCTGCCCAAGGGCTACGAAAGCGCCGTCGGCGAGCGCGGCCTGAAATTGTCGGGCGGGGAGAAGCAGCGCGTCGCCATCGCCCGCACCATTCTGAAAAATCCGCCGATCCTCATTCTCGACGAGGCGACCTCGGCACTCGACACGCATACGGAAAAAGAAATCCAGTCGGCGTTGAAGCGCATTTCGGAAAACCGCACGACGCTTATCATCGCCCATCGTCTTTCGACGGTTGTCGATGCCGACGAAATCATCGTTCTCGATCGCGGACGCATCGCCGAACGCGGCCGTCACGAGGAACTGCTGGCGCGCGGCGGCAAATATGCGGCGATGTGGAACCGTCAGCGCGAAGCCGACGCAGCCCGCGAGAAATTGAACGAAAGCCTGGATGAAGGCTCTTCTGTTACGTCTCTTCCAGCGTCGGAAACCATGCCGGACGCTCAAACCGCTCCGATTTCGCTCATCCTCGCCGAAGATGCGTCAGAGCCCGTAACCGGGTAGACTATTCCCGAGTGCAATCCCAATGCCGGAAAAGGACATATGGACAGCCTGACCTCGATCCTGGTGCCGATCCACCGCGAAGGCCACCGCTTCGTCATCATTTTCGCCGCCGTCACCGTGGCCCTGTTCCTGATCTGGCAGCCGCTGGGCTGGATCGGCGTCGTGCTGACGCTCTGGTGCCTCTATTTCTTCCGCGATCCCGACCGTGTGACCCCGCAGCGTGAAGGCCTGGTCATCAGCCCCGCCGATGGCGTGGTCAATCTCATCACCGAGGCCTCGCCGCCGCCGGAACTGGGATTGGGCGATATGCGTCGCACGCGCGTTACTATTTTCATGAACGTCTTCAATTGCCATGTGAACCGCGCTCCCGTCGCGGGCAAGGTGAAACGCATCGCCTATCGTCCGGGCCAGTTTCTCAATGCGAGCCTCGATAAGGCGAGCGACGACAATGAACGCAACTCCATGGTGATTGAACGCGCCGACGGTTCCGAAATCGTCGTCGTGCAGATCGCGGGCCTCGTTGCGCGCCGCATCGTGTGCGACATCGCCGAGGGCAAGGAACTGACGGCGGGCGAGCGCTACGGCATCATCCGTTTCGGCAGCCGTTTGGACGTCTATCTGCCGGAAGGCGCGATCCCGCTTGTCGCGCTCGGCCAGACGGCGATTGCCGGCGAAACCGTGCTGGCCGATGGCATCTCCGTCGTCCCGCATCACATCTAGGCCGGAAAGCAGAAGGATAGAGCCATGGCCAATCCACTTCCGCCCTTCGGCCCAAATAGCGACGGCAAACCCGGCGCGCGCTCATCCTTCGCCAACCGCCGCTCGCGGCCCTTCGGCACGCTGCCGATCAGGACCGTCATTCCCAATGCGCTGACCGTGCTCGCGCTCTGCGCGGGCCTTACCGCCATCCGCTTCGCGCTCGAGGCGCGTTTCGAAGCCGCCGTCGCGGCGATCATCGTCGCTTCGGTTTTCGATGCGCTGGACGGCCGCGTTGCGCGCTTCCTCAAAGGCACCACGCGCTTCGGCGCCGAACTCGACTCGCTGACCGACTTCGTCAATTTCGGCGTTGCGCCGGTCATCGTGCTTTATCTATGGTCGCTGAACGAAATCGGCGGCATTGGCTGGATTGCGGTTCTCGGCTATGCCGTTTGCTGCGCCCTGCGTCTGGCGCGCTTCAATGTGGCCCTCGAAGATCCCGACAAACCGGCTTGGTCGATGAATTTCTTCGTCGGCGTACCTGCTCCGGCGGGCGCGATGCTGGTCATGTTGCCGCTCTATCTGAGCTTCATTGGATGGACGGGCCTGCAGACGCTGCCGCTTCTCATCGCGGCGCATTGCTTTTTCGTCGCCTTTCTCATGGTCAGCCGCGTTCCGACCTTTTCAGGCAAACGTATGGGCCTGCGCATAGAGCGGGACATGGTCCTGCCGATTTTGCTGTTGGTGGGATTTACCGCTGCGGTGATCCTGAACTATCCGTGGATCGCCTTCACCGCGCTCGCTCTCGGCTATCTCGCTTTTATCCCTGTCAGCGTCCTTCGCCACCGCAGTCATCAGGCACGGACAGCAGGCGCAAGACAGCCCGAAAGCGATGACCTTCCGATCGACTGATCTTATCGCGCCGGGTGGCTGGCTCGCCGCGTAAGCTGATTGTCGTCAACGCAGCCGGGCTTCGTGGCGTCGCTGGGAATGCGGCGCAGGGTGCCGGACGCGTCGAATATAGGTTCGATGTGGCTGGTTTGGTTGTCCGCCTTTTGAGCGGTGCTGGTTCGGTCTTCCATTTTCCGTCCTCCGGTGAGCCTCCGCTCCCCTATTGCGTTTGCGATCGGGACGTTGTCTTCAAGCCCGCAAGGCTGCCTTGATGCTCACCAGCCGAAGCTGGCCGCTCTCAAGGGCGCGGCTGCGCGCGAGCCAGACATTGCCCTCAGTCATCAACATGGTGGCCGTTTCGGGCGGAAGTTTGGCAGTTTGAAGACAAGTATGTAGCCGTTTCCAGCCCGCCTGGATAAAGGCGCCATATTCGGTGCTCAAATCGTCGCAGGCCCGCACCGTGAAGCGGCTCTTGTCCAAAAGCTCGGCATATTCATCGACTGTATAGGGCAGTGCCTTGTGTGGTTCAGCGGCGCGCCATGCATGCATCGCTTCGGTGCCTGCCTTGCGATCAGCCAGCATGAAATCGGTGAGCACCATGGTTCCCTGCGGGCGCAGCGATGCGGCAAGATGCGCCAACAGTTTCTTGCGATCGTCGATCGTGAATAGCGTTTCGCGCGCGAAGATAGCGCTGTAGCGTTTGGCTTCGAATTTGTGGGTCAGTGGATCGGCGCAAAGAATGGGCGCCGTCGCCGCCATGCCGCCGCCCTCGGAAAGGGCGCGCCCGGCTTCCGCCAGCGCGGCATCGATCTCGATGCCCTCGACGACGACATTGCGTTGCGCCGCAATGGCGCGCACGCCTCCGCCGAGACCGGCAACGATGTCGAGGCAAGGCTGTCCGTCAGGCAGTTCGACGTCTTGCAACAACTTCATCGTGAACTCTTCGCCGCCCGGCAGGCTGAAGCCATCGCCCCAGAGTTTTTGCAGCATCTCGACCCGCGTCATGACCGGCGGCGCATCCGTATTTGCTTCCGTCGCGGCTTTGCCCTTCGCGGGTGCCGCGATGGCAGCGGGCGCTTTCTTTCCTGCAGGCGCAACGGGAGTGGCCGGCGCGGCGTTCGCAGTCTTTGCGGCGCGCGCCTTGTCCATATTGTCCAGCGCTTTGATATCGACACCTTCCCACCAGGCGCGCAGGCGCTTCTTGAATTCCGGGAAGGGTGAACGCTTCGCCGTACCGGCGGGTTTGCCTGTCTTCGCCGGAGAACCGGCGGCAGCCGCTTTGCCGGGGCCGGTGACGGAAGCGGCGGCGGGCGGGGGCGCTTCACCGGCGCCGCCTGGGCGCTTATCGGGATGATCGACGAGATATTTTTCGAGAGCGACGCGGTGGCTGTTGCTCAGTTTGCGCATGCGGCGGAAGCGGGCGATCGACTCTCCCGACATCGTGTCGAGGCACGAGGCAAAAACCTGCACGGACATCGCCTCGAGTTCGGCGGTGCCTACCGTAGCCAGGTTTATGGTCGCGCTCTCGCTCATGCGTATCCTGCCGCAATCACGCTTCCCTTCTGGAAGCGTCTCCGCATATCTGGTGCGCGCCGAACAGGCGCTGAATCCAGAAATGCCCCAACATCCCTTTTTGACAAAATAGTCTTAAAAACCGGTTTCCATAATCGTCCGGTCTATTTGTGCTTATGGGGCAAAGGCTTAAACTCCCCCAATCTGGGGGCAGGGTGGGGCGGCTTTATCGATGGGTAGCGTGTGGAACTCGGCGCTGAAAGCGCCGCGATTTGTCATGGCGCTGTGCTTTCTGGTCTGCATGGCGGCGATAGCCGGGTTACCCCGTCTGACCTTGTCGTCGGACAGCCGTGTTTTCTTTGATCCGCGCGACCCCGGCCTCGTCGAGCTTGAAAACTTCGAACATAAATACGGCCAGAACAACGGCGTGTTGATGGTCGTTTCGGCGGCGGGCGAGAAAGTCGCAAGCCCCCATGTCCTCGCCGCCATAGGCGACCTGACGGCGCGCGCCTGGAAACTTCCCCATTCGACCCGCGTCGAGTCGCTGACCAACTTTCCGCATGTGACGTCCGATGCGGACAGCTTTGCCGTTGATGAACTCGTCCCGCATCCAAGGGATGTCACGCCCGCCCGCGCCGCCGACGTCGAGCGCATCGCGCTGGCTGATCCGCTTGTGGTCAATCGGTTGATTTCGTCGGACGGCAAAGCGGCCGGCGTCCTCGTCAATTTCAATTTGCCAGAAGAAGGCTCGACACAGGTCCGCGAGATCATCGCCGCGAGCCGCGTCCTCGCCGCCACCGTCGAAAAGGATCATCCTGGCATCGACGTGAAATTGACCGGCAATGTGATCCTGCTCGGGACATTTGCCGAAGCCGCCGTTAGCGATGCGACCTTGCTGATCCCGATCAGTCTCGTCGTCACTTCTCTGATGATGGTGATCTTCGTTCGCGCCATCAGGCCGAGCTTCGCCATTCTGACCATGCTCGTTCTCTCCAGCGCCTCGGCCATGGGCGTTGCGGGCTGGTTCGGCTTTGTCGTCAATCCCGCCAGCATCGCCGCGCCCATTATCATCATGACGGTCAACATGGCTGCCGCCGTCCGTATCGTCACGACGACAATGGCCTTTCTCGGTCAGGGCAAGACCAAGATGGAAGCGATCAAGCAGTCGCTCGCCATTCATCTCCGGCCGGTCACGCTCACCAATGCGACAAGCGCCATCGGCTTCCTGTCGATGAACCTTGCCGAAGCACCGCCCTTCCGCGATCTCGGCAATATGGTCGGTATCGGCATCGGCTTTGCCTATATCCTCACCTTCACGTGGCTTCCCGCCATGTTGCTGTTGATGAATTTGAAGCCCGCCGAAAGCCGTGGCGAGCGGGCGATGATCGCGACCGGCCATTTCGTCAATCGCTACTACATCGGTCTTTTCATCCTTTGCGGCATCATTGTCGTGGCCTCCGGCTTCTGGCTTCAACGCATCACTCTTGACGACGATTTCGCCCGCTATTTCGACCAGCGCTTTCAATATCGGCGGGATTCGGACTTTGCCGAAGAGCATCTGACCGGCCTCAACATCATCGAATTTGATGTCGGCGCAGGCCATGAAGGCGGCGTCTACGATCCGACATATCAACGCCGCCTCTCGAACTTCCTCGCCTGGCTGCGAGCTCAGCCGCATGTGGTCAGTGTTATCGGCATTCCCGACATCACGCGCCGCATCGAAAAGGCGATGAACGCGGGCAAACCCGGCGATCATAGTGTGATCCCCGACGACCCCGACCGCATCGCCCAGTATTTCCTGCTCTACGAATTGTCGCTGCCTTATGGCTCGTCGCTCAACGATCAGATCAACGTCTCGCGTTCGTCGAGCCGGGTGACGGCGATCCTGAGGCATGCCAAGTCGAGCGAGATACGTGCGCTCAACATGCGCGCGCAAGCCTGGCTCGCCGCCAACGCGCCGCCCGCCATGGAGGCGAGGGGTATCAGCATCAACGTGCTGTTCTCGAATGTTTCATGGATCAACATCCGCTCGATGATAGGCACCACCATCGCCTCGATGATCGTCATAGCCATCATCGTCGGTGTGGCGCTGAGAAGTTCGACCTATGGTCTTCTCAGCATCTTGATGAATATCTTGCCGTCCATTGTCGGCTTCGGCATTTGGGGCTTGCTCATCGGCCAGATCGGTCTTGCCGCTTCCGTCATCACAGCCATGACCATCGGCCTCGTCGTCGATGACACGATCTATTTTCTGATAATGTATCAAGCGGCGCGAAAACGCGGGCTGAACTCCGAACAGGCGATTAATGAAGTCTTCGAAACGGTCGGCACGGCGATGCTCGTCATCACCGTCTCGCTCGCCGTCGGCTTCGGTGTGCTGATCGCTTCGGGGTTTGAGGTTAATCGCTCGCTCGGCGCGCAAACCACCATCGTCATCCTCGCCAATCTCTTCATCGACTGGATGATGCTGCCGCCTCTCCTGCGCCTCATGGATCGCCGCTTGAATAGGGTGAATACGGAGCGTTCGAACGCGAAGCTGCACTAATGGGGCACATGGAAGCCGCACCTGCCAAAAAAATTGCATTAACCATTTGGTAAGGTTTGCAATCTCTTAACGGCTGTGATTCTCTGAAAAATACGAATTGTACTGAGTGAGATTTGGGGCTGGTGATGCGGACCTACGAAGAGCTTACGGGCGCCGAGGGCAGGCGCATGTTTTATCGCGCGGAGCGGTTCAAGCCGGACGACCTGTTCAAGGAAGCCGTGCCGAGCGTCGTTCTGGGCAATGAGCGTGCGGCGCTTAAAAATCTGAGCATGACGGGCGCTGCCTTTCAGTCGACCACGCATGAAGGTTGGGACGAGCGGGTCGGCTCGGAGGTTCCCTTCGAGTTGCGTGTCGGCGAAGACATGCTGTTTGCCGGGGCAGGGCGCATTCGGCGCATCGAGCCGCATGGCAGCCGTACGACGGTCGCTCTCGAATTCACCTCGGGCTATCTCGACATTCCGTCGATCGTCACCGATCACGACAATCTGCTGCTGGCGCAGGCGCTGGCAGATCCGGCTTTCGGCACCTCGGAAGGCATCCTTCCCGAGTTCGTGCAAATCTGCACCGAGATCGTCAACCTCTTCCGTTCCTATAAGCAGGTTCTCGAAAGCTTCGAGGCGCGCCTCACCGCCACCGGCCGCGAGCGCGAGCAGAAGCTTCTCGAAGCGCTGATCGCCTGCGAGGATCGCATTGTCCCGCAATGGAAAGAACTTTGGTATCGCGGCAGCGACGTGCTGGAGCCGGTCTGGAAAGATCCGCGAACGCTCGCCCGCCACAAGCGCTACGCCGAACGTGTGCTGACGCCGGATTTCATGCCGGGCGCCGTCATGCGCCGCTGCTACGAAAAGCCGCTCGGCTATCCGGGCGACTACCAGATCATGAACTATGTTTATGAATGGGAGCGCGTCGGAAACACCAATTACGAAAAGCTGCTGCATCGCATCGGCATCGAGACCGGCGCCTGCGTCGGGACGCGTCTGCGCATGACGCAGAAAATCCTGCGCGAGTTTATCGCCACGCAGCCCGGCGATAAGCCGCTCAACATCGCCAATCTCGGCTGCGGCTCGGCTTATGAGATTTACGACTATCTGAAGATCGACCGCCTGCCGCGCCCCATCAACGTGACGCTGATCGACCAGGATCAGGGCGCGTTGAGCCATGCCTATGAGCACGCCTATCGCGAGGTCGTGCGCCACGCGGGCCGGGCGAAGCTGCAATGTTTGCAAGCCTCCTTCGCCCAGCTCCTGAAGGCTGGCGCGCTCTTCAAAACCTTGCCGCCGCAGGATGTGATCTACAGCTTGGGCCTCTTCGACTATCTGTCGCATCGCCGCGCCCGCGCGCTGGCACATGATCTCTATGCGCAGGTCGCGCCCGGCGGCAAGCTCATCATCGCCAACGTCAAACAGGGCCGCGAGACCTGCCAGTGGCCGCTTGAGATGGTGACCGATTGGAGCCTGATCTATCGCAGCGAAGCCGACATGCGCGCAATGTATGAAGGTCTCGACATCCAGAATGTCGAAGTGATCGAGGACTCGACGAAGTGCGTTTACATGATCGTCGGCGACAAGCCGCTCTGATCCGGCATTTCTGAAAGCAAAAAAGCCCGGCTCCGTTTAATCGGAGCCGGGCTTCTTTTTGTCGAAACCGTATTTCTATTCGGTGCGGCGCTGCCACCATCCGCGACGGGCCGGACCCTCCGCCTTCACAGGCTCGGGAGCGGGCGCCGGTTTCGCCTCGGCGACTTCGGTTTCCGGCTCGTCCGGCGCTGGCTGTTCCGCTTCCGCCATGACGGGGATTTCGAGCGGAACCGCCTCAGCTTCGGTCTCAGCGACTTCTTCAGCCTTCGCAACGGGCGCTTCCTCGCGCGCCGTCAGCGTATCTTCGCGTGAATAGGACAGAAGCACGGGCGCTTCGCCGGCGTTGTCTTCGTCGTCGCCGTCTTCGGCTTCATTTTCGCCATCGGCCTGCGGTTCGCCTTCGCCGTCACCGGCTTCGACGATCAGCTTGCCATCGGCATCGCGGCGATTGCGGCGTCCGCCGCGACGGCCACGGCGGCGGCGCTTGCGCGGACGGTCTTCACCGCCTTCGCCGCCCTCGGCAGCGCCTTCACCCTCAGTGGCTTCGCTCGATGCGCCGGCTTCCTGCGGAGCCGCATCGTCATCCTCATCGTCGCTTTCGGCATCGTCCGGCGCTTCGCCGGACGGGCCAACGGCATCCGTGCCGTCTTCATTCTTTTTCTTCCGCCGACGACGGCGGCGCTTGCGCGGGCCTTGTTCGTCGCCGCGCGCTTCCGTGTTGCGCGCTTCGCCACGGCCTTCGCCGCGCGGCTCGCGGGATTGCGCGGGAGCGGCTTCCTCGGCTTCTTCTTCCTCGTCCTCTTCGTCGATCACATCCTCGACCACGAGGTCTTCTTCCTCGTTATAAGTGTTCTCGATGTTGATCGCCCCGGCGGCAGGCCGCGTCCGCGTCAACGCGCGGGCCTCGGCCTGTTCGATCCGGTGTTCCGAACCCTTCAGCGTGTGGTCGGCTTCGATATAGACCGACATGCCATAGCGTTCTTCGATGTCGAGCAGGTTCGAGCGCTTCTGGTTGAGAATGTAAACGGCGACATCCACCGGCACTTTCGCCGTGAAGGCGGAGGCGCGGCCCTTGATCGCTTCGGCTTCGACGCCGCGCAGCACATGCAGCGCCATCGATTCCACCGAGCGGACAATGCCCGTGCCCATGCAATGCGAGCAGGTGATGGTCGAACCTTCGAGCACGCCCGAGCGCATGCGCTGGCGCGACATTTCCATCAGGCCGAAATGACTGATACGGCCGACCTGAATGCGCGCCCGGTCCGTCTTCAGGCAATCCTTGAGCTTGCGTTCAACCGCGCGGTTGTTGCGGTTCTCGTCCATGTCGATGAAGTCAATGACAATGAGGCCCGCAAGGTCGCGCAGACGCATCTGCCGCGAAACTTCTTCCGCCGCTTCGAGGTTGGTGCGAAGCGCCGTCTGTTCGATGTTGCGCTCTTTGGTCGAGCGGCCCGAATTGACGTCGATGGAGACGAGGGCTTCCGTCGGATTGATGACGATATAGCCGCCCGATTTCAGCGTGACGGTCGGGTTGAACATTGAATCGAGTTGCTGCTCGACCTGGAATTTCTGGAAAAGCGGCTGCTTGTCCTTGTACTGCTGGACATTCTTCGCATGGCTCGGCATGAGCATGCGCATGAAGCCCTTGGCTTCCTTGTAGCCCTCGTCGCCCTCGACATAGACTGTGTCGATGTCTTTGTCGTAGAGATCGCGGATCGACCGCTTGATGAGGCTGCCTTCCTCGTAAACGAGGGCAGGGGCGGTCGAACGCAGCGTTAGCTCGCGCACGCTCTCCCACATGCGCAGCAGATATTCATAGTCGCGCTTGATCTCCGCCTTCGTCCGCTTGGCGCCCGCCGTGCGGATGATGAGGCCCATGCCTTCCGGCACGTCGAGCGACTCCGCGATGGCCTTGAGCTTCTTGCGGTCGGCTGCGACTGTGATCTTGCGGGAGATGCCGCCGCCGCGCGCCGTGTTGGGCATCAGCACGCAATAGCGACCGGCCAGCGACAGGAACGTGGTGAGCGCCGCGCCCTTGTTGCCGCGTTCTTCCTTGACGACCTGCACCAGCATGATCTGCCGGCGTTTGACGACTTCCTGAATCTTGTAGTTGCGGAAGTTGTGGCGCTGCTTGCGCGGCTCTGCCTCTTCCTGAGCTTCTTCGTGCGGGTCTTCCGCGCCGACAGCTTCGATCGTTTCGTCGGAGTGAACGGTTTCGGTTTCGCCACGCTCGGCCGGGGCCCCGTCCGGCGCATGTTCGGCATCGCCGTGAGGGGCGTCGTCGCCATGCGCTTCATCGGCATGCGCTTCATCGACATGCGCGTTGTCGCCGTGGTGATCCTCGGCGCCCGCGCCCGCTTCCTCGATCGGGTGGTCGTCATGCGGTGCGTCCAGCGTGTCGCTGTTGGACGCTTCCGTCGCCTGTGCCCTCGAGCTGCGCGGCTCGTCATCGTCGTCGGCGTTTTCTTCCTCGGCGGCGCGGCGCGCCTGCGCGGCCTGGTGTTTCACCAGCGCCTCGCGGTCGGCGACCGGGATCTGGTAGTAGTCGGGATGAATTTCGCTGAACGCGAGGAAGCCGTGGCGATTGCCGCCATATTCGACGAAGGCCGCCTGCAACGAAGGCTCTACGCGCGTGATTTTCGCGAGATAGATATTGCCTCGTAGCTGCTTCCGGCTCTCCGACTCGAAGTCGAACTCGTCAACACGGTTTCCATTCACGACCACAACCCGAGTCTCCTCGGGGTGGGTCGCGTCGATAAGCATCTTGTTTGCCATTGAGCAAATCTCCAGGGCGCCGGCCGCCGCGCAGAGCAAGGCGCAAATTCATGCGGCCGAGCGGGCGCGCGCAGGCGCC
>DASYEM010000045.1:0-44014 GCA_036499025.1 Parvibaculum sp. | reverse complement strand
AACGGCAGCGCCAGCACTTCCGTGCGCGCGATCAGTCCCGAGGAATTGCGCGAGCGCAAAAAACTGCGCCGCCCGCAAGGCTGCGCGATCTGCGCCTTGAGCAGCAACAGATAAGCCTCGCGCGTTTCCGGCGCGATGATGTCGAGATAATTCCGGCCCGTCGGATCGAAACCCATGCCCCTGGCGACACTCGTGCCGATGAGGCGCATCTCGATCCGTTCGCGCGAATGGATTTCGAGCAGCGTGACTGTCGGCATCAGCTTGTGAATGGCGGGCGGATTGAAGGAACTCCGCTCCGGCACGAATCCGACTTTGGGAAGGCTGTTCCAGTAATCGAAAAACCGCTTCGTATTGTCCGTAAGCAGAATCTCACGTCCGCCATGCATGCTCGGCCTTCCCGAATCGAACGGCGCGGACAAAACGTCGCCACGCCTCCGTCGCTTTTACCTCAGGCGGCGGACATGCAGAAATCAAACTGCTCGAAACTGACTATTTTAGGCGATGCCCACACGGCCCATGGCGAGGAACTTCTCGCGCCGCAGCCGCTTCAGCGTGGCGGCGTCGAGCTTGTCGAGGCCGCGCAACTCTTCTTCGATGGCGTCCCCCGTCTCTTTCACCATCTGCGCGCGCTCGCGATGCGCCCCGCCGACGGGTTCAGGCAGAATGCGGTCGATGACGCCGAGCTGGTGCAGGTTCTGTGCGGTGATCTTCAGCGCCGTCGCCATGTCCTGCGCCTTGTCGGACGAGCGCCAGAGGATCGACGCGCCCGCTTCCGGCGAGATGACGCTGTAGACGGCATGTTCGAGCATCAGCACACGGTTGGCGGTCGCCAGCGCAACCGCGCCGCCCGAGCCGCCTTCGCCGATGATGACCGAGACAAGCGGCACGCCGAGGCCGAGGCAGCAATCGGTCGACCGCGCGATGGCTTCGGCCTGGCCGCGCTCTTCGCCGCCAATGCCGGGATAAGCGCCCGCCGTATCGACCAGTGTGATGACCGAGACGCCGAAGCGTTCGGCAAGCTGCATCAGGCGCACGGCCTTGCGATAGCCTTCCGGCGTCGCCATGCCGAAATTGTGCTTCATGCGCGTCTGGGTGTCGGACCCCTTCTCATGGCCAATGACCATGACGGAGCGCCCGCGAAACCGCCCCAGACCGCCGACAATCGCCTGATCCTCGCCGAAGACGCGGTCGCCCGCGAGCGGCGTGAAATCCTCGATCAGCCTTTCGACGTAATCGACGAAATGCGGGCGGCGCGGATGGCGGGCCACCTGCAACTTCTGCCAGGGCGTCAGCGCGGAATAGGTTTCCTGAAGAAGCAGAGCGGCTTTCTGCTCGAGCTTGGCGACTTCGTCGGCCACGCTGATGCCTGAATCCTGCCCGGCCAGAAGCTTCAGCTCCTGCACCTTGCCTTCCAGTTCGGCTATCGGCTTCTCAAAGTCGAGATATGTATGCATCGCGCTCAGGGATTAGGCCCTTTCAACGTCGAAAAAGCTTAAGGGCACCGGGGCCCCTTTTTCCCTGATTTGCTCAGGAATTGGCGGCACACTGGCGTCTGGGGGGGCCCTTGTCAACCGCTCGAAACAGGCTACCCCCGCCGTAGCGTCAGCCTTCACGACCATTGGTAAACGAGGCTCGTCCCCTCACATATCTCTGATTGGCCCTGTCACAACCGCCGGCCTTGCTCCGTCTTGATGACATGAGGGCCGCCTGATGCCGGGCAAGACCTCGCCAAAGACGTTGAGGAGCACCCCATGTCCACCGTCCAGACCGTTGCCACATCCCGCCATATCCCCGCGAAACGCACCATTCTCGGCCTGCTGGCGCTCTTCCTGCTTGGAAACGCGGCCTACATGCTCGCCAACCCGTTGAGCTGGTACGGCGCGGTCGACGGCGTGCCCGACACCGGCCCGTTCAATCCGCATTTCGTCCGCGACATCGGCGTCGCCTATCTCACCATCGGCATTCTGACCGCCGCTTCTGCGCGCTGGCTGCATCACGCCTTCCTGCTGATGAGCGCGGTGACGCTTTATCTTGGCCTGCACGTGCTGCTGCACATCTGGGACATCGCGGCGGGCCGTCTGCCGCTCGATCATCTCGTCGTCGATTTTCCGGGCGTGGCCGGGCCGACCATCATCGCCGCCGTGCTCGTCTGGTGGGTGCGAAACGACCGCGCCTAATTGCTTCATCTCTGAAAGGAGTTTCCGATGTTGAAAGCATTTCTCGAACGCAATTTCCGCAAAATGGAACAAGCGACCGGCGAAAGCGCCGACTTCGTCCGCGACATGTATGAGGGCGCGCCCGGCGGCTTCTGGCGTTTCGCCATGTTCACCCCGATGTCGCATTATCGCAAAGTCCTGCCGAAGGAAGCCTATGCGGTGGCCAAGATCGCCGCCGGGCATTCCGAAGACTGCGGGCCCTGCCTGCAAACCTGCGTCAACCTTGGCCTCGCCGACGGCGTTGCCCCCGACATCATCCGCGCCGCCGTCACCGGCGACACGCGCGCGATGGATGAGCGCACACGCGTCGCCTTCGAATTCGCGCGGGCCGTCTGCAACCACGATATTCGCAGCGAAGAACTGCGCCCGCTGATCGAGCAATGGTGGGGCAAGGCCGGAACCGTTGAACTGGCGCTCGTCATCGCCTCGTCGCGCCTCTATCCGACGGTTAAGCGCGCGCTCGGCCATGGTCAGGCCTGCCTCCGCGTCACCATCGGCAGCGAAACGGTGCGGGCCGAAATCGCCGCGCCGCAAGCCGCCTAATCGGATAAGGTCGAGGCCATCATGCCCGACACAGCCCCTGATACGGCGGAAGCCATTTTCGCCCGCCACCGCGCCCGCGTCTTCGCCGTCGCCTATCGCCTCACCGGCACGGTCGCGGATGCCGAAGACGTGGTGCAGGAAGCATGGCTGCGCTGGAACGGCGTCGATATTTCCGGCATCCGTTCGGCGGAAGCCTGGCTGACGACAGCGGCGGGACGGCTCGGCCTCGACCATCTGCGCCGCAACAAGGCACGGCGCGAAACCTATGTCGGGCCCTGGCTGCCCGAACCCATCGTCGAGGCGGCGAGCGAAATGCATCAACCGACACCGGAAGAAAAACTCGTCCTCGCCGACGACGTCTCGATCGCGCTCTTGCATATGCTGGAGCGCCTCGCACCCGAAGAGCGCGCGGCCTTTCTGCTGCATGAGGCTTTCGATTACGGCTATGGCGAACTCGCCACCCTGCTCGGCAAGTCGGAAGCCGCCTGCCGCCAGATCGTCAGCCGTGCGCGCCGCCGCGTCGCCGACGAACGCCCCCGCTTCAACGCCGATCTCGGCGAACACGAACGCCTCGCCGCCGCTTTCTCGAACGCGCTGGAGCAGGAAGACCCCAAGGCTTTGCTGTCCTGCTTCCGCCACGACGCCATTCTCTATTCAGACGGCGGCGGCAAGGCAGCGGCGGCTCTGAACCCGATCCATACCGGCGACCACATCGCGCGCTTCTTCGCCGGCATCCAGAAGAAATATGCCCTGCCGCTCAATCCATTGCTCATCGCCGTCAATGGCGGGCCGGGCTTCGCGCTGTTGCATGACGGCATGATGCACTCGATCATGAGCGTCGATGTCGAAGACGGCCAGATCGCCACCGTCTACATGATCCGCAACCCGGACAAACTCGCCCGCGCCTCAAAGGTCCTGGGGATCCCGCTTTATCCGGTGTGAAAGCCGCTGCGGCGGGTTACGAGATGCGCTCCGCGTCCCCACACTCGTCATGCGCGGGCTTGACCCGGCCATGACGGCTTAGGTAGGACGGAGAAAATCGGAGAGAAAGCCTTAAGCGAACTTCTCGCGCGGAATGAGCCGCACCGTCGATGTCGCCTTGGCCAGCACGTCGCCGGCCGCATTGGTCAAACGGCCTTCGAGGAAAACCGTCGAGCGGCCCTTCTGTTCGATCCAGGCTTCCGCCGTGACGAGGCCCGGCGCGGCGGGCTTGAAGAAACTCACTTTAATTTCGAGCGACATCGGCACGAAGGCAAAGCCGGTCGCGGCCATCGTCGCGTGCGCCATTGCCGCGTCGAGCCAGCCGGTGACGAAGCCTCCCTGCGCGACGCCGCCGGAATGGCACATATGCATGCCGCAGCGATATTCGATGACGGCGCGGCCTGTCGCCTCGTCGATGGAAACGACGCGCTCCTGCCCCAATGATTTTGCAAGCTCGTCCGGCTTTCGTGTCTGCACTTCGCTCATATTCCGCGCCCTGCTTTAAATATCGATATGACGCGACCATACGCTATCGCCGCTTGCGCGGTCGATGCGTCGATCTGAGCGAATGGATTGCAAAAAAGTTCAGGTGGGAAAGACGTCGGGTCCGGCGGGGATCAACCCGATGCCGGACCCTTTTTCGCCAGCGGATGATGCTCTGTGACGAGCGCCTTCAGGCGTCCGTCGAGCACATGCGTGTAGATCTGCGTCGTTGAAATATCGGCATGGCCGAGCATTTGCTGAACGGCGCGCAGATCGGCGCCATTGGCGAGCAGATGGCTCGCAAAGGCATGGCGCAGCGTATGCGGCGAGACGCGGCCCGTGTCGAGCTTGGCCGCGATGGACAGGTCTTTCAGAAGCTGCGCGAACCTGTGCCGCGTCAGATGCCCCTGCCGCCCGCGCGAGGGAAAGAGCCAGGGCGAGACGCCGTCGCCGAGCCGCATGACGCGGAGTGGCAGATATTCGTCGATGGCCAGACGCGCCGCCTCCGACAAAGGCACGAGACGCTCGCGTCCGCCCTTGCCGATAATGGTGAGGAAGCGCCCGTCGCCCTTCGCCGCCGAAAGCGGCAGGCCGACAAGCTCAGAGACGCGAAGCCCCGTCGCATAAAGAACTTCCATCAGGCAGACGAGGCGCGCGCGCTTATAGGCGCGGACCGCTTCTTCCTGCGAGCGCCCGTCCTCGACGAGACGCGCGGCGGCCAGCAGCTTGTCGACTTCCTCGACGGTGAGCGTTTTCGGCAAGGGCCGCGCCCGGCGCGGGCCTTCGATGGCGCCGCAGGGGTCGTCGGTTCGCACGCCGTCCGTATAGAGGAAGCCGTGGAATTGGCGTATGGCGGATAATCGCCGTGCCGCCGTCGATGCCGAAAGTCCCTGCACCGTCAGACCTTCCAGATAATCGCGCACGTCCATGGTCTGGGCGCTGGCGACGTCTTTTTCACGCGTTGTGAGGAAGCCCGCGAAATCTTTCAGATCGCGCTGGTAAGCGTCGAGCGTATTGCGTGCAGCACCTCGCTCGGCGCTGAGCATTTCGAGGAAAGCATCAATGTGATGCTGACCTGCATCCTTGGCATTGGACTCATTGTACATGGAACTCACCCGCGTCCGGCGTGACTACGTCCCATCAAAGCTTCGGTGGCGAGGCGCCGCGCCTCGGCATCGAGATGAACCGCTCTGAGACTTGATACGCTTTGCGCAACTGCTTGCCGGTCTGCGCTATCCGGCCCCCCAGGCCCGATTGCAACAAGTGAGAGCAACACAACTTCACCGACCGCTCCCTGTAGGCCGGCGTTATGCAACTGATTGAGTGTGGCTTCGGGCGCGCCGACGCTGCGCGGCGCTGATCCGAGGCCCTCTAGCACCGCTTGCGGCAGCGGCTGTCCGAAAGCATCGAACAGCATCGCTTCGGTCGCGGCGAAATTCTGGTTGGCGGCAACGCCCGATTTGAGATCGGCGACGATGTCGGCGGCAATCTGATCGGTCAAGGCGCCTGGCCCTTTCGGATCGCTGATCCGCATCAGCGCCGAAAGCTCGCGCGCGTCGCGTCCGATGGCCGGACTGCCTTCCGGGGCGACAAGCGCAAACCATTGTTGCGCATGGGCGCGGTCGCCCGCAAGCAGGAACGCGCGGACAGCGGCGGGCGCCAGCCCCTTCACGGCTGGCGACGGCGTGAGTTGCGTCAGCATCGGCAGCATCACATCGACGGTGGCAAGATAAACGCCGCCGGCCTCGCCGGTGGCGAACATCTGTTTCATCAGATCGATGCGGTCGGTCGGCAGAACCTCCGCGTCGATCGCCTGATAAAGAACCGCGCGGCGCAGCGCCGCCGAAGCCGGAAATTTTCCGACCTTGGCGTTTTCCAGATCGTCGGGCTTGAATTTCGGCAACTTGTAAAGCGCCGCGAGGTCTTCCGCCTTGATGAGACCGAGCATGGCGGCGCGTTCGCCCGCCTCGATGCGCGTCTGCGGCGGCAGGCTCTCGTCCGCGCTGAGTGTCTTGACGATGGCGGGAACCGCGGTGGTGCCTGCATTCTTCGGCAGGTCGCGCTTGGCGAGCTTATAGAGCCGCGCTTCGAGAATGCCGATGGATTTGGGTTCGGCGGCTTTGAGCTTCAACCCGTCGGTCGCCTGCGCGGCCAGCGAGAAGAACAGCGGATCGTCGAGCGATTCCTCGCGCGCGAGATCGAGCGTCAGATTGGCCGCCGCCTTGTTGCCGGATTGAATCTGGCAAAAGGCCGAAAGCTTGGTGCTGAAGGCGGCTGCCTCGTCATGCGCCGGATCGTTGCCCGCCGGAATATCGGCAAGCTCGTCGCAAGCTTCCTTGTCCTGCCCGAGCGCCAGCGCGGCGCGAGCGCGCGCGATGGAAACGGGCGGCGATTTGTCGGCATTGGCGCTCTGTCCGAGCTGCGCGGCAAGATCGGCATGGCCCGACGCGATCAGGCGGTCGAGACGCGCGGCGAGAAGCGACGTGCCACCGGCGGCCTGACCTTCCGGCGGCGTCGCGCTGGTGAGCAGCAAGCGGCGCGAAAGATCGTTGGCGACAGGCGACGGCGTTGCGACCGGCATGGCGGCGAGATAACGATCGACATCGGCCCGCGTCGCGCCGCGCCACATGTCGGGGCCGAAACCGCCATCGTCCGCGCCGATCAGGCCCGCGGCGGAGGCATCGACGCCACCGAGTTCGCCCATCTCGATGCCCGAATTGGCGCTGCCGGGGACGGGCGTGAATTTCTTGATGCTCTGCGCATTGGGATCGACGCCGCCCGGAAAGGCCGGACCGACATTTGGCGTCGTCGCGCCAAAGCCAGGCGGGGTGATCGCCTGCGGCCCGGCATTGAGAGCCGGATTGCCGCCTTGAGCCGAAGAATCGCCCTGCTCGCTGACCGGGCCCATGCCCGGCGATGGTCGCGCCGCCTGAGGCTGCGCAGTTTGAGGCTGCGCGGGCTGAGCTTGAACCGGCTGGGGCTGCGTCGTTGCAGGCGCGGGCCGTGTCGTGACCGTGCCGTCGGGATTGGTGATCGTGACGGTGCCGGGCGTCACCACCTGCCCCGAAGGCATGGTGCCGAGCGTATCGGCGTGCACGGCAAAAGACGCAAAGCCGAGCAACGCGACGAGAACGCCGCCGCCGGCTGAACGCCTCACACCGTCCTTAGCGCGGGAATTGGCCATCGGGCAGGACTTTCTCGACATTCTGAACCGATGGCTGCGACGTTTGACCGAGATAGATAAGCCCCCCGGCGATCGCCACCGCCAGAACGACGATGACCGCGAGCAGGCGAAATGCGCTGTTCATACTCTTATTTGTCCTTTTGGCTTGCCCCCAGAAACTGGCCGAGCGGACGCTTGAATTTCCACTTTATGCCGAGCTTGCGGCGAAATTTGGGCGCGAACGGGGCTCCGGTGCTATAGGTGGGTCGCTCGGATAAGGCAAATAACCGGGCCGCCCGGCTTGAGGAATAGATCAAAAGAACTATGTCTACCGAGACCCAAGATAAAGCTGCGGAAGACGCGCTGGAAACCACGATCCCGTTACCGGACCGGTCGCCGGAGCGCTCCATCGTGCTGGTCGGGCTGATGGGTGCCGGCAAGACCACGGTCGGCCGCCGCCTGGCCCAGAAACTCGGCCTCAATTTTGTCGATGCCGATGCCGAAATCGAGCGCGCGGCGGGCGAGACCATCCCCGAAATTTTCGAGCGCCGTGGCGAAGCGGCCTTCCGCGACGGCGAACGCCGCGTCATCGCGCGCCTGCTCGAAGGTGGGCCGCAAGTGCTGGCGACCGGCGGAGGCGCCTTCATGGACGAGACGACCCGCGCCAATATCGCCGCGCGCGGCGTCTCGGTCTGGCTGCGCGCCGATCTCGACGTGCTGATGCGCCGCGTCGCGCGGCGCGGCAATCGCCCGCTGCTGAAACAGGGCGATCCGCGCCGCACGATGGAGCGGCTGATCGGCGAGCGCTATCCTGTCTATGAACGCGCCGACATCACGGTCGAAAGCATCGAAGGCCCGCATGAAACCGTGGTCGACGATGTGATCGGAAAACTGGAAGAATTCCGCAGAGGCGGAGACGTTGCATGAGTGACACCGTGAAAAAAGTCCGCGTCGAGCTTGAAGACCGCGCCTACGATATTCTCGTCGGGCCGAACCTCATTGCCCGCGCCGGCGAACATCTGAAGCCATTGCTGCGCCGCGCCCGCGTCGCCATCGTCACCGACGAAAATCTGGCGCGCTTTCATCTGCCCGCGCTCACGGCAAGCCTCGATGCGGCAGGCATCAAACATAGCGCGATCATCATGCCACCGGGCGAGGCGACGAAACGCTTTGCCGAATTGCAGCGCCTTACCGAATGGCTGCTCGAAACCGGCGTCGAACGCGGCGATCTCGTGCTGGCGCTTGGCGGCGGCGTCATCGGCGATCTGACGGGCTTTGCCGCCTCGATCACGCGGCGCGGCGTCGACTTCGCGCAAATCCCGACGACGCTTCTCTCTCAAGTGGACAGCTCCGTCGGCGGCAAGACCGGCATCAACACGGCGCAAGGCAAAAATCTCGTCGGCGCTTTCTATCAGCCGCGCCTCGTGTTGGCCGATACGGGCGCGCTCGAAACGCTGCCGATGCGCGAGTTGATGGCGGGTTATGCCGAAGTCGTGAAATACGGCCTCATCAACGACCGGCCTTTCTTCGACTGGCTCGAAACGAACCTCGACGCGATCAAATCGGGCGACGTCGCCGCGCGCACCCACGCCATCGTCAAAAGCTGCGAGGCCAAGGCCCATATCGTTGCGATGGACGAGCGCGAGAGCAATGTCCGCGCGCTGCTCAATCTCGGCCACACATTCGGCCATGCGCTCGAAGCGGCGACGGGCTTTTCCGACAAGCTGGTCCACGGCGAAGGCGTCGCGGTCGGCATGGCGCTCGCCTTCGACCTGTCAGCCAGGCTCGGCCTTTGCCCCGGACAGGATGCGACCCGCGTCCGCCGTCACCTTGAGCGCGCCGGATTGCCGAACAAGCTCGCAGACGTCAAGGGCCCGCTGCCCGACGCCGACGGCCTCATCGCGCTGATGGGGCAGGACAAGAAAGTCGTCGACGGCAAGCTGACCTTCATTCTCGCGCGCGGCATTGGCGAAGCCTTCATCACCCGCGATGTCGAGCTGCCCGTCTTGCGCGAATTGCTGAAGGAGAGGGAAGCCGCCTGATGAGTGCGCTCGGCCTGGAGCTGACGGTTCTCGCGATCATTTTGCTGATCGTCATGTCGGGTTTCTTTTCGGGCTCGGAAACCGCGCTCACCGCCGCCTCGCGGGCGCGCATGAACCGTCTCGCCGAAGAGAAAAACAGACGCGCCGCCCTGGTGCTGAAACTCACCGACGATCTCGAACGCCTGATCGGCGCGCTGCTGCTCGGCAACAACCTCGTCAACATTCTGGCCTCGGCGCTCGCCACAAGCGTCTTCATCACTGTCTTCGGCGATGCCGGCGTCGTCTATGCGACATTGATGATGACGGCCGTTGTCGTCATTTTCGCCGAAGTCCTGCCCAAGACCTTCGCCATCACCAACACCGATCGTTTCGCGCTGGCCGTAGCCCCTCTGGTACGCATCGTGATCTGGGTGTTTACGCCGGTGACAGTTGCCGTGCGCTTCATCGTGCGCGGCGTCCTGCGCCTTTTCGGCGTCGATGTCAGCGGAGTTGTGAACGTCCTCTCTCCGCACGAAGAGATTCGCGGCGCAATTAATTTGCACCACCGCGAAGGCGGCGTGGTGAAGCGCGACCGCGACATGCTGGGCGGCATTCTCGATTTGCAGGACCTCGATGTCGGCGACATCATGGTTCACCGCAAGAACATGACCATGATCGACGCCGCTGCCTCGAACGAGGAGATCGTCGCGCAAGTACTGGCGGCACAATATACGCGCCTGCCGCTCTGGCTCGACGAGCCGGAAAACATCGTCGGCGTGCTGCATTCCAAGGACCTTCTGCGCGCCGTCGCGGGCGCCGGCTGGAAGCCCGCCGCGATCAAGGTGCTCGACATAGCAACCGAACCCTGGTTCGTGCCGGACACGACGCCGCTGCAAAAGCAATTGAATGCCTTCCTGCGGCGCAAGGCTCATTTCGCTCTCGTCGTCGATGAATATGGCGGGCTGATGGGCCTCATCACGCTGGAAGATATTCTGGAGGAAATCGTCGGCGACATTGCCGACGAACACGACATCGACCGCACCCGCATCCGCATTCAAAGCGACGGCTCCGTGATCGTCGCGGGCTCGCTGCCGATCCGCGATCTCAATCGGGCGCTCGACTGGCACCTGCCCGACGAGGAAGCGACCACCATCGCCGGCCTCGTCATCCACGAAGCCCGCGCCATCCCCGTCGTCGGACAGGCGTTCAATTTTCACGGCTTCAAATTCGAAATCCTGCGCCGCCAGCGCAACCAGCTCGCCGTACTGCGCGTGACGCCGATCCGCGCGAAGTCGGCGGCGGATTAAGACCCTCACCCTCCCACGCCTTCGGCGCGGGTCCCTCCCTCTCCCAGAGGGAGAGGGGCGAAAAGGAATAGCCTTCACCGAATCCATTCTAGCCCTCTCCCTCTGGGAGAGGGTTGGGTGAGGGCCTTTACTCCTCTTCCACCTTTGCCGCTTCGTCGGGCGTCAGCACCTTCAGCGCCAGCGCATGAACCGGATTGCCGATCTCGTCGGCCAGCACCGCCATCACCATGCGATGCCGCGCGACGCGGGGCCTGCCCTCGAAAGCCGCCGCGACAATCACCACATTAAAATGCGTCTCGATACCAGGCCTGTGCCCGGCATGGCCGTGATGCTTGTGGGATTCATCCTCGATGGTGAGACGTGACGGCGCGAAAGCCTTTTCGAGCTTTTCGCGGATGATTTCGGCAACTGTCACACAACACCTCTGGAAGTTTTTCTGCTATCATCCTCGACCCTAAACGGTGCGTGCCTCAATTGCACATACCGCCAACCCAAAAAGTCTGGTCGTGAACTTGTCTTCCAAATATTTCGACAGCATTCGCATTGCCCCCCGCAAGCAACGTGGGCTCGAGGGCACGGCGGAGGCGCGCGAGGCGCAAAAAGCCAAAGCCAATCAGCGCCCCTGCGACTGGGACGGCTGCAAGAATGTCGGGCTTCACCGCGCGCCCGTGCCGGGCAGCGGCGGACAGGAACTCAATGGCCGCGAGGCCACCTATAAATGGTTCTGCGCCGCCCATATTCGCGAATTCAACCAGAATTATAACTTCTTCCAGGGCATGACCGATGCCGAAGTGGCGAAGTTCCAGCGCGAGGGCCTGACCGGCCATCGCCCGACTTGGGGCCTCGGCGTCAATGCCGCGCCCGGCTACAGCCAGGGCTTCGGCCCGAAGTCCAAGCGCGGCGGCGCGGCGTTGCGCGACAGTTTCGGCCTTTTTGGGGATGCCGCAGCGGAAGGCCCGGACGGGGCCCCGCCGCGCCGCCGCGCCAAGCCATTACAGCATCAGGCTTTGCAAACTCTGGGGCTTGAGGACACCGCGTCCTTGAACGAAATTAAGTCCCGGTATAAGGAACTTGTGAAAAGGCACCACCCGGACGCAAATGGCGGCGACCGATCCGCCGAAGAACGTCTGCGCAAGGTAATCCAGGCCTACGATTACCTCCGAAAGAGCGGCTTCTGCTGATCTCACGGCGATCTGGGCAAACGGGGTTGAACGCCCTCGCGTCCAACGGCATCGCAAAGCGCGCGGGGCCACCCGATCTCGAAACTTGACCGTCTTGAGCACAAGACGGCGCGACTTTGGAAGCAGGGTAAGATGAGCTTGGAAGTGACTGGCAGCATGTCCCAGAATTCGCCGGACAAAAAGGTCAACGTCCGCGAGGTCTTCAAGATCGACGTGGACATGCAGGTCCCCGCATTCTCGGAAAAGAGCGAATACGTCCCGGACTTCGACCCGGACTATCTCTTCGACCGGGACACGACGCTCGCCATTCTCGCGGGTTTCGCCTTCAATCGCCGTGTGATGGTTCAGGGCTATCACGGCACGGGCAAATCGACGCATATCGAGCAGGTCGCGGCGCGCCTCAACTGGCCCTGCATCCGCATCAACCTCGACAGCCACATCTCCCGCATCGACCTCGTCGGCAAGGATGCGATCGTGCTGCGCGAAGGCAAGCAGGTCACGGAATTCCGCGAAGGTCTGCTCCCCTGGGCGCTGCAGCACCCCGTCGCCCTCGTCTTCGACGAATATGACGCGGGCCGTCCCGACGTGATGTTCGTGATCCAGCGCATTCTGGAAGTCTCGGGCAAGCTGACGCTGCTCGACCAGAACCGCGTCATCCGCCCGCACAACGCCTTCCGCCTCTTCTCGACGGCAAATACCGTCGGTCTCGGCGACACGTCGGGCCTCTATCACGGCACGCAGCAGATCAACCAGGGTCAGATGGACCGCTGGAACATCGTCACGACCTTGAACTACCTGCCGCATGACGCCGAAGTGAACATCATGCTGTCGAAGATCAAGTCGTATCAGACCGATGCCGGCCAAAAGAAGATCGCCGCCATGGTTCGCGTCGCGGACCTGACGCGTTCAGCTTTCATCAACGGCGACATCTCGACCGTGATGAGCCCGCGCACCGTGCTGACCTGGGCCGAGAACGCCGAGATTTTCGGCGGCGACGTTGGCTTCGCCTTCCGTCTCACCTTCCTTAACAAGTGCGACGAGCTTGAACGCGCCACGGTGGCGGAATTCTATCAGCGTTGCTTCGGCGAGGATCTGCCCGACAGCGCCGCCCACATCATGGTTGCCTGATCCGCGACGGCGAAAGCTTCAGGACAATGAAGAGTAAAGAAGGCCCGGTCGAACCCTTCAAGCGTGCGCTGACGACAACCATGCGCACGATTGCGGAGAACGCTGAGCTGACGGTGACCTTCGGCACCGAGCCTCCGGGCTTGCGCGGGCTGCGCGCCCGCCTGCCGCTGCCGAGCCGCGCGCTGCCGCCCGAAGAGGTCGCGCAGGTGCGCGGCGTTTCCGACGCTTACGCGCTTCGCCTCGCCCATCACGACGAGAAGATCAACACCCGCCTCCAGCCCGAAGGCGGCAACGCGCTCGCCGTCTTCGATGCGGTCGAGCAGGCGCGCTGCGAGGCCATCGGCGCGAACCAGATGATGGGCATGGGCCAGAACCTTGCCGCCGCGCTCGAACAACGCGCCCAGTCGCGCGGCTATCAGCGCATCAAGACGCGCGACGAAGCCCCGCTGGCCGAAGCCGTCGCCATGATGGTGCGCGAGCAATTGACCGGCGAAGCGCCGCCGCCATCGGCCAGAACCCTGGTCGATCTCTGGCGCCCCTGGATCGAGGAAAAAGCCGGCAAGGATCTGAAGCGCCTTGAAGGCATTGCCGAGGATCAAACCGCTTTCGCCCGCGTCACGCGCGACATCCTCGTCGATCTCGACATGGGCGCCGAACTCGGCCAGTCCTCGGACGACAGTTCCGAAGACAGCGACGATCAGGAAGGCGACAGCGATCAATCATCGCAGGAAAGCCAGTCCGGCGAAGCTGAACAGCCAGACGGCGCGTCGGCCGACAAGGTCGAATATTCCGAAGGCGAAGGCGAAGAAGGCGACGAGCAGACGGTTGAAGTCGAAAGCGACGATCAGCCGATGGACGGCGACGCCGACGAGACGAGCGAGGGCAATCAGCCCTGGCGTCCCAACGGCGCCGACGATGCGCGCAATCGCGAGCCGAGCTACAAGGTCTTCACCGCGCAATATGACGAGGTGATCGCCGCCGAAGATCTTTGCGACGTCGAGGAGCTGGCGCGTCTGCGTCAATATCTCGATCAGCAATTGCAGCAGATGCAGGGCGTCGTCTCGCGCCTCGCCAATCGCCTGCAACGCCGCTTGCTGGCGAAGCAGAACCGCACCTGGGAATTCGATCTCGAGGAAGGCATTCTCGATGCCGGTCGCCTGACGCGCGTCGTCACCGACCCGATGCATCCGCTGTCGTTCAAGATCGAACACGACATGAATTTCCGCGACACGGTGGTGACGCTACTGCTCGACAATTCAGGCTCGATGCGCGGCCGGCCGATCACGGTTGCCGCCATGTGCGCCGATATTCTGGCGCGCACGCTCGAACGCTGCGGCGTGAAGGTCGAAATTCTGGGCTTCACGACGCGGGCCTGGAAGGGCGGTCAGGCGCGCGAGCGGTGGCTCGCCGACGGCAAGCCCGCCATGCCCGGTCGCCTCAACGATTTGCGCCACATCATCTACAAGGCCGCCGACAGCCCGTGGCGCCGCGCGCGCCGCAATCTCGGCCTGATGATGCGCGAGGGTTTGCTGAAAGAAAACATCGACGGCGAGGCGCTGATCTGGGCGCATAACCGTTTGCTGGCGCGGCCCGAGCAGCGCCGCATCCTGATGGTGATTTCAGACGGCGCACCGGTCGATGACTCGACGCTTTCGGTCAATGCCGGAAACTACCTCGAACGCCACTTGCGCAGCGTCATCGAACAGATCGAAACGCGCTCGCCCGTCGAACTCATCGCCATCGGCATCGGCCATGACGTCACGCGCTACTACCGCCGCGCCGTCACCATTGTCGATGCCGAACAGCTTGGCGGCGTGATGACCGAAAAACTCGCCGAACTCTTCGACGACGAAAACGGCCCGCGCGGCGGAGCGGCCCGCGGCAAAAAAGGCGTCTCGATGCGCGCCGCCCGCGCGGTGAGCTGAAGCCTCAGATTTCTCAACTCCTTCTTCTTCCCACCCTCCCCTTGAGGGAGGGTCGAACGACCATGTCGTTCGGGGAGGGGATGCAGCGGAAAATTCAATGATGCTCGATATTCGAGGCAAATGGCGATGCCCCTCCCCAAACGGCGAGCCGCCGTTTTGACCCTCCCTCAAGGGGAGGGTGAAAGATGTGTCTTCAAAAAATCCAGCGTCCGGCTCCACGCCAATTTCGCATCCGCCTCGTCGTAACGCGCCGTCGTCGGATTGGCGAAAGCGTGATCGGCCTCGTACCAGTAATCCTCATACCGCTGGCCCGCCTCCTTCATCGCCGCTTCGAACCCCGCCACCATCTCGTGATTGATGTTCGGATCGCGATTGGCGAAATGGCCAAGCACCGGCCCCTTGAGATGGCGCAGCTCATCCGCCGTGCGGTTGACGCGCCCGTAATAGACGACCGTCGCCTCGACCGGCCTGAGGATGCTCGCGGCCAGCGACCAGCCGCCGCCGAAACACCAGCCCAGCGTTGCGACGCCTTTGACACCGGACGAAGCGCGTAGCCAGTCGATCCAGGCGGCAAGCGTTTCCCCCGCCTCACCGTCTTTGACGGAGGAGACGAGCGCCTTTGCCGTCGCAGCATCGCCGTTCGCCGCCGCCTTGCCGCCATAGAGATCGATGGCGAGCGCGCCGTAGCCCAGCCGCGCGCATTCAGTAGCGACTGCCTTGATCTGATCGTTAAGGCCCCACCATTCGTGAACGAGGAGCAACGCTGGCGCTTTCGATGCGGCGGGCGCGGCCCAGGCCGCCGATATGTCGCGTCCTGACGGTGCTTTTATTGTGACCGTTTTGGTTTCCGCCGCCGCCTCCGCCGCCAGAGCGCGATTGCCGAGGATCTGCGCCAGCGGCAGAACCGCGCCCGCCGCCAGCATGTCCCTGCGGCTCATGCCTTTATGTCCGAACGGTGAGCTTGCGTTGTTTTTCGTCATGTTCCATCTCCCGCCGCATGGCGGCGCTTGTGAATGGCCTAGGCCCCGATATGATGCCTCGCGCATGCGTTTGGCGTCTATGCGCCCGCAATAACGGCTGTTTGAAATTCCGGCGTCTTCCGATGACGTCATGTGAGGCAAGTTGATGGCGTGGCGTAGGACGAACCGGCATCTGGCGCGGGGCTTCGTGGCCCTGGCCCTTCTGTCTTCCGGTTGCGCGGCCTCCGCCGCCGACAAGCCGAAACCCGTTCCCGGCGAGCCGGTCAAGATCGAGCTTGCCAGCCAACCCATCCGCTGGAACCCCGACAACCGCAACGACTTCGAGGCGGGCGATCTCGAATGGGCGGGCACGATCGAGGTTTCTTCAGACCACAAACAATTCGGCGGCTGGTCGAGCCTTGCCATCAGCGCCGACGGCTCGACGCTTCTGTCGGTCTCCGACGAGGCGCAATGGTTCACCGCGCAAATTCTCTATGACGAGAAGGGCCGCCTCTCCGGTCTCGGCGAAGGCACGATGGCGCCGCTCCTCGGCCTCGACGGCAAACCGATCAAAGGCAAAGCCTATGGCGACGCCGAAGGTCTGGCCGTCGCTGGCGATCCGCTGAAGGGCGACGCCTATGTGAGCTTCGAGCGCCATCACCGCATCTGGCGTTACGATCTCGGCCATGACGGTTTCAAGGCAAAGCCGGTGCAACTCGTCACCGAGCGCGGTCTCGGCAAGCTGCCCTGGAACGAAGGCATCGAGGCGCTGGCGACGCGCCTGCCCGAAACCGGCGGCGACAAGCAGCCGCTCCTCGCCATCTCCGAAAACGGCCGCGATCCGCGCGGCAATGTTCGCGGCTTTCTGATCGAGGGCAAGGTGCCGAAGCGCTTCTCGCTGAAGCTCAACGATCCCTTTCGCCCGACCGATCTCGCCCGCCTGCCCAATGGCGATTACCTTCTGCTCGAGCGCAGCTTCTCGCTGCTCGCAGGCGCGGGCATGCAGCTTCGCCGCATCATCGGCGCCGATATAAAGCCAAACGCCGTCGTCGAAAGCCACGTGCTGCTCAGCGCCGACCGCAAGCGCAACATCGACAACATGGAAGGCCTCGCCGTCCGCAAGGACGAAAAAGGCAATGTCTGGGTCTATGTGATTTCGGACGACAATTTCAGTCCGCTTCAGCACACCTATCTGATGATGTTCCGCCTGAAGCCCGATCCCCAGGTGCTCAGGCTCCCCCAAAGCCCGGCGCCGGTCGGATCACCCGCCGCAGCATCGCCGTCGGAAGCAGCTGCCCCAGCGCCCAAATAAGCTGAACCGCCGCAAGCACGGCCAGACGCGGCCATTGGGCTTCGCCCCATGAGCCGCCTGTGCCCGCGTGGAAGACGAGGGTGAAGGCGAGCCCGCCCATCAGCGCCCCCATCAACGGCGCCTCCCACCACGGAATGCCGCGCAGCCAGTCGAAGAGACAGATGCAGACGATCTGTCCGGCAAAGAGCGCACCCGCGAAAGCGCAGGCGAGCGCCACCGGCGCAACCTCGCGCTCGAACGACGCGATGAGCCCCTGCGACATGCCCCAGTAAATCCCGCCGCCGACAATCGCCCAGGCGATGACGACCGAAGCGAAAGCGCGCGACGGCCCATAGCGGCGGCTGGTCAGGTTCAAAACGAAGAAAGATGCGGGCAGCAGCAGCACGGCCCAGGTGAGCCAGCCGCCGGACGCCGGATCGAGCGAGGCGTCGAGCTGCTTCAAAAAACGGAAATCGGTGGCGGGAACCGCGCGCGTCAGCCAGACGGCGGTGACGGAGATCAGCAGGAACAACACCGGCAGGATCAGTTGCCCCATGGCGGTCAGCGTCCGGGAAATGACCCCCGCAGGCTTTGGCGGACCGCGCCGCTCCACTCCCTTGTCCAGCATCGAAACTCCCCCCAACAGAGGGAAATACTATCCGGGCGCTGACAATGCTGAAAGCAAAACGGGCAGCCGAAGCTGCCCGTTCTTAACCGTACCGAACGAATTCGGCCGAAATTTCGACGTCTTAAGCGGCGGCGGCGGCAGGCGCGGCGGCCTTCACCTTCTCGATGTCCGTGCGGATCTTCAGCGCGCGCGACGAGAGGTCGGTCTTGCGGGCCTTGAGGATGAACGTGTCCAGACCGCCATTATGCTCAACCGAACGCAGCGCATGCGCGGTGATGCGCAGCGAAACCTGACGGCCAAGCGCGTCGCTGATCAGCGTCACCTGGCAGAGGTTGGGCAGGAACCGGCGACGCGTCTTGCGGTTCGCATGGCTCACATTGTTGCCCGACATCACGGCCTTGCCGGTAAGTTCGCAACGACGCGACATGGTATCTTCCTTACAGCTCAAATGGATGGGCCGGTCACAAGGACCGGTCAGGCGGGCACGTATAAAAGGCGGGGTGCGGCCAGTCAAGGGGCGGCGGGTAAAAGGGGCGATTTTGCCCGCAATTCCCCGCTTTTCACCCCTCTCCCTCCGGGAGAGGGAGGGACCCACGCCGAAGGCATGGGAGGGTGAGGGCCTACGTCCCGAAAACCAGCCCCAGCAGCCGCCGCGCCGCCAGTGTCGGCGTCATCGTCCCGGCTTTAACCGCCGCTTCAAGCGACGGGATCAGCCGGGCGGCTTCCTTATTGGCCTTCAGCGAGGCGAAAAGCCCCTCCCTGATCTCGGTCCACATCCAGGCCTGGGCCTGCTGAGCCCGCTGGCGCTCAAGCTCGCCCGCTTCCCCCAGCGCCTTGCCATGCGCCTCGACGGCCTCCCATATCTCGGGAATGCCCACGCCTTTCAGCGCCGAGGCGAGCAGCACATTGGGCAACCAATAGGCGCTTTTGGGCCGCATCAGATGCAACGCCGCCTTATATTCCATCGCCGCGCGTTTGGCTGCGGGAACGAGATCGCCATCGGCCTTGTTGACGACGACAAGGTCGGCAAGCTCCATGATCCCGCGCTTGATGCCCTGCAATTCGTCGCCGCCGCCCGGCGACAGCAGCAGCAGGAACATATCGACCATGTCGGCCACCGCCGTTTCCGACTGGCCGACGCCCACCGTCTCGATCAGCACCACGTCGAAGCCCGCTGCTTCCGTCAGCAGCATCGCCTCGCGTGTCCGCCGCGCGACGCCGCCCAGCGTCCCGCCGGCGGGCGAGGGGCGGATGAAGGCGTTGGGATCGCGGGCGAGCAATTCCATGCGCGTCTTGTCGCCGAGGATCGAGCCGCCCGACCGCGCCGAGGACGGGTCGATGGCCAGCACCGCGACCTTGTGGCCGCGCCCGGTCAGGAACGTCCCGAAAGCTTCGGTGAAAGTCGACTTGCCGACGCCCGGCGCGCCCGACAGGCCAAGACGCACCGCGCGGCCCGTATCGGGCAGCAGCAGGGTCAGCAGCGCCTGCGCGGCTTCCTGATGGTCGGCGCGCGTCGATTCGATGAGCGTGATGCCCCGCGCCAGAGCCGTTCGGTCGCCCGTGCGGATACGCGCGGCCAGCGTCTCGGGATCGGCAATGCTCCGTTCGCTCACCCTGCTCTCCGCCGCCGCTTCAGGCTTTTCTCGTCGTTCCGCGCCATAGCAAGTTGCATACTGGCTTGGCTTCCCCCCGTCCAGAGCCCGAAAGGCTCAAAACCGGCGGCGGAACCGGGCGGAACGGCCCCGCGTTCAATCCGCATCGGGCGGAATGGGTCCCGAAAAAGGGTCATGATGTCAAAGCGACAACGCAGAAGCGGATCGTTCCTTGTGGGCCTCGCCCTCGCGGCGCTGCTTGCCCCGGAAAGCTCGGCCCTCGCCATCGGCAAGGTGACGGCTGCCCCTGAGGCAACGCCACCCGCGCCAACCCATGTCGCCGCCGATTTCACGATCTATGTCGGCGGACTGCTTTTCATTCAGGGCAATTTCAAAGCCGCCGTCGACGACGACAAATATCGCCTCGCCGCGACCATGGGCACGGCAGGCACGACACGCGCTTTCTATCCGGCCGACTACAAACTCAGGAGCGAGGGTTGGCTGGGCGGCGACAGCGTCAAACCGCGCCACTATGTTTCAGACAGCACCAGCAAGCACAGCACGCGCCTCGTCACCATGTCCTACACGCGTGATGGTATGCCGCGCCTCAGCGCCGTGCCGCCTTATGACCCCGGCGACCTCGACGAGGTGATGCCCTCGCTGCAGCAGGGCACGCAAGACCCGATGAGCGCCTTCCTGATGCCGGTCGCGGCCTCGAACAATCCGTGCAAGCGCACCATCCCGGTCTTCGACGGCAAGCGGCGCTACGATTTGAAGCTCGCTTATGAAGGCACGAAGGAGATGACGCCGCGCGGGCTCGATCATTCCGTCACCACGGTCGTTTGCACGATCCGCTACGTCGCCATCGCGCCCGTCGAGCGGCGCAAGTTCACCGATATGCTGCGCCGGAACGACGACATGAAGGTCTGGCTCGCGCCCTTCGACGGCGGACGGATCTATATGCCCGTGCGCTTCCAGCTCCGCACGCCGCTGGGCGGCGCGGTGATGGAGTTGACGCGGGTGACGGAGCGCACGGCGTCGCTGACGCCCGATGCGGAGCCCGTCTCGCGGGCAGCGATGAAATAGAAATTTTTATCTGGAAGATTTGCGCAATCGCCCGCGCGTCTCGGAAAGCAGGTCGGCAAGACGCAGCAACAGGCTGTCGTCGGCGGGCGTGCCTTTCGCCTGCATGTCGCGCAGCAGATTTTCAAGACGATCCGCCAACACCTGATAATAGGCGGCGTGCTGCGTTTCCGTCTGCAGTCTGCTTTCCGCATCGTCGCGGGAATCGTTGGGGCGCATGGCTTTTTCGTTGGCGCTCATCGAGCACCTCCGTCGGATCTCTCGCAAATTTAAACGACGCGGAGGCCGCGTTTGACCCGGGGCCCAATTCCCGGGGGACGCGACTTGTTCGGCGAAGGCCGTGGATTGCAACTCGGAGATCGTTGAGTGCAACTGTGGCCGACGCCTGACGAGACTCGAACGGCTCATCATTGGCGACGGATTTAAGTCGCTTTGGTTAACCTTACAAGCACAGCGAAGCGCGGGCGCTCAAATGTCGCACACACAGCACGGCATTCAGGCAGAAGGAAATTCTGCCTCGTGCAATGGCACTACGTAAAATTTACGCAGCCTTGCGACGCTTCTCGCGGATGAGCGTCAGAATTTCCGATGCCGCAGCCGGAATATTCGTACCCGGACCGAAAATGGCGGACGCACCCGCCTTCTTCAGGAACTCATAATCCTGCTGCGGAATGACGCCACCACAGATGATGAGAATATCGCCCGCGCCTTCCTTCTTCAGCGCTTCGGCCAGAGTGGGGACCAGCGTCTTGTGCCCGGCGGCAAGGCTCGAAATGCCGATGACGTGCACGTCGTTCTCAATTGCATCGCGCGCCGCTTCTTCCGGCGTTTGAAACAGCGGCCCGACATCGACGTCGAAACCGAGATCGGCGAAAGCGGTGGCGATCACCTTCGCGCCGCGATCATGTCCGTCCTGCCCCATCTTGACGACGAGCATGCGCGGACGGCGGCCTTCGACCTCGGCGAATTCCTCGATCTCTTTCTGGATCTGCATGAAACCTGCGTCTCCCTCATAAGCCTGCGCGTAAACGCCCGAGATGGATTTGATCTCGGCGCGATGACGCCCGAAGACATCTTCCATCGCATCGGAAATCTCGCCGACGCTGGCGCGCGCCCGCGCCGCATCGATGGCGAGTGCGAGCACATTGCCGTTGCCGCGCGCGCCGTCTGTCAGCGCCTTCAGCGCCGCCTTGCATTTGGCTTCATCGCGCGTGTCGCGCATCTTCTTCAGCCGCGCGATCTGGTTCTCGCGCACTTCGGCATTGTCGATGTCGCGGATGTCGAGATGATCTTCCTTGGCTGGCTTGTACTTGTTGACGCCGACGATCACTTCCTGCGCCCGATCGATGCGCGCCTGCTTGCGCGCGGCGGCTTCCTCGATCTTGAGTTTCGGCATCCCGGTGGCGACCGCCTTGGTCATCCCGCCAAGCTCCTCGACTTCTTCGATGATCTTCCAGGCTTCTTCGGCCAGCGCATGCGTCAGGCTCTCGATGTAATAGGACCCGCCCAGCGGATCGATCACATTGGTCACGCCCGTCTCATGCTGGATGACGAGCTGCGTGTTGCGCGCAATACGCGCCGAGAATTCCGTCGGCAGCGCAATCGCTTCATCGAGCGCATTGGTGTGCAGCGACTGCGTGCCGCCAAGCACGGCCGCCAGCGCCTCGATGGTGGTGCGGATGACGTTGTTGTAGGGGTCCTGCTCGGTCAGCGAGACACCCGACGTCTGACAATGCGTGCGCAGCATCAGCGATTTGGGGTCCTTCGCGCCGAACTCGGTCATGATCCGGTTCCAGAGCAGGCGCGCGGCGCGGAGCTTTGCGACCTCCATGAAGAAATTCATGCCGATGGCGAAGAAGAACGACAAGCGCGGCGCGAAGTCGTCGACGTCGAGACCGGCTTGCAGCGCCGCGCGCACATATTCGCGCCCGTCCGCCAGCGTGAAGGCGAGTTCCTGCAACTGCGTCGCACCGGCTTCCTGCATGTGATAGCCGGAAATCGAAATCGTGTTGAACTTCGGCATGTGCTTGGAGCAATAGCCGATGATGTCCGCGATGATCCGCATCGAAGGCTCGGGCGGATAGATATAGGTGTTGCGGACCATGAACTCCTTCAGAATATCATTCTGAATGGTGCCCGCGAGCTTGTCCTGGGAAACGCCCTGCTCTTCGGCAGCGACGATGTAATTGGCGAGGATCGGAATGACCGCGCCGTTCATCGTCATCGACACCGACATTTCATCGAGCGGGATCTGGTCGAACAGGATTTTCATGTCCTCGACCGAGTCGATGGCGACACCAGCCTTGCCGACATCGCCGACGACGCGCGGATGATCGCTGTCATAGCCGCGATGGGTGGCAAGATCGAAAGCGACCGAGAGACCCTTCTGGCCGCCTGCGAGATTGCGGCGATAAAAGGCGTTCGATTCTTCGGCGGTCGAGAAGCCCGCATATTGGCGGATGGTCCAGGGACGGCCCGCATACATGGTCGTCTGCGGCCCGCGCGTGAACGGCCCGAAGCCCGGCAGCGTGTTCGCGTCATAGCCTTCCGCCGCGATGCGTTCGAGGTCGTCCGCCGTATAGAGCGGCTTCACATCGATGCCTTCGGGCGTGTGCCAGACGAGCGAGGAGACACCGGCGCCCTTGGTCTGCTTGTCGACCGATGCTTCCCAATCCTTGACGGTCTTCTTGCTGGCCATGTCCGTAACTTTCACCGAAATTCCGCTGGCGCCACCTTAACATAAGGCAGGCGCGGGCCCCAAAATGCGGCCCAAAACGCGCGGAGTATCGAAGAACCGCCAAGCGGGGTCAAACACCCAGATGAGCCCCTCTATCGACATGCGCCGAATGGCGGAATTCCCCTGCGTAAATCGGCCGGGCTTTCTCACGCGAACTTAACTTGCGGTTCGGGCCAATTCACAACACCATGACGCCCGCGTCGGAGCCGCCCGGCTTTCAAAACCGACCGACGGACATCACGGATAAAACCGTTGAGCTTTATGAACGGCGGGAGCTCGGTTTCCGCTGTGTCGAGGGGGAGATAGATTATGATGACTGGCCGCCCAACCGTTCGCCTCGCGGCGACCCTGTCCATCCTCGTCGTCGCGGCAATGTTCGTCGCCTCCTGCAATGCGGGCGGTGGCCATCGGCGCGACGCCGACGGCAATCTCGTCCCGACGGCCCGCGAGATCGACCCGGCCAGCACCTTCTATTCCGACACGGTCGAGGCGGCCGAAAAAGGCGACTGCGCCAACAACATCCAGCCGCTCACCTGCTTTGCCTATCGTGGCCACGGCTATGAAGGCGCCCAGACCATGCTCGGCCAATGCCTGATCCGTGGCGGCAAGGACGGCGACGGCGTCGCCTGGTTGAAGCGCGCCGCCGATGCCGGCTGGCCGGACGCGCAGAAGGCCCTCGCCCAGCTCTATCTCGACGGCAAGGGCGTGCCTCAGGACAACGTCACGGCAGGCATGTGGTCGAACCTCTATTCCAGGAATCCCTCCCTGCTCTCGCTCGGCGTCCAGCCCGATACGACGCTTGCCGACCATGTCCGCGAGACGCTGACCGCCGACGAACGGACGGAGGCGCGCCGCCGCTCCGACGTCTGGGCTCCGGCTTATTGGCAGCCCACCGATCAACTCGACTCGAAAACGGCGGCAACCTGCCATGTTCGCGCCCGCCGCGCCCCGCCCAAAAAGGCGTCCGACGTCCTCATTCCCGACCCCAACGCGGACAGTTATTGAGGCTGATCCTTCAGGGAATATTTACCGTCCTGACCGAGACTGGTGGTTTCGGACGCACGAGCGCATGAGCATGGCCATCAGAGATTATCCGTAGGCGGATAAAAAGGACCAGGCGAAGCGCGGCGAGCGGGGAGGACCGAATGAAGGTCACCGCCACGCGACAGGACGAAATCGGACTTGATCTGCTCAGGTCCGTGATGCGGAGCTATCGCGCCGTCCCCCTGCTCTATCCGGCGGTCACCGGCGCCTTCGCCCTCTATCTGCCGAGCGTCTATAGCCCCCTCCTGATCTTTGCCTGGTGGATCGCGCTGGCGCTTCTGCAGATCGACTATGCGCTTTTCCAGCATCGCTTCTTCCGCGACGCCCGAGACGATGCCGAAGGCTGGACCAACGGCGCCGCCGCGCGCTACGCGCTGATGAATACAATCTGGATCGGCATGGTGCCGCTCTTCTGGCAACCCGCCAACGAGATCCAGAATCTCGGCCTCATCCTCGTCCAGATCATTCACGTCGTAGCGACCTCGATGAGCGCCAACGCGCGCCGCGCGGTCTTTTACGCCTGCTCCCTGCCGACGGCCGCCGCCGCCATCATCGGCTGCCTCGTTTCCGGCTCCTCGACATTCCAGGCTCTGGGTCTCGGCTTCGTCGTCACCTATCTCTACCTCACCCGCATGGCCCGCCAGTCGCGTCTCGTCGCCGAAGACGCGCTGAAACTGCGCATGCACAACACCGATCTCATCGCCGACCTCGCCGCCGCGCGCGACACTTCCGAAGCCGCCCGCCTGCTCACCGAGCAGGCCAACGCCGAATTGAGCCGCCGCGAGGAACGCTTCCGCGCCCTTGTCGAAAATGCCTTCGACGGTATCGTCGTCACCGACATAAACACCATTATCACCTATGCCTCGCCCTCCGTGCGCACCATCGGCTTTCGCCCCGAACAGATGATCGGGCGCTCGGCGCTTTCCTTTTTGCCCGGCTCCGAGGCCGACAGGGTGCAGCACAGTCTGAATGCGCGCGGCGGCCAGATGCCCGCGGGCGAGCATCTGGAATTTCATACCCGGCTCGCGGACGGTCGGGTCCATTGGTTCGAAGCCTCCGTCACCGATCTGCGCCGCGACCCGAATGTCGAAGGCTATGTGCTGAACCTGCGCGACATCACCGAGCGCAAGCGCAGCCAGATGGAACTCGTCAGCCAGTTCCGCGTGCTGGAGGCGCTGGCCGCCGGCGCCCCCATCGACGATGTAATGGTCCTCGTCGCCAAGGGCGCGGAGGAAACGAACCCTGCCGCCAATGTCGCCGTCTATCTGACCGACGACGACCGCCGCCTCACCGTCTGCGCCTCGCCGAGCTTTCCACCTTCGTTCAAAGCCGCCGTCGCAACCTTCTGGGAAGAGAATAAGGACAAGGGTTTCGGACAAGCCGTCGCGAGCACCGAACGCAGCCTCGTCATGCCCGATCTGTTGGCCGACGACAATGACGAAAGCGTGAAGGAATTCGCCCGCACCTATGGCGTCCGCTCGCTCTGGCTTCAGAACATTCTTTCGGCGACTGGCCGCGGCGGCATCGGCGCCATCGCGCTTTATCTGAAGGAACCGCGCGCGCCCAATGCCTGGGAACAGGCCTATCTCCTCGGCACGGCGCAGCTCGCTTCGATCGCGATCAATCGCCGCCGCGCGGAAGAGGATTTGCGCGAGGCGACGCAGACGGCGGAAATGGCCAACCGCGCCAAGACGAAATTCCTCGCCAATATGAGCCACGAACTGCGCACGCCGCTCAATGCGATCATCGGCTTTTCCGAAATCATGCGCGACGAACTCTTCGGCCCCGTCGGGTCGGAGCGTTACGCCGAATACGCCAAAGACATCAACGACAGCGGCGCCCATCTGCTGAGCGTCATCGATGACATTCTGGACATCTCCAAAATTGAAGCCGGACGTTATCCGCTCGAAGAGCAGGACATGGATCTCGCCGAAGTCCTGCATTGGTCTATCGAGATCGTGCGCCCCCGCACCCATGAAAAGCAGCTCGTCGTCAGCCTCTCGACCGAACCCGGCCTGCCGCTCGTCCATGCCGATGTGCGCGCCATGCGCCAGATCATGCTGAACCTTCTCTCCAACGCCTCGAAGTTCACGCCGCGCCTCGGCCGCATCGACGTCGCGGCGCGCATCGCCGCCTCCGGCGATCTTGAATTGTCGGTGAGCGACAACGGCATCGGCATTCCCGAAGACAAGCTCGGGGAAGTGATGGAGCCTTTCGGGCAGGTCGACGATTCAAGCGCCCGCCAGCATGGCGGCACAGGCCTCGGCCTCTCGATCACGAAATCGCTGACCGAATTGCACGACGGCAGATTCCGTCTCGAAAGCGTGCTCGGCAAAGGCACGACGGCAACGCTGATCCTGCCCGCCACCCGCCTGCGCTACCCCGCCGAACAAAAAAGAGCCGCCGCGGATTAACGCGGCGGCTCTGATTCATCAGCATAAAAACTATTTAGCTTGTCACCCCGGCTTTATGCCGGGGTCCAGGGGCCGCTTGCTCCACGCCTGCCGCTCCTGGACCCCGGGACGAGCCCGGGGTGACAGCCTTTATTTGGAGCTTTACTCCGCCGCCTTCGCGGGCCGGTTCGAGCCCATATAGCCGAACAGATGACCGCCGACCTTGCGGATCTGGATTTCTTCCGCGCCTTCCGTGATGCGATAGCGACGGTGATGGCGATAGATGTGCTCAAACGGCTTGTGACGCGAATAGCCGATGGCGCCGTGGACCTGAATGGCAAGGTCCGCCGCCTGGCAGACGAGACGGTTTGCGCGGTAGTTGCACATGGACACTTTGTCGGAGAGATATTTCGCGACGTCAGGCTTTGACATCTGATCCATCTGCCATGCGGTCTTGTAAACAAGATTGCGCACCATTTCGCATTCCGTATGCGCCTCGACGAGCGGGAACTGGATCGCCTGATTGGCTGCCAAAGGCTTGCCGAAAGGCTTGCGGTGACGCGCGTAAGCAACGCTTTCGTCAATGCAGTATTGCGCCGCGCCAACGCCGGAAGCAGCCTGACGGATGCGGTTTTCATGGACGAAATGCTGCGCGAGTTCGAGACCACGCTCGACATCGCCCAGATGCGAATCTTCAGGAATCCAGACATTCGTGAAAGACACACGCGGATGATCCGTCGGCATGTTGAACGTCCAGAGATATTCCTCGATCTTCACGCCGGGTGTTTCGACGGGTACGATGAAGCAGCCGATGCCGAGCGCGTCGCCATCTTTGCCCGAGACGCGGGCAAAGACGAAGTCATGTGTCGCCACATGCATGCCCGTGTTCCACATCTTCTGACCATTGATGAGCCAGCCGTCGACGCCATCGCGCTTGGAACGCACGGCGCGGGTTTCCATCCATGTGGCGTCGGAGCCGTGATCGGGCTCCGTGAGGCCAAATGCGATGCGCGTCGAACCGTCGAGACCGCCTTTGATGAACTGTTCTTTTTGCGCGTCCGTGCCGAAATCGCGGAACATCAGCACGGTGGGGAAATTGCCGACGATCGATGTTTCGTTCTGCAAATCGTTGTGAAGGCCGAGACCCTTGGCCGCGAGATGTTCGCGGATCAAGGCCATGGCGAGATTGGTGCCGTCCTTGCCGCCAAATTCCTTCGGCAAGCCGTAGCGCAGATGCCCGGCCTTGTCGGCAAGCTTGCGCATCTCGCCAAGCAGCGCTTCCCAGTCATGGCGCGGCAGGCCCTGATTGTCCCAGTCGGTGCGGGCATGTTCGCGGCGATGATCGAAGAAACGCTCATTGTCGTCCTTCGCCTGAAGCGGCTTGATTTCCTTGTCGATGAAGGCGTCGAGCACCCCCAGATAGTCGGCAATGTCCTTCGGAATATTGAAGTCCATTAAAGCGTCCTCCCAAGTTTGTGTCGTGTTCTTTGGATAGCGATGCCGGACACTATAGACGCCGGTACAACGAGCGAAAGAGGGACCGCACTTGCCCCTGCGTCACGCGGGGCCGCTCAGCGCACTTCCGAAAGAATGACCGAAAGGGCCTCGGCAAGCCGGTCGATCTCGGCCTCAGAGCCAACCGTGATCCGCAGGAAATCCGCGATGCGCGGGGCGGCGAAACGGCGAACCAGCACCGCCTTCTCGCGCAACGCCAGAGCCAGCGCCTCGCCCGGCAGATGCCGATGGCGGGCAAAGACGAAATTCGCGCTGGAAGGCAGGACCTCGAAATCGAGCCGGATCAGAACCTCGCTCAAGCGGGCGCGGTTCAGCATGACGGCCGAACGGGACGCTTGAAAAAAAGCCTCGTCTTCAAGCGAGGCGACCGCTCCGGCCTGTGCGGGCCGCCCGAGCGGATAGGAATTGAAACTGTCCTTCACCCGCGTCAGTGCTTCGATGAGACCGGCATCGCCGATGGCATAGCCGACCCTGAGCCCCGCCAGCGCGCGCGACTTCGACAGGGTCTGCACCACCAGCAGATTGGGATGGTCATGGACGAGCGGCACCGCCGTCTCGGCGCCGAAATCGACATAAGCCTCGTCGATCACGACCGCCGCCTCGCCCCGCGCCCGCGCCAGCCGCATGATTTCTGCGCGCGGCAGCGCGATCCCGGTCGGCGCATTGGGATTGGCGATGATGACGGGCCCGCGGCGATCCAGATAATCGTCGACGCGCACGCGCATCCCGGCGTCGAGCGGCACCGTCTCATGCTCGATCCCGAATAACCGGCAATAGACCGGATAAAAGCTGTAAGTCACATCCGGGAACCGGACGGGTTCGGCCTGCTTCAGCAGCGCCGCAAAGACATGCGCCAGCACCTCGTCCGACCCGTTGCCGACGAACACGTTCTCGGGCGCGACTTTGTGATAAGCGGCCAGCGTCTCGCGGAGCCGCATCGATTGCGGATCGGGATAGAGGCGCAGCGTCTCGGCAGCCGCGCCGCGAATGGCCTCAATCGCCCTGGGCGACGGGCCGAACGGATTTTCATTGGTGTTGAGCTTCACCAGATCGGGAATTTGCGGCTGCTCGCCCGGCACGTAAGGCGAGAGATCCCGGACAAGCTCAGACCAAAAACGGCTCACGATTTACTCCCTCTCCTCGCCCCGCGTTAACGACTTGTCTGCCTAAGCTCTTGCCAGACCACAAGATTTAGCCGTGAACGAACCCCGAAAACGAAGCGGTAACCGATTCGGACCCCCTTCGTTCGTTTAATATTCCAGGTAACACATTGGCAGCGTTAACACCTTGGGCGCTAACCAACCATGACGTGTCACCCCGGCCTTGTGCCGGGGTCCAGGGGCCGCTTGCTCGGAGCTCGACGCCTGGATCCCGGGACGAGCCCGGGATGACAGTCAGTGGATGACGATTGCGCCCCGCCTTACTTCAACAGCCCTTCAGCCCGCAGCGCATCCTGCACCTTGGGCCGCGCGCCGACCCGGCCCATATAGGCCGCGACGTTCGGATAAGGTTTCAAATCGATGCCGGTGAAATTGGTCCAGTTGAGGATCGTGAAGGCATAGGCGTCGGCGACCGAGAAAGTCTCGCCCATCAGATATTTGAGGCTGGCGAGCCGGTCGTTCAGATAGCCGATCCTCTTGGCAAGATTGGCCTTCGCCGCCGTCTTGGCATCCTCCGACGATGCCTTGTTGAAGAGCGGACCGAAGCTCTTGTGCAATTCAGTGCCAATGAAGGCGAGCCATTCCTGCAAACGATAATGCTCGATGGAGTTGGCTGCGGGCGCAAGCTGCGCCGCCGGCTTCTGGGCGGCGAGATACTGAACGATGGCCGGTCCTTCGGTGAGGATGCTGCCGTCGTCGAGGGCGAGCGCAGGCACATAGCCCTTCGGATTGATGGCCATGTAATCCTTGCCGGATTCCGTTTTCCTCTCGGCCAGATTGACCTTTTCAAGTTCGATCGCAATGCCGGCCTCGCTCGCCACGATATGCGGCGAAAGCGAACAGGCGCCCGGCGAATAATAGAGTTTCATGTGGTTCTCCCGTTTTATCGAGGACCGAAACCGGCCTCTGTTTTATTCTGTGGCCGAAAGGTGGGCCCTGCCGTCTCGCTGCGCAAGGCCGCCGATGGTGGCGTTTGCATCCGCCCCGCTTATCGCGCGCCCTCTCCGCGCCGCATCGGCAGATAGGGCAGCACGAACATGTAAAGGCCGCTGAACAAAAGCAGGAAGAGCGGGATCAGCGGCGAATAGGTGAGCCAGAGCGGCGGCTCTCCAAAGGCCCGCACCGCGAAATTGGCGATGACCGTCAGTGTAAAGATGATGGAGAGCCAGCGATGGCCCTGCCTGATCCACATTCTCATATGCGACATCCCTTGATTATGCGCCGGTAAAACTCAGTCAAGCCGCGCCACGACCTGCTCCAGCGCCGCAAAGAACCTCGGCCATCCCGCCGTCGCACCGCGATAGGCCATCTGCTGATCCGGCAGGAAACCCGTCTGTTCCATGCGCAGGCGCGTTCCCGCATTCGTGGGCGTCAAAGTCCATGTGACGACGCTGTCGAGACCGTGCGCCGCCCAGGTGTAGGACAACGTCTTCTGCGGCTCGATCGTCACCACCTCGCATTCGACACCGCCCCAATCGGCATGAAGATCGAAACGATGACCGGCGACAGGCTTGAAACTGTTCTTCATCAGCCACTCTTCGATCAGATGCGGCTCCGTAAGAGCGCGCCATATTTTTTCCGGCGGATGAGCGATCTCCCTTTCGACAATGACGGAGAGCGTTTCAGCCGATGGGCCGGGCGATGTATTTGTCATTGGTCCATCCTGTTCAGCAGATCTTCGAGCGCGTCGAACCGGCCCCGCCAGAATTCACCCATCTGGCTCGCCCAGTCGGTCAGCGGAACGAGCGCGTCCGGCCGCGCGCTGTAATGCGTCTGGCGACCCTCATGCCGGTCGCGCACCAGTCCTGCCTGCTTCAACACGCCAAGATGCTTTGAGACCGCCGGTTGCGAGACGCCCGCCTCCGCCGTCAGCCCCCCGACCGTCTGCTCCCCGTCGCGGCACAACCGCTCGAAAATGGCCCGCCGCGTCGGGTCGGCCAGCGTCTTGAAGAGCAGAGCGTGAGCGTCGAGCATCGGAATACATAACTCGCTGGCTATTTGTGAGAAACCAATAACCCATGAGTTATATAAGAGTCAATCCGCCTCTACGCTGGCCCCAAACCCGTCATTGCGAGCGAAGCGAAGCAATCCAGAGCCGCTAACTCAGGAAGAGCTGGATTGCTTCGTCGCGTTGCTCCTCGCAATGACGCGGATAGACCCTTGATTTCATTGACCGCATCTACAGCCAGACTCCCACTAATAAGCAAATGCAGAAATCAACCCTCATCCTGAGGAGCCGCGAAGCGGCGTCTCGAAGGACGAGGCCCGTGACGCCGTGACCGCTCCCCCCGCTTGCGCAAAGCGGCTTTTCGCCCGAAGGTGCGGACGTAGAAATGAACGCACCCCTCCAGAAACCCGCCGCCCGCCCGGCCCGCATCACGGCGGTGCTTGGACCCACCAACACGGGCAAAACCCATCTCGCCATCGAGCGCATGATGGCGCATTCGTCGGGCATGATCGGCCTGCCGCTGCGCTTGTTGGCGCGAGAAATCTACGACCGCGTCGTGCGCATCAAGGGCGCGGGCGTCGTCGCGCTGATAACCGGCGAAGAGAAAATCCTTCCCGCCCATGCGCGTTATTTCATCTGCACCGTCGAAGCCATGCCGCTCGACAGGCCGGTCGAATTTCTTTGCGTCGATGAAATCCAGCTCGCCGCCGACCGCGATCGCGGCCACACCTTCACCGACAGATTGCTGCGCGCGCGCGGTCTCTCCGAAACCATGATGCTCGGCTCCGAAACCGTGCGCGGCCTGATCCAGAAACTTCTGCCCGACACGATTTTCGTCAACCGCCCGCGCTTTTCCGAACTGACATGGACGGGCTCGAAAAAGCTGACGCGCCTGCCGCGCCGCTCCGCCATCGTCGCCTTCTCCGCCGATCAGGTTTACGCGATTGCCGAACTCATCCGCCGCCAGCGCGGCGGCGCCGCCGTGGTCATGGGCGCGCTTTCGCCCCGCACCCGCAATGCGCAAGTCGCGCTTTACCAGTCGGGCGATGTGGATTTCCTGGTGGCGACAGACGCCATCGGCATGGGCCTCAACATGGATGTCGATCATGTGGCCTTCGCCTCGACGTCGAAATTCGACGGCACGCAGCACCGGCCCTTGCGGGTTTCCGAAATCGCCCAGATCGCGGGCCGCGCCGGACGCCACATGAACAACGGCACCTTCGGCGTCACCGGCGACGCCCCGGGCCTTAACGATGAAATGATCCATCGCGTCGAAAACCATGAATTCGACGCCGAGCATGTGTTGCAATGGCGCAACCCGCATCCCGAATTTTCCAGCATCGCCAATCTCGTTAAAAGCCTGGAGCTTCCGCCAGGTCTCCCGGGCCTGACGCGGGCGGGCACCGGCGAAGACCTCGACGCCCTGATGCGCATGTCGCAAAACGATGACGTCGCCCGCCTGGCGCGTGGGCCCGCGGCCATTAAAAAGCTCTGGGACGTCGCGCAAGTGCCCGATTTTCGCAAGACGATGGCGAGCGAACATGCGGGGCTTCTCACCCGGCTTTATCTTTTCCTTGCCGAAGGTTCTGGAAAGATCGATGAAGACTGGCTGAAGGCGCAGCTGGACCGCCTCGACCGCACGGATGGCGACATCGACGTGCTCTCGATGCGCATTGCTCATGTGCGCACATGGACCTATGTTTCCAACCGCGCCGACTGGCTCCAAAATCCTGCTCATTGGCAGGAGCGTGCGCGTGCGATAGAGGATAGTCTCTCTGATGCTTTGCATGAGCGTCTGACGCAGCGGTTCATAGACCGTCGCACCAGCGTTTTGATGAAGCGGCTACGCCAGAACGAGGATCTGATGGCGGCGGTAAATAGCGACGGCGAAGTTTTGGTGGAAGGCGAGTATGTCGGCCGCCTGCAAGGTTTTGTATTCGTGCCCGATCTGAAGGCCGAGGGGGTGCACGCCAATGTGCTGCGCGCCGCCTCCGAGCCTGTGATCGCGCTCGAGATCGCTGCGCGCGCCGCGCGGCTTGCAGCCGCCGCAGACATCGAAATTCAATTGTCCGACCACGGACGTCTGATCTGGGACGGCCAGCCCGTCGCCGAATTGAAGGCGAGCGACACGCCGCTCAGCCCCCGCATCGAACTGATCGCGGGCGAAGAGCTGAACGGCCCGTCGCGCGAAAGCGTCGTGGCCCGTCTCGACGCATGGCTCAAGGCCCATATCGCAACGGTGCTTGCGCCGCTTGTAACCTTGCGCGACGCCGAGGACGTGACCGGCCTTGCGCGCGGCATCGCCTTTCGCCTCATTGAAAATTTCGGCTCGCTGCGCCGCGAGACCGTCGCCGAAGATGTGCGCTCGCTCGATCAGGCCTCGCGCGGCCAGCTGCGCAAATACGGCGTCCGCTTCGGCGGCTATTCGATCTTCATGCCGGCGCTTTTAAAGCCCGCGCCCGCGCGCGCGCTGCTGACGCTCTGGTCGTTGACCCGCAAGGACGTGCCCGATCCCTTCGAGGGATTGCCGACGCCGCCCGTCGCCGGTCTCACCTCCGTGCCCGCCGATCCGGCGGCGCCCGCGGGCTTTTACGATGCGCTGGGCTTCCGCGTCTGCGGCGGCCGCGCCGTGCGCCTCGACATGCTGGAACGCATCGCCGACCTCATCCGTCCGGTCATCACCGCACGCTCCTATAATGGCGGCTTCGTCGTCACCCCCGCCATGATGTCGCTGGTCGGTTGCTCCGGCGAGGAGTTCTCCAATCTCCTCAAAGGTCTTGGCTATCATCCCCGTCTTGAAAAGGTGAAGCCGCCCAAGATCGAGGAAAAGCCGGTCGAAGCGCCGAAATTCATCGTCGAAACGATCTCCTCGGAATCGCACGCCCCGGCAGCCCCCGTCGCCGCCGAAGCCGCACCCGAAGCGGGCCTCGAAACGAGCCCCGAAACGAACGAAGAAGAAATCCCCGCTTCCGAGGAAGCGCATGACGAGCCCGCCGCCGAAGTGGCGGCCGCGGAAGAAATCCCCGCTGCCGAAGCGCCTGCGCCTGAAGCCGAAGTCGAACTGGTCGAACTCGAAATCTGGCGTCCGCAACGTCGCCACAAACCTGAGCAGCGTCCGCGCCATCATCGCCGGCCCGCGGCCGCGACGGGCGCGGTGGCCGCCGAAGGCGAAACCGGGGAAAAGAAAACCGACGAGCCGCGTCGCCAGCGTTCGCGCGAGCGCTACAAGGGCAAGCGTGACGACAACAACGCTGCAGGCGTCCAGACCGACAACGAAGGCAACAAAGCCGACAACGCAGGCAAGCCCGGCAACAGAGGCAACCGCGACAAATTCGCCAAGGGCGGACGCAAGGATGGCGGACGCCGTGACGGTCCGCGCGATGGCCGCAAGGACGATCGCAACAATAAGGGCGGCGAGCGCCGCGAGTGGTCGTCCACGCCGCCGCGCCGCGAACGCGAGATCGACCCGGATTCGCCCTTTGCAGCGCTGGCCGTGCTGAAAGAGCGCGTCCAGGGCAAATAATCCCGGATGGCGGACCTTGAACAGAGAGTGGACCGCTGGCTGTGGTTCACGAGGCTGTTCAAAAGCCGCACCTTGGCCGCGAGCTTCGTCACCGACGGCAAGCTGCGCCTTAACGGCGAGCGCATCGTGAAGCCGAGCCGCAACCTCAAACCCGGCGACGTGCTGACCTTCCCGCTCGGTCCCCATGTTCGCGTCATCAAGGTGCTTTTGCCCGGCTCCCGGCGCGGTCCCGCGCCCGAAGCCCAAACCCTTTATGAAGACCTCTCCCCACCCGAACCGCGTATCGCCTCATCTGAAGACCAGACCGCCTCGCGCGAGCCCGGCAGCGGTCGCCCGACCAAGAAGGAACGCCGTCAAACCGACGCATTTCACGGTTTAAACGACGAGTGACAAGGTCGCCGACGGCGACCGCCTGTACGGAACCCCTCCATGCTCGACAAGATCAAAGCCTTCCTGACCGGCGCCGACGAACCGTCCATCGCCGGTCGCTTCGACGAATTGCAGATCGCGGTCGTCGCCCTTCTGGTGCGCGCCGCATCGACCGCGGATTCCCGCTTCGATGAACGCGAACGCGAAACGATTGCAAAGATCGCCGCCGATTATTTCAACCTTTCGCCGCAAGATGTGCGGCAACTGGTCGAAATCGCCGCCAGCGACGAGGCAAAGACCCTCGATCTCTTCCGCTGGGCCCAGGCCGTCAAGAAAAACTATGGCGAGGAGGAACGCATCACCCTCATCGAGAAGATGTGGGAAGTGGTTTACGCCGACGGCGTCCTCGACGATTACGAAGCCAACCTGTTGCGGCGCGTCGCGGGCCTGATATACGTTCCCGACCGTGAAAGCGGCCAGGCGCGTTTGCGTGTCATGGCCCGGCTCGGGCTCAAGCCGTCTGGCGCTTGATCCCCGAAGCCCTTATCTAACTGCGGTTGAAGAAAGCCGCAGGGCTGGGAGAGTTTGATGACCTATGTTGTGACCGACGCCTGTATCCGCTGCAAATACATGGATTGCGTCGAAGTTTGCCCCGTGGACTGCTTCTACGAGGGCGAAAACATGCTCGTCATCCATCCCGACGAATGCATCGATTGCGGCGTCTGCGAGCCCGAATGCCCCGCCGAAGCGATCAAGCCCGACACCGAAAGCGGGCTCGATCAGTGGCTGGAACTCAATGCCGAATATGCGGTGCGCTGGCCCAACATCACGATCAAGCGCGAAGCGCCCAATGACGCCGACGACATGCAGGGCGTGCCGGACAAGTTCGAAAAGTTCTTCAGCGCCGAACCGGGCGAGGGCGACTGAGGTTTCGGCGGTTCCTTTGGAGAACTGATCGAGGCATTCCGCCGCAGCTTTCCACCCCGGATTTGGCTGGAGACCGGCCCTGAGCCTTGGTCCGCACCCGGCCTATTCTGATCTATCCCTCTGACCTCACATGCGTTTTGCGCGTGCCGCCTTCCCTTTAGGGGAGGTTTGTGATATATTGTCTCAAGACTGAAACTCGCGAGACAGACGCGCGAACCGACGAGAAATGCCGCTCAAAACCAAGGGCCTGATCGTTCGTTCTAAGCCTTTGGTAGGTCATTTTGAGCCGTTTTAGCTCCAAATGGCATCAAGAAGCCCGCCGGCATGCCCTTTTGCTGCGTGAGCCTGAGCAATATGCAAAAGGTCGAAGACGACCAAGTCCCTGGTGGCGTCAATATAAAGGCGCCGGGGGGACATGGGTTCGGCTTTCTCGGATGGTCTTGAAGCGATCGTCTGTGTCGTATGCGTGAAACAGATCGGCCGGGCTTCAAGGCTCCGACCGGTCTTTCGGGTATAGGAAAGGCTATGGCGAGCAAATTGAAAAAGCCCCAGAAATCCGCGACTGCCGGCCACAAAGCCAAACCTCAGGCCGCGAAGGTTACCGCTAAAGCCAAACCGGCCGTCAAGGCCAAGGCGAAAGCAGCTACCGCTTCGGTCAAACCAGCCAAGGCGGCGGCGAAACCCGCGCCCAAAGCCAAGGTGGCCGCGAAACCCGCCGCCAAGCCCAAGCCGGCTGCCAAGCTTGAAGCCGTCAAGGCCAAGGCGCCCGAGAAGAAGCCCGTCACTCCGGCGAAAGCCCCCCATGCGAAGGTCGAGGCCAAAAAGCCCGAACCTAAAGTCGAGTCGAAAGTAAACAGTACGCATATGAAGAAGACCGAGGCCCCCAAAGTGCAGAAGGCGGCCGAGCCCGCGCCTGTCAAACCCGCCCCCAAGGTGGAAGCGAAAGTCGAAGCCAAACCCGAGCCGCGCAAGGAAGAGAAGAAGCCTTCGCCCCGGTCGATCTTCAAGACCAAGGAATATGTGGTCTATCCGGCGCATGGCGTCGGCCAGATTCTCGATATCGAAGAACAGGAAGTCGCGGGCTACAGGCTCGAGCTCTTCGTCATCAACTTCGACAAGGAAAAGATGACGCTGCGCGTGCCGACCCACAAGTGGCAGGCCGTCGGGATGCGCAAGCTCTCGGAGGCCGTCGTGGTCGACAATGCCATCGAGACGCTGCGCGGTCGGGCGCGCATCAAGCGGACCATGTGGAGCCGCCGCGCGCAGGAATATGAAGCCAAGATCAACTCCGGCGATCTGATCTCGATTGCCGAAGTGGTGCGCGATCTCTATCGCTCCGAGCGTCAGCCGGAGCAGTCCTATTCTGAACGCCAGCTCTATGAAGCCGCACTCGACCGCATGGCACGCGAAGTCGCCGTCGTCGAACGGATCGGCGAAGATGCGGCGGTGCAGAAGGTTGAAGCGGCGCTTCAGGGCGGCTCCGGCCGCAGCGAAAAAGTCGCCGTGAAGGAAGAGCCCGAGGCCGCGTAAGCGCTGCCTCAAGATCATTCGAAAGGCCCGGCCTCAGCGCCGGGCCTTTTGTTATTCAGCGACGATTTTGAAGAGCCTTCCCGCTCTCAGCGCTTCGCCCACCGCGAGACCGTTCAAGGCGCGGAAACGCTCGACGCGGTAATCGGGATAGGCCATCCGCGCGCCGAGCGTCGCCGCCGTATCGCCCGTCCGTGCCACGACGATGCGGATGCGCAACGGCTTTGCCGCGGCCGCTTCCGCCACCGAGAGCCGCCGGAAGCTCATGACGAGAGCCTGCAACGCGCGGTCGTAACGACTGCCCGTTTGCGGCAGCGTTCCCATCAGGAAACGGTAGGCGCGTCCGGGCTCCGCCTCGATAACGACGAGACGCGCATTATAGTCGCCAATCTTCGTCGTCGCGCTCGCCGCCGCCATGCCGTTGATCGTGAAACGCACGACCGGCGACAGCTGGATGCCCGTCGCCCAGACATTGGCGAGATAGGCGCCGATCTCGACGCCGGGCGCTTTTGCGCCGCTGTCGAATTTCGCCAGCGTCTTGTCCGGCCCCTGAACCAGCACGGCGTCCGGGCTGTTGACGATGGTGAATTGCGGTGGTGCTTCAAAACGAATGCGCTCCACCGGATGCGTGAATATCCGGCCACGGACGAGGCCCTGCTCCGGGCTGTCGCCATAGATGATGCCGTCGATCGCATGCATCAGCTCGTTGCGATTGCGGTCGCCCATGCCGGGGGCGATGCCTGTATCCGCCGCATGGGTCTTGGCCGCCGCCACACGCTCCGGCGTCGCCGGATGGCTAGCGAGCCAGTCGGTTGTCTCTTCGTATTTCTGCCGGGTGACGAGCGCCTGCAATTTGCGCTGCTCTTCCATCGTCGCGAGAAAATCGCCCTGTGCGTAGGGATCGTAACCTGCCTTGGCGAGATAGCGGACACCGAGCGCGTCGGCCTCATATTCCTGATCGCGCGAATAACCGGCGAGAAGCCCCTGCCCGCCCGCGCCGACAACCTGATCGACCGCCTGATTGCCGACGACCGCGCCGAGCACCGCCCCCAGCACCGACGCACCAAGCGCCGCTGTCTGGCGTTGCGCCCCGTGCCGCGCGATCACATGGCCGATCTCATGGCCGAGCACACCGGCAAGTTCCGCCTCGTCATCGACCAGCGCCAGCAAGCCGCGCGTCACATAGACATAACCGCCCGGCAGCGCGAAAGCGTTGACGACGGGACTGTTCAGCACCGTCACGCGATAGGAAATATCCGGGCGGTCGGAGCCTTTGGCGATGCGCGCCGTGACATGCGCCACATAGCGCCCGACACGTTCGTCATTATAGACGCCGCCATAGGCCGCGACGATCTTGGGATGCGCTTCGGCACCCGCCTGCGCTTCATCCTCCGGCGACATGATGGTGGCAAGCTGCGAACGGCCCGTCGCCGGGTTCGTCGTGCAACCAGCCAGACACAGAGCGAGACCCAGCGCCGCGAACTTACCGAGCTGCATCGTCCGGCTTGCGGCGCGGTTTTTTCGCCGAGGTCTTTCGCCCACGCTCATCAGCCGCCTTCTTACTCTCTTCCGGCATTGCCCTGTCCAGAAGCTCGATTTGCTCCGGCACGGCGACCGTGATCCCGGGTCCGTTATAGCGGCTGAGGACCCCGCGCACCCTGACTTTCGCGCCGACAAGAAGGGGCTCTTTGCTTGTGAGCTTTCCCCATCCGCCGACAGCGAAAAGCTTAGCGTCGTCGGCGCCGACTGTCACCGTGAAGTCGCTGCGCCAGTCGTCGCTGAAATTGAAATAGAGGCGGCCACGGATTTTCGCAACGCTCTTCACCACGCCTTCGACGAGCTGATAGCTGCCTTCGAGCCGGTCCAGTGCAGCGACATCATCCGCTTGCCGGACAGCGAAAGCCGGATCGCGCCAAAGCCCGCGGCGGCTCGAACGGGCGCGCGCTTCGGCGGCAAGAAGATCGGCCATGCAAAGGCGCATATCGCCCGACGGAGCGACGCGCGCCGCACCGTCGGCGATCAATCGTTCCTGCAACGAGCTTCCATCGGCAAACATCACAAGCGCCAAAGCCCGCCCGTAACGGTCGATCCGTGTACCGCCATATTGAAGGAAGACAGTCTTCCCGGGGAGATCTCCCGGCAGAGAAGCCCTTGGCTCCGGCATGTCGATGCCAACCAGCTTGACGCTGCGGCCATCGCTCAAAGTCAGCACGCCGTCTTCGCCGGCCCCGGCAATCGCGACGCTTTCGCCTTTGGCCAATGCGCAGGCAACGACCGGCGATGAAAAAATGTAAAAAATGGAAAAGCAGAAGAGGGCGAGAAAACCTTGTTCGCGCGGCAAAAGAAGGCCGTCAGCTTGTCGCGGCAGGCGTCCGCGAACGCAGCGCGATGATCGCGGCTTCCGTCCGGTTGCGCACGCCAAGCGCTTGCAGGATCGCATTCACGTGCAGCTTCACGGTCGCGACAGAAATGCCGAGCACGGCGGCAATCTCCTGATTGGAGCGGCCCTTGCCGAGTTCACTCAAGACCTCCTGCTGGCGCGGGGTGAGTTTCTCATGGCCGCCATTGAGAAAAGCTTCCGGGCTTTCAGCGAAACCTTCGGGCCGAGAAGCGAGCAGCGCATCGGGCACATAACGTCCGCCCATCTCGATGAGGCTCAAGGCATTGAGCACGAGATTGACGCCGAGACCTTTGGGAATGAAGCCTTTGACGCCGAGTTCCATCGTCTCGCGGATGAGCGAGGGAGAGTCGCGGTCGCTGAAGACCGCGACCTTGGCCGATCCCGACGCGAGGCGGCGTAGAATATCGCCGCGCTCCGGCGTGCCGGGGCCGACGAGTTCGACAAGGATGAGATCGGCGTCGGCAGGCTCGGTACGGAACAACGCGTCGGGTCCGGCAACGACCGTGACCGTGGTCGCGGCGCTCAAACCGGAGACGATGCCGCGTAGCCCCTCGCAGAAAATCGGCTGCTCACCAAGGATCAGAATTTTCATGAGCAGGCTCCAATCCAGACGGCAAAGCGCGGCCGCTCAACCAAAAGGTGCATTTCGATATGGATGCAACTTACATCAACCCCGAGATGCAGCACGCCTCTTTTCTGACTTAAATCACACGCCGGGTAAAGAGGAAGGTTGAGGAAATCCCGCCACATGGTGCTGGTCTTTCAATAGTTTACTATGCGAATTGGCCTAAATCGAACGATGTGCACATGGCATAGCAAAGCCGATGCCGGGCACCTGAAAGGCGGAATCCCGCAGCGTGCGGCGAGAAGACCGCAGGGCGCCTCGAACGCGCGATCCATTTTGAGACGAAGATCGTGCAATTTGGGCCCGTTGCGGCACACCGTTGCGGCCCCGGAAAGGCTCACGTAGGGTGCGCGCTTCGAGAGACTGACTTCGCTCGCTGCCGCCGCTCCGGGGTTCGCAGGACGAAGTTTCCCATCAGGGTTCGGGGCTCCGTAGCTCAGCTGGATAGAGCACCAGATTCCTAATCTGGGGGTCGCGCGTTCGAATCGCGCCGGAGTCACCACCGCCATTTCCGTCAGAGAGGACATCGAATGGACGTCTGGAAGGGCAAGGCCCGGTCCTCCAACACGCGCAGCATTCTGAAAACCGTCAGCTGGCGTGTGACGGCGAGTATCGACACATTCCTGATCGCCTGGGTGGTGACGGGAAAGCCGATGGTCGGCGGCGCGATCGCACTGGGGGAAATCCTGACAAAGCTCATCTGGTATTATCTCCACGAGCGAGTCTGGGCGCATATCAACGTCGAGTAACACGGGCGCGAACGCGCAGCGGAACGACAGACGCTTTCGCGCATTAATCCTCAGATGGATTGGCGCGCTCACCCCTTTCTGACAGCTGGAGCTCTCGTCGCGGCGGTGCTTGTCGCGGCGACGTTGCTCTGGGACTGGAACTGGCTGCGGCCACTTGTCGAATGGCAGGCTTCGGCAGCGCTCGGCCGTCCGGTGCACATGTCGCATTTCGACATGAAGCTCCTCTCCTCGACGCCGCGTATCACCGCAGACGAACTCACCATCGGCAATCCCGCCGGTTTTCCCGGCGATGAGGAGATGGGGTCGGCCAAACGTCTGAATGTCCGCGTCGACGCATGGAAGGCGCTGACCGGGCGATTGAGCTTTCCCGAACTCACCATCGACAGTCCGCGCGGAGATCTGCGCGCCGACGCCAAAGGACATCGCAACTGGGATTTCGGCTCGGCGGTCGCGTCCGAGAGCGAGGAACAGAAAAAGCCGTTCGACCTGCCCGAGATCGGCACGCTCACCATTCGAGACGGCCGCATCCGCGTCGCCGACGCGAAACTGAAATCCGATTTCGTCGCGCTGATCCACACGGACGAGCCGAAGAACGGCGGTGAGCCGACCATCGCCATCGACGCCAAGGGCAGCTATAGCGCACAGCCTTTCAAGATGCTCTTTCGCGGCGGCTCGCTCCTGTCCTTGCGCGAAACCAAAACGCCTTATCCGGTGGACCTGCAGGCGGCGAACGGCCCGACCCGCATTTCCCTGAAAGGCACGGTGCTCGATCCGCTGACATTCGCGGGCGCGCGGCTGAAGCTTGAACTTGAGGGCGCCAATCTCGCCGATCTCTATCCGCTGATCGGCGTGCCGCTCGCGCCGACGCCGCCTTACAAGCTCAAAGGCGCGCTTGATTACACCGACGCCAAATTCCGCTTTCACGATTTCACCGGCACCGTCGGCAGCAGCGATCTTTCCGGCAAGATCGAGGTCGATCCCGGCAAGGACCGCCCGCGCGTGACCGCGGACCTCACCTCGCATCGCGTCGTCATGGCCGATCTCGGCGGCTTCATCGGCGCGACGCCCGGCACCGAAGCGACGCCCGGCCAGACGGCAAACCAGAAAGCCGAACACGCCCGCGACGCGGCGGACGAAAAGCTGCTCCCCGACGATCCGATCAACCTGCCTGAAATTCGCGCCGCCGATTTCGACGTTCATTACACGGGCGAGCGCATCGAAGGCGAGAATATGCCGCTCGACAATCTCGTCGCGCATCTGATTATCGAGGACGGCAAGGTCTCGCTGAAGCCGCTGAGCTTCGGCGTCGGCAAAGGCCAGATCGTCAGCAATGTCGAACTCGATGCGCGCGCCAAACTGGTCCATGCGAAAGCCGATGTCGATTTTCGCAAGGTCGATCTCAACCGGATCATGAAATCGACCAAGGTTTTCGAAGGCGCGGGCACCATCGGCGGCCGCGCCTATATCGACGCCAAGGGCAATTCGCTTTCGGCAATGCTTGCCGGCGGCAATGGCGATCTGAAACTCTTCATGGCGGGCGGCGATCTGAGCGCGCTGCTTGTCAATCTCGCCGGTCTCGACCTTGGGCGCTCTATCTTGTCGGCGCTCGGCCTGCCGCAACGCGCCGACATACGCTGCATGGTGAGCGACTTCGCGCTGCGCGACGGACAATTGCAAACGCGCGCGCTGCTTTTCGATACGACAGAAGCCAACATCACCGGCAAGGGCGTCGTCACATTCTGGAATGAGCAGATCGCCTATCAGATACGAACCGAGCCAAAACATTTCAGCGTCGGCTCCATCGCCGCGCCGATCGATATCAAAGGCTCTCTGAAAGATCCCTCGATCTATCCCGATCCGGTCGAACTCGCCGCGCGCGCCGGACCGGCGGCGGCTCTCGGCATATTCCTGACGCCGCTGGCCGCGCTGATCCCGACCATCGAACTCGGCCTCGGCGAAGACAGCGACTGTGTCCGCTCCGTCCAGCGCATCGAAGCCGCAGGAAAGGCGCTGCCGAAAATCGGCTCGAAAAAGAAAGCCGGAAAATAGGAGACGAACATGGCGGAGACAAATGCGGCGCTCGACGTCGTCGAGACGAAAGTCGCCGCCCGTCTCGACCGCCTGCCCTGGGGCCGCTTTCATACACTGGTCGTCGCCGCGCTTGGCGTCACATGGATTCTCGACGGGCTGGAAGTGACGCTGGCCGGATCGGTGGCGGGCGCGCTGAAGGAAAGCGCGGTCCTTCATTTCACCAACGCCGATGTCGGCCTGGTCGCCAGCGCCTATCTGGTCGGCGCCGTTCTCGGCGCGCTCGGCTTTGGCTGGGCGACGGATCGCTTCGGGCGACGCAAACTTTTCTTCGTCACGCTCTTTGTCTATATCGCCGCGACGACGGCGACGGCCTTCTCCTGGAACGTCTGGAGTTTCGCGCTTTTTCGTTTTCTCACCGGTGCGGGTATCGGCGGCGAATATGCGGCGATCAATTCGACCATTCAGGAACTGATCCCGGCGCGGATGCGCGGCCATACCGATCTCGCGATCAATGGCAGCTTCTGGGTCGGCGCGGCGTTTGGAGCGGCGGGCTCGATCGTTCTG
>DASYEM010000044.1:0-2430 GCA_036499025.1 Parvibaculum sp. | reverse complement strand
TGTTCCCGCCGAAGTAGGGCACCTCACTCTCTGAAGTATGTCACCGGGCACAAGGCCGGGGTGACAGCTAAGAGGCGCTGGGTGGCGAAGGCCCTCCCTCTTCCCGGAGGGGAGGGGGATAAAAAAAGCCCCCGGCTGTTTTCTGCAGGGGGCTTTCATTCATTCAGAGGCGACGGAACGAGACGTCTTACTCCTCGTCGTCCTCGATCTTCACGTCCTTGAGTTTCGCAAAGACGCTGTCGGCGTCATAGCTCTTGCGGCTCTCGTCCTTCTCCGGCGCGACTTCGGGCGCGGCGATGGTGGCGTGCTGGGGGGCTTCGGGCGCCGTCGTTTCGGAAGCGGGCAGAAGCGTCTCGCTGCGGCCGGCGAGCTTGTCGGCTTTCTTGCGTTCGCGTTCGGCCTTGCGGCCCGCCTTCTGCACGGCGTCGTCCAACTCGATCTGCGTCGAGAGGCCGAGCGTCACCGGATCGACCGGTTTGATGTTGGCCGAATTCCAGTGCGAACGATCGCGCACGCTCTGGATCGTCGGCTTGGTCGTACCGACAAGCTTGGCGACCTGCGCGTCGGTGAGTTCGGGATGGTTGCGCAGCAGCCAGGCGATGGCGTCCGGGCGGTCCTGACGGCGCGAGACCGGCGTGTAGCGCGGGCCTTTGCGCGGCTGGACCGGCGGTATCTTGTATTTGCTTTCGGCGGTCATCAGGCGCGTCGCCGGGTTGCCCTGGCAGCGCTCGATTTCGGCGCGCGACAACTGGCCGGAGACGACCGGGTCCATGCCTTTAATTCCTTGCGCGACGTCGCCATCGGCGATGCCCTTCACCTCAAGGACATGCAGACCGCAGAAGTCGGCGATCTGGTCGAAGGTGAGCGAGGTGTTTTCGACAAGCCAGACGGCTGTCGCCTTGGGCATGAGGGGCTGAATCATGTGTGGTTCCTCTGATCCACCCGGGGCTGCCGGATGAACCCTGTGTCTCGTTATTTGAGAGCGGGTATGGGCGTTATATAGGGCGAATGGCCTGTCAAAGGAAGTGGAATAACGGGCTTGGGGCGCGCTTGGCGTTATTTAGACGGGGCTCATCCACACACCGAAACGGCAGAAACCCGCCCTTTTCAGGGCGGGTTTCCTTCAGAGAGTGCGAAGATTTGGCAGAGAACGCGAAGATCGGGTTAGCGTTTGATCTTCGAAATCTTGCTGCCTTCGATGCTGACGCCAGCCATCAGACCGGACTGGTCGAAGATGAAGGCATAGGCATCGTCCTTGAGGGTCGAGGTCGAGAGGTTCTTGGCGACGCCCTGGTCGACGACGACGACCGTCGGACCGACGCCGATTTCAAGACCGGCGCTCTTCTTGAGATAGTTCACGGCCTTGTTGTTCATCAGGAAGACGACATAGCCGTAAGACTGCGCGCCGGCCTGGAGACCCCAGGAACCCGTGACGGTGTTGTAGTAATCGGCGACCGCGCCTTTTTCTTCCAGCACGCCTTCACCATAAGCGCCGCCGAAGATCAGGCCGGCTTTGACGATGGAGGGGAAGATCAGGATGGCTTTCGCCTGCTTGCCGATCTTTTCGGCGGTCGGGTTCGATTTGTAGAGCTTCTGCAGGGCGATGTCCGATTCCTTGTTCAGGTCTTCGGCCGTCGCTGCGTTTGCGTGGGTCGAGATGCTGCCAAGCGAGACAGTCGTCGCGACCGCGAAAAGCAACGCCATGAAAAAGCGTCTTGTGTTCGCCATGTGAAAGACTCCATTTGGGCTGGGGAAGAGCTGCGTGTGCAAAAATCCTTGGACGGATTATTCGCATTTGATCTCGGCCGGGGAATTTCGTCCCCGATAACTAGATAACCGCAACTCCGCCGTTTGGTTCCGTATGGAGACAAATGCTGAGTGAGTGGATGTTAAAATCTTTTCGAGGGCACCTCAGGAGAGCGTCAGGACGATCTTTCCGATGTGGCTGCTCTTTTCCATCAGCTCATGCGCCTTTGAAGCTTCGGCCAGCGGGAAGGTTGCATCGATGCGCGGCTTGACGCGGCCTGCATCGAGAAGTGGCCAAACTTTCTCTTTCAGGGCGCGCGCAATCGAGGCCTTCTCCTCGATTGTCCGTGGTCGAAGCGTCGAGCCGGTCATGGTCAAGCGCTTCAGCATCATCGGCATGAAATTGATCTCGGCGGTCGAGCCGTTGAGAAAGGCGATCGAAACGATGCGGCCATCTTGCGCCGCGGCCTGCAGGTTGCGGGCGATATAGTCGCCGCCCACCATGTCGAGGATCACATCGACGCCGCGCCCTGCGGTCAGGCGCTTCACTTCGGCGACGAAATCCTGTTCGCGGTAATTGATCGCCGCCTCGGCGCCGAGGCCGACGCAGGCGGCGCATTTCTCCGCCGAGCCTGCCGTGGCAAAAACGCGGGCGCCGAACATACGGCCAAGCTGGATCGCCGT
>DASYEM010000043.1:0-18252 GCA_036499025.1 Parvibaculum sp. | reverse complement strand
TTGACCGCTTCTACGATCAGTGGAAAGGCGACCATCTCGTCATGGACAAGAGGCTGACCATTCAGGCGACCTCGTCCCAGCCCGGAACACTCGGTAACGTCAACAGGTTGATGCGGCACCCTGCGTTTACCATACGAAATCCCAATAAGGTACGGGCGCTGATTACAAGTTTTGCCACCGCCAATCAGGTTCGCTTTCATGCCGCTGACGGAGCAGGCTATGCTCTGGTGGCGGACAAGGTGCTGGAGCTTGATGCATTGAACCCGCAGGTTGCCGCCCGGCTTCTCGGTGCGTTCAAAAGCTGGCGGCAATTCGAGCCCAAACGGCGCGAGTTGATGTCGCGGCAACTTGCCCGCATTTCGGGCGTTGAAGGCATATCGCGAGACGTGTTCGAGATAGCGACCAAGACACTTGCCTGACCTCGCTGAGGGGTTCGGTGGGTGGGAAGCCGGAGCAAACCGCCGGATGAGTCTCAGCCGGGTGAGTCTCAAATGCATCGATTTCCAAAAAGCGACCAAGCGACTCTGGACAAAGGCGGGCCTGCTCTGGACAAAGGGAAGTTCAACTCGAATCATCGAATTTCAACGGCTGATTCGGGCGCAACGAGTTCCGAACGGCCTCTGCGGCGGCCCATGCCCGGACCGCTCGATCCGTCGAGACAGTATGAAGGCGGCGAGGCCGAGAACGGCCTGCCTCATGTGGTGCAAATGAGTATTCCGGAAGCGAGCACGCGAGCGGACACATTGGCCTGGCAGCAACGCGCCGTCGGTCGGAGCCGCAGGCCCGTTCCTGCCGCCTGGATCGCGCGGACAGTGCTCGCGCTTACCGGCCTCGCCCTCGGGGCGATCACGATCACCCTGTATGTGCAGGACGGCTTCTCTCGCTCACTTGGCTTTGCCGGAATGCTGTCGGTCGGCTATGTGGCGCTCGCTTATATGCTTGTGCACTTGCGCGAACGTCGAGTGGAAGCTGAAGCGGCCCTGGTCGAGAACCAGTTGCGTTTCGACATGGCCTTTGCCGGCGCGCGTTGCGGCATCTGGGACTGGGACCTGACAGCGAACCGCGTTTACTGGTCGTCTGCGATGTTCGATATGCTCGGCCTGCGCCAGCCGTCAAAGCGTCTGTCGCCCAGCGAGATTAAGTCGCTCGCCCATCCCGATGACGCCTATGCCATTGACGACATCATCGGCGCGGCATCGCGGCCGTCGCGATCCTACGACACGGCCTTCCGGCTGCGCCACGCGGATGGAAGCTGGGTCTGGGTCCGCGCCAAGGGCCAGGTTTGGGGCGGCGGACGCATTTCAGGCGAGCGCCTTGTCGGCATCACCATCGACATCACCGAACAGAAGCTTGCCGAAGCGCGCGAGCACGACGCCAACGACCGCCTGCGCGACGCCATTGAAAGCATCGGCGAGGCTTTCGCGCTGTGGGATGACGACAACAGGCTCGTGACTGCCAACAGCAAGTTCATCGAGTTCCTGCAGCTGCCCGGCGAAGGCATTGCCGAAGGCACGACGTTGGAAGACGTGATGGCCGAAGCGGGCATCGGTTCTGATTGGCCGCGCGCCGGTGGGCTTGAGGAAAGCGTTTGGGAAATCCGCCTGCCGGGCGGGCGCTGGCTGCAGATCAGCGAGCGGCCAACCAAGAGCGGCGGGCATGTGAACGTCGGCACCGATATCACGCCGATCAAGGTTCAAGAATCCGCGCTGACGACCAACAAGTCGGCGCTGGAAAAAACGGTACGCGATCTCGAAGCATCGCGGCTGAAGCTGCAGCATCAAGCGCGTCAGCTCGTCGATCTCGCCGAGAAATACGCCTCGGAAAAGACGCGCGCCGAAAGTGCCAACCGGTCGAAGTCCGAATTCCTCGCCAATATGAGCCATGAGCTGCGCACACCGCTCAACGCGATCATTGGTTTTTCGGAGATCATGGAAGCCTCCATGTTCGGGCCGCTGGGTTCGCCGAAATACAGCGAGTATGCTCACGACATTCATTCGAGCGGCCAGCATCTTCTCGAACTCATCAACGACATTCTGGATATGTCGAAGATCGAAGCCGGCCGAATGACTCTTGAAAAACAGCCGACCGATCTGGCAACCGTGATCGACGAGTCGCTGCGGCTCGTTTCGGGCCGCGCCGAGATTGCTTCGGTGAAGGTGTTGAACGAAGCGGAAGCGCTGCCGCGCATCGAGGCTGACAAACGAGCGATCAAGCAGGTGCTGCTCAACCTGCTTTCCAATGCGATCAAGTTCACTCCGGCGGGCGGCGACATACGCGTGCGCAGCGCGGCGGACGATCAGAACGTCTCGATTTCGGTCGAGGATTCGGGCATCGGCATTCCGGCGCATGCGCTGCCGAAAATCGGCCGTCCCTTCGAGCAGGTCGAAAGCCAGCATTCCAAGAAGCACAAGGGGACGGGCCTCGGCCTCGCGCTCTCGCGCTCGCTCGTCGAGCTTCATGGCGGCTCGCTAAAGATCGAAAGCACCGAAGGCGTTGGCACACGGGTGACGTTCACGCTGCCGATTTAGCCCGCGGTTCTCCAGCATTCAATCCGCCGCGTGCCTATTGCGTGTCGATAATTTCTTGCGTGATGCGATAGGCACCATCGAGCCAGCCCACGATTTCGCGCGCACCGGGATGGTCGATGGCGGCATAGCGGGTGCGAAGTTTTTCCGCCGCGCCGCCGAGACGGTCTAGGCCGGTATCGTTGAGAAGCAGCAGATCATTGACGACACGGCGCGCGAGATCGGGCCCGAGAACAGTGGTCGCCGCCTGTTTAAGTGCGCGACCGTATTCGTAACTCTCGCCGCGTTCGTAACTTTCGGCGAGCGTGAGCGCGGCGATGCGGCTCAACACAGGTTGCGAAGCCGGATTGACGCCATGCGCCGCGATGTGAGCGCCAATGCTTGCAGGGCGTCCGGTGAAGCCGCGCAGATGCAGGAATTGCGACATGCGCGGTCCGTCATTGACTGGATAATTGTCCCAGATGAAAGGCTTGCGGCCCAGTTGTTGCGCGACACGGGCGAGATGGCCCGGCGTGAATTCGCGCGAGCAGACTTCTTCGCCGGTCCAGAGAATTTCGATTGAGGGATCGAGCAGACGCCCCAGATCTTCCAGATAATTTTCAGGCCGTTTCCCGAAAATACGGTCGAGAACGGGATCATCCGTATAGTAGCTGGGGCAGACGAGAAGACGCGTCGCAGCCGTGCGTTCGCGCAGCCAATGGGCGATTTCGGCCTGACGTTCCGCAATGCCCGGCACATCGCCGCGCATGTCGTCGAACAGGATAGCGAGATCGTCGATGCCGACTTCGTCCAGAAAGGCGAGCTTACGCGTCAGCGCCTCGCGGACACTGTCGTTGAAATCGAGATAGATTTCATAAGGACTGAGGCCGACGCCGAAGCGCATGCCGAGCGAACGGCATTTGCGCGAAAGACCGGAAAGTCCCTTCGCATCCTCCACCGGATGCGGCTCCTGCCAGCGACGACGAAGATAGAGATCGGCTTTTGGAGCGAAATGATAAAAGCTATAGCCGTATGGTGCGAGATAGGCGGCAGCCTCCTCCCGCTCACGCCACGTCCACGGCTTGCCATAGAAGCCTTCAATGATCCCAAGCTCGACGGTCACAGATACCAATCATATTCCAGCGGCGAAATCGTCTGCTGGAATTTTTCAAATTCAAGCAGCTTCGTTTCGGCATAGACATCGACATAGTGATCGCCGAGATATTCGCGCATCACGGTTGAATGGCGCAGACGCTTTAGGGCGCTGGGCAGGAAGAAAGGAATGCCCTCGTCCATCACGTCGCAGGCATTGCCTTCGGCAGGTTCGCCCGGATCGATTTCGTTGACGATGCCGTAGTGAATGCCGGCGAGGATCGCGGCCAGCACCAGATAGGGATTGGCGTCGGCGCCCGAAACGCGATGCTCGATGCGACGGCCTTCGGGCGAACCTGCGGGTACGCGAAACGCCACAGAACGATTATTGTAACCCCAGGCGCGATTGACCGGCACGAAGAGGTTCGGGCCGAAGCGGCGATAAGAATTTAGGTTCGGCGCGAAGAGCGCCATTGCGTCGCCAAGCGTCGCCTGCAAACCGCCGATGGCGTGGCGCAGCTTGATGCTGCCCTCATCGGAGCCATCGTCGAAAATATTATTACCCTTCTCGTCGAGAATGGAGCAATGCACATGCAAGCCGTTGCCGGTCTGGTTGGCGAAAGGTTTCGCCATAAAGCTCGCAACGAAGTTGTGTTTGCGGGTGATGGCGCCGATCAGATGCCGTAGCATGACCGCATGATCGCCCGCGAGCAGAACATCGTTTTCGTGATTGAGATTGATCTCGTATTGGCCAGGCGCATATTCCGCCGTCGCGCCTGAAGCCGGAACGCCCTGCTTCGCCGCAGCTTCGTCAATGTCTTTCAGCAATCCCATGAAGCCGTCGAGCTCGGTGATGCCGTAAACTTCATTAGCGGTTTCACGCGCGCCGGTCGCCGGATTGATGGGCGCTTGCGGCAGGCCCTTGCGGTCGCGCTCGCGGTCGAGAACATAGAATTCAAATTCGCAGGCCGAGACGGCGTGAAGGCCGATTTCGGCAAGCTTGGCCGCGACATTGGCGAGAACGACGCGAGGCTCGAGCGGAAGCGGCGAGCCGTCATCATCTTCCATGGTCATCATAACCTGGGCCTGCTTCATCGACGCCCATGGCACGGGCACAATGGAGCCGGAAATCGGACGCGCCTGCCCGTCCGGGTCGCCGTCGGAAAAGCCCATCCCGAGAATGTCTTCGTTGACGCCCGTGACATCGAAAAAATACAGCGACTTCGGCATCTGGACGCCGGAGCTGAAAATCCTTTCAGCCTCTTCAATCGGGAAGCGCTTGCCACGCACCGTGCCGCACATATCGACGAATACGGCATCGAGATAATCGATATCGCCGTTCTCAGCGAGGAACGCCTTGAATTCGGCTAATGTCGCGCGCCCGTCAGCGCGCGGCTTTTCGCGATCGCTCATTGTCATTCCAAATCTGAATCTGATTAGTTATCTTGAAGGCGATAGTAGCCGAGAGCGGCACCAAGATACCAGCGCCGCAGCGACGGAAAAGGAATGCGCGGCGGAATTCCGCGGAAAGGCGCCGGGATTTCTTGAAAAGAGACTGTGCCACCAATGAGTTGCGCGATCGTACGCCCAGCCCATGGCGCAGCAGAAACTCCATCGCCGTGATAGGCAAGAGCAAAATAGATGCTGGAATCGTCCGGCATTTGACCGATTGCGGGTGTCAAACGTGCATTCATGCAAACAAAGCCACGCCAATAATGCGTCGTCGGAATGTCGCGCCAATGTGTGAAAACTTCAGCCAAGCGACGTTCCATCGTCGCCCGCATGCGTCTTCCATCTTCCGGCTTGCCGGTCATGTCGCCACGCGCGCCAAAGAGAAAACGGCGGTCTGGCAGCAGGCGATAGTAAAAAAGCAGGTGCCGGGTGTTGCTGCAGGGCCGTTCGGTTCGCCAGCCTTGTGCGGTGAGTTCATCATCAGTTAGCGGACGGGTGACGATGATGTTCGAGAGAACGGGCATCAGACGGTCTGCAAGAGGCTTTTGCAGGTTAGCTCGCGTGAACCCATTGGTCGCGACGACCACTCGGCGGGCTCGCAAACTGCCGCCGCCGGTGACGAGGCGATGCTCGGCGCCGATCTTCTCCCAATGTAAAACCTCGGAACCTCCGTGCAATTTTGCACCGTGACGCGCGGCGGCAGCGGCAAGACCACGCGCAAAGCGTAAAGGATGAAGGCCGAAACCTGTCCGGCTAAAGAGCGCGCCAAATTGTTCGGTGGAATCATATTGGGTTTCCGCGACTTCCTCGCGCGACAGCAATTCGACCGGCAAGCCGAATTTGCTGCCAAGCAGCGACGCCTCTTCTTCGAGCTCGCGGAATCTATCGGGAGCATGAGCGACGTAAAGTATGCCGTCGCCTTGCGGTTTGATGTCGATGTTTTCGTCGCGCGCGAGCGTGCGAACGAGATCGATCGCATCGACCTGGGACGAAATAAACCGTCTTGCTTCGTCTTCCCCGTAGCGTCGGATCAGTTGCGCTAACGAAAGGCCGCTCGGCGGCATTGTGCAAAAGCCGCCGTTGCGGCCCGACGCCCCCCAGCCAAGAGGGCCGGCCTCAAGAACACGGACATCGATGTGATGGTCTTTAGCAAGATGGAGCGCAGCCGAGAGACCGGTATACCCGCCACCGATGATCGCCACGTCGCAGACTTCATCTCCGTCGAGTGGACCAAGGTCGATGCCCGATCCGAGCGCAGGGGCGTCTTCTTCCCAGAAGCTGCCTGCCCGCATGCCCGTGTCGTACATGCTCTTGTGGTACCAGCTCATAAGTCGTCCGCTGATTCAACAAACCCCGGCTGAGCTTACGCGTTTATTGCGGCGGCGGTCCATCCGGCGAGCCGGGCGGCGGTGGGCCATCGAGACCAACGGCGTCCGGGCCGCCCGGCGGCGGAGCACCGGCATTATCGGCACCAGGGCCCTTGAGCCGCCGGTCTGCCTGCTTGCGCATCGCATCGGCAAGACGAGCGCGCTGTTCGTTGCTCATCTTTCCGAAACCCTCGATCATCGCATCGCGCGTCGCCTTCACCATTTCGGCCTGAGCCGTGTCCACCTTGGCAAAAGCGGCGGCAACCCTGACCGGATCATAGGGATTGGTTGCGATCACGCCGGCAAGTTCGCGGCGCGCCGTGTCGATCTTGATGAAGTAAGGACGGATGATCGGAAATTGCTGAAGCATGATATCGCGCATGGCCGCACGATCGCCCGGCGGCAGATCGGCCGCGCCGCGCTTTATCATGCCGAAGAAGGACGGCGGCGGCGAGCGGAAGTCCATATGTTTGCCCGGCCGGTGGGCGATCATCGCCGTTGCCATCATGCCGACAAGAAACAGATTGATGATCAACGAGATCAACAAGGCCGGACCGAGCCAGCGACGCAGGCGATCACCCGCCGGCGTCTGGGGCGAGGGCGTATCGCTCATTTCTTCCAATCCTCGGGATATTCGTTCTCACCCAGAGCAAAGGCCACAAGCTGCTCGCCTGCCGCATTCGTCGTGGCGGTCGTCGTTGTTGTGGAAGTGAGACCGAGCGCGCCGACAGCAGACGGAGAGGCAAGACCAAGGCTGACGCCGAGCATAACCGACAGAGCCAGCGCCCCGGCGGGGAAAGCGGGCGAGCCATAGGGCCAGACGGCCTGAACCAAAGAGCGCCACAAGCCAACATTCAGTCCGCTCACGGTCATTGCAACGCTGACCGGGACGGTGCGCGGACGCGCAGCCATAATACGGGAGATCAACGCCTCCGAAGCGGTGCTTTCAGGCGAGAGGTCAAGAATGGAGTCGAGGTGGCTGGCTTCTTCGATCAATGCCCGTGCTTGCGGATCACGCGCCGCCAGCTCTTCAGCTGCCTGGCGTTCGGCCGCGGGCCAGCGACGAGCAGAGGCGCCATACGCCTCCACGATTTCCGCCAGCCGCTTAAGTGTCATTTCTGCACGCATCATTGAAGTTCCAACCTCTCAGGACCCCTTCATACCCGTTTTACGTAGCCACTCATCCCGTTCCGTCGCCAGCGTTTCGCGCAGCTGGCGCCTCGCGCGACCAAGCAGAGACTCCACTGCTTCGACGCTAATCTCCAACGTTTCAGCGGCTTCTATGTTCGTCAGGCCCTGATAATGCGTGAGCGTGACGGCAGCACGCTGGCGCGCCGGCAAAGCCTGAAGGGCGGCATCCACGCGTTTTGCCAGCTGCTGTTGCTCAAGCAACACATCCGGGCCCGGCTCGTCGCTTTCGGGCTCGGGAATCGAATCTATGTCATCGGTGGTGTGGCGGCGCAGGCGATCGAGGCAGAGATTGGTCGCTACCCGATGCAGCCAGGTGCGGAATTGCGCCCTGCCCGGCTCCCAGCGCGATGCATGGGTCCAGACACGGAGGAAAACCTCCTGCGCCACTTCTTCGGCATCGGCTTGACTGCCAAGCATGCGACGGGCAAGAGAAATCATGCGCGTGAGGTGCCGATCGACCAGGAGCCGACAAGCCGCCTCGTCTCCCTGCGCCACGCGGGCTACAAGCTCGTCGTCCGACGCCTCGTCCAAGCGAGCGCGCCCCCTTTTCAAATCGAGATCGATCACGTTCCCAGAGTAGTGCCTCTGCGGATAAGCCGCAAAGTCTGTCACCTTGAAACCCTACTCCGCTTTGGCGGGCGGCGCATCGGGGGCAGCGGCTTTACGCGATTGCATCCGCTCATACATTTTCTGGCCGGCAGCTTCATATTCAGCTTGAGACAGCTTGCCATCGCCATTCACGTCAGCGCGCTTGAACATTTTTTCCGAATGGTCCTTGTGCGCATTCTGCTGCGCCGCGGCGCGCTTCTCCGCCGCTGCTTTCATCTCGTCGGGTGAGACAAAGCCGTCGCCATTCGTATCAGTCATCTTGAAGCGCGCGTCCGTGGCTGCCTTCCATTCAGCAGGCGAAATCTTGCCGTCATGATCGGTATCGAGCTTCGCCATCATTGCCGCATGCATGCCATTCGCATCGTCGGCAAAGGCGGGCGCGACGAACGGCAAGGAAACGCCAACGGCAATCGCGAAAATACCAGCCCAAATTTCCGATTTCATACTGCTCATTTCATTCCTCCCATAAATATCCGAAATATGGCCGGGAGCGCGGGGCACCCTTTTGAGAAGGTCGCACTCCCGGCCTGAGCGAAAGGAGGGCATACCGGACCAAGGGGGGAGGGCCGGGGGAACGTCGTCCTGTCACTCGCAGATAAAACGACGACGGCAGTGAATTCCGTCGCGTCTCAAAACAATTCGGGAAACGATCCTAGCGGCGCTGGATAATCGGTGCGGGGACGAGGTGACGGGCGGGCAAAGCCAAAGCGGGTCCCGCTATGATACGTGCAGGCGCCTTCCGAAGGCTCAGATCGAGCTCCCGCTTCACCTCCGCTTCGACATAAAACGCGGTTTCGCCGTTTATAGCCGAGGATTTCAGCGTCGCCAGCGCAAGATTAAGTCCCAAGGATGGCGAGAAGGCGAGGCTGGTGGCGATCCCGGCGACGCCGCGCGCATCGCGGATCGCGGCGAATTGCAGAGATTCATGCCAGTCGATCGCCATGGAAGCCAGAATATGGCGCGGGGGAACGGATCTGACGGCACGAAGCGCGCCGCGGCCCGTGAAATGCTCCCGGTCGAGATCGACCAGCGATGCAAAGCCAAGCTCAAACGGCGTTGAAGCATGGGCCGGATCGACGGCGGCAAAGGCACCGAGATAATCGACGCCGGCGCGCGGCAGCCCTGCCTCGACACGCGCGAGTTCACGCAAGGCAAAACCTCCGGCACTCATCCCAAAGGGCGAGCCGATTTCAATCAATTTTATCCAGAGCGAAGGCGCATCTTCAGGGTCTATCCAGAGTTCGTAACCCAGATCACCGGAATTTCCTGTGCGGCTAACATAAACCGGCATGCCCAGGACATCGAACCAATGTCCCGCATAAGGCCTGAGCGTCTGTATGGCGGCGAGCCCCGCCTCATGGAGAATGCTACAAGAAAGTGGTCCCTGAAGACTGATGACCGCCAGCGTGGACGTCACATCCTCCACACGCACACGCATGCCAATGGCGCTGTCGAGAAGCCACGAGAGATGCGGCGTCTCAGTCACCAGCCGATATTCGTTTTCACCGAGACGGAAGAGCAGCCCGTCGCCCACAACGAGACCGCGATCTTCGCAGAAGGCCACCGGCGTACTTTCATTGACGGAAAGCGACACGAGATTTCCCGTGACGAGCCGCGTCAGATAGGCGGCCGCATCAAGGCCGGTGATCCGATATTTGATAAGCGGCGAGACGTCGGACAAGGCCGCTGCATGGCGAAGCGCGCGGTATTCATCTTCAAGGTTCGTCAATATATGCGGCGTCGTGTAGCCGTTCCATTGCGTCCAGAGGTTGGTCCGGCTTTCTGTCGCAACGTTGAGGTGCAGAGGTGTTGTCAGAACCGCCCGCGCGAAAGGCGGTTCCTCAGCCGCCCGCTCAAAGAGCAACGGGTCGGCCCGCGCGGCTTCGTCCTGCGCCGCGAGATCGATGCGCTGCGAGTTGGCCGTTGCGGGCTCCAGCGGCAGCTCGTCGGTCAGCAGAAGGATGTCGGTGTCGTCGCTCATGCGCGTCCCCGGTCCTTCATCGCCGCACGGGCGGCGAGTTGTCCTGGCAGACCGGAAATGCCACCGCCGGGATGACTGCCGGTGCCGCAGAGGTAGAGACCCTTCAGGGGAGTGCGATAGCGTGCGAGTTCCGGCGCGGGTCGGAACATCAGAAGCTGATCGAGCTCCATGTCGCCGTGATACCAGTTACCGCCGGGCAAGCCGAATTTACGTTCAATGTCGGGAGGCAGCATGAGCTCGCCTGCGACAATGCGCTGTTTGATGTCGGGTGCGTAGATCGAAAGGGTCTCTACGATACGATCGATCAGCCTGTCGCGATTTTCTTCCCACCCCCCTGCTGCCTCATAAGGCACATATTGCACAACGATCGACATCACATGCTGGCCGGGTGGTGCGAGCGGCGCATCGTTGACGCTTGGAATCGTGATTTCCATAGCGAGGTCGGACGAGAAATCATCATGCTTGAAGCGAGCGAAGGCTTCATCGAGCGATTGCAGCGAGGGGGCAACGAGCAGACGCGCACCATAATCAACGGGCGCAAGACCCTGAATCGTCGGCAGCCCATCGAGAGCCAGGTTGAGCTTCGCCGTCGAGCCGCTATCGGCGATATGAAATAGACGTTTGGTCAGCCCGGCATCGAGATGCCTGGGCCCGACCATGCCAAGCATGGTGGCGCGGGGATGGGCGCTTGACAGTACCAGTGGTGCCTCGAAGATTTCACCTTGCTCTGTTTCGATGCCCTTCGCCGCGCCCTCCTCAATCAGAATGCGTTTCACCGCCGCCGAAGTTCTGATGATGACGCCGAAGCTCGCGGCGGCGGCAGCCAGCGCGTCGATGAAAGCGCCGAGGCCGCCCTCGATCATGCGTGGGCCTGTCGAGGCATCGCGCAACCCGCCTCGATAAACGGCCGAGAGAGTCGTACCTGCCGCATAAGGACCTTCGCGCGAGCCGAGCAATGTGTCGAGCGCCAACGCACCTTTCAGCAACGGCGTCTCGAAAACATCATCGAGAAGATCGCCAATGCTGCCCGGCAGCTGACGCATGAAAGATTCGAGCGATGCGGAGCCCATCAACTCGGCGCTCCAAACGAGTTTGCGCAAGGTAGCGCGCAACTGTTCCATGCCGGCGGAAGGCAATGCTTCCGTGATCAGAGGTGTGAGCAAAGCCGCATAGGCCTTCATACGAGCGAGATGGACGACGTAAGCCTCTGCGTCAGCGGCGCTATGGCGGCGGAGGATTTCGAGATCGGAGCGGCGCGTCGAAAAGACGATATGCTGTTTGTCGCGATCGAGCGCGATGGTCGGCACGCGGCGCGCGGCATAACGCAGGCCGTGTTTGGCAAGCTTCAGATCTTTTTCAATCTGGCGCGGCATGGCGTCGAGCAAATGGGCTCCGGTTGAAATTCTATAGTCGGGCGAGATTTCGTCGGTTGCCAAGGCGCCGCCGAGACGTGGGCTCGCTTCGAGCAGCAGCACCCGGCGCCCCGCCTTGCCAAGATAGGCGGCGGCAACGAGGCCGTTATGGCCACCTCCGATGACGATGGCGTCGAAGCTGCTGTCTGGAATGCGCATAGCCCCTACCCCCGCTTTCCGAGAGCGGTTGCGACAAGCGCCGCCGCTCCGGCGCCGGCACCACCTGGCATCAACGCGCCGGGATGGGCGCTGCCCGAGCAAAGATAGAAGTTTTCAATCGGCGTTTCATATCCGGCAAGGCCTGCCATCGGCCTATTGAAGAACATTTGATCGAGCGTCATTTCACCTTGTTCGAAGTCGCCCGCCGTCAAGCCGACCTCGTTCTCGATGTCGGGTGGAACCAGCGTTTCGAGCGCGACGATGCGCTCCTCGAGGCTCGGACTTCTTTCAGTAAGCTGCGCAACAACGAGATCGCCGAGCTCGTCTTTGCGTTCGCTTGTCCAAATGCCGTCGTGCAATGCTTCCGGCACATAGTGCACCGCGACCGACATGACATGTTTGCCTTGCGGTGCGAGAGAACGATCGCTTAGCGAAGGGATCAAGGCTTCAATGACAGGCGTGCGCGGCGGGATGCGGTCGCGCCAATCGTCGAAAGCCTTCTCCATTCTTTCCATGGAACCCGCCAGACGAACGCCCCCCAACAGCGCGGGACAATCCGGTGGCACGCCTTCGAAATCCGGTGTCCGGTCCAGTGCGATATTGATTTTCGCGGTCACACCGCGCATGCGGAAGCGGCCGACGCGTTCGACGAAGCCTTTCGGCAGTTCCTTCCATGGAAAGAGCGCAAGGAAGGTGCGTTTCAAATCGAGGTCGGAGAGCACGGCGCTGGCAAATATTTCTTCGCCATTGGCCAACGCGACGCCACGCGCCTTGCCGTCGCGGATCAGGACATCGGTGACTTCGGCTTCGGCGCGAACGCCGCCGCCATTCGCCACGATGGATGCGGCAAGCGCATCGGCTATGGCTTGCGGCCCACCGAGAGGGATGACGGTCGCGGGTGCGCCGCCGCTTGCGCCGACGGTTTCCTCCATGAAAGCCTGCATCAGAAAGCGCGCACTGGTCGGCGAGAAAGGCCCCACCGTCGCGCCGGCGAGAGCGACGGCAGCGAGATGCGCCTTGAGCGCGTCGGATTCGAAATAGTCATCCAAAAGGTCCGCGCAGGACAATGTCCAGAAGCGCACCAGATCATGAAGCTCGTCGGTGGGCTTTTCCGCCAGCCTGTCGGCACGAGCGAGCAATCCCCGGAATGTCGAGAGCGAGCGGCGTGCCGGATTTTGCAACGGTTCCGAAAGCGTCGCGCGCAGATGCGCGACGGCGCGCAACATATCTCGGCGAAAATGCGTCCAGGCGTCGGCATCCTTCAGCGAGTGTCGCGCCACCTCACGCCGATGAGTGACACCATCGCGATAACTCGCGTGATAAGCGCCATCGGGAAGAAGGCTTACGCCGCCATCGACGCGGAGAAGGCGAAGACCGTATTTCGGCAATTCAAGATCGGCGACGATGCGCGCAGGGAGATTCGCCGTGCCGAGTTCATAGCGCGGCATGCGGAATCCGGGCAGGATTTCATAGCCCGCCGCCGCGCTGCCGAGCACGGCGTTACGCTCGACCAGCAGCACATCGGCCCCGGCACGCGCGAGATAAGCCGCGGCCGTAAGGCCGTTCAGCCCTCCTCCGATGACGATTGCGTCGTGACGCTCCATGCGTCCAGCCCCAACTCAACACGCCGCAAATGCGGGTTTTCAGATCGTACCGCATTGGGACGATCCGTATGAACATGGTATGGCGCGGACATCGGGCACACCGATGCGTTAACCACAGCTTTCCAGGAAATCTGAGGGATTTCGATGCGCCGCGGGTCTATGGTTAACGGACGCAGCACCTGGCCAGCACTGGAGAAGTGCAATTTTCCCGCCATAGGGGCTGTCTCAAGACTGGGCGGCTGAGACCACGATCCGCTCGAAAGCCTCGCGCACATCGCTCTGCGCCTCGCGAAGCTGGGCTTCGAGCGCGTTGAAATCCGGCGCATTGCCAGCGCGAGCGAGAAGCCCCTTCAGCCCCGGCGTCGCCTCTTCCGGGTTAAATACGCCCTCGACACAGATGCGGATGACTTGCGTCAGATTGTGCGTGAGACCGATTGCCGAAATCAGAAGGTCGGCGGTTTCCGACGGCAACAGCCGCGCCGCGGCAATGCGGCCAAACGCGGTGCGCGTATGGGGATGCAGCACTTCGGGATGGTCATGGGCGTGGATCAGCTGCAGGTATTGGCAGATGAATTCCAGATCGACGAGACCGCCGCGCACATATTTCAGCTCCCACGGATTCTTGCTCGGGAATTCGCGCTCAACACGGGCACGCATGTCGGAAATATCGAAAGCGGTCTTCCCTATGTCGCGTGGGCGGCGCAACGTTTCAGCAATGGCAGTGGAGACGCGCGCTTTCAGCTCATCGGGGCCGGAGAGCACGCGAGCGCGGGTCAGCGCCATGTGCTCCCATGTCCAGGCCTCCGTCGCCTGATAGCTGACGAAACTCTTCAGATGAGTGGCGATGGGACCGGAGTTGCCGGATGGCCGTAAACGAAGATCGACTTCGTAGAGCTTTCCTTCCGTCGTCGGCGCGGTCAGGGCGCCTATAAGCTGCTGGCAGACGCGCGCATAATATTGCGAGGCGAAGACGGGTTTGGCGCCATCCGATAAAGCTTCGGGATCATCGAGGTCATAGATAACGATGAGATCCAGGTCGGAAGCCGCGCTCATTTCCTCGCTGCCGAGCTTGCCCATGGCGACGACCGCAAAGCGCCCGCCCTTCACGCGGCCGAAGCGTTCGGCAATCTTGTCTTCGGCGACGGGGGCCAGCGCAGCGACGAGCTCGCTTGCCAGCGCCGCGTAGGCCGGGCCTGCTTCTTCAGCATCGGTATTGCCGGTCAGCACCCGGACGCCGAGACGGAAGCGATGCTCGCGGGCAAAGACGCGGGCGAAATCAAGTACATCCTGATAATCGTGCGCATGGGTCAGCGCCGCTTTCAGGCTTGCGTGAAGCGCATCCTGATTGGGAATCACTTTGAAGAAATCAGGCGCGACCACAGCTTCGAGCACGGCCGAATTCTGAGCAAGATAAGAAGCAAGCCGCGGCGCGGTTCCGCAAATGCCCGCGATCAGATCGAGCAAGCCCGGATTGGAATAAAGCATCGAGAAGAGCTGCAAGCCCGCCGGGAGTTTGGTCAAAAATTGATCGAAGCGGGTGAACGCCGTGTCGGGATTGGATGTGCGCGACAAGGCGCGAAGAATGGCGGGCATCAGCGCCGTCAGAAGTTCGCGCGAGCGCGGGCTGCGCGTCGATGCAAAACGACCCGTGTGCCAGGCACGGATTGTCGCGGCCATTTCCGAGACCTGCACGAAGCCGAGCTTACGCAAGGTTTCCAGTGTTTCTGGGTCGTCCTCGGTGCCGGTGAAGACGAGGCTACCGCCTTCTTCCGCCAAGGGCGGTGCGGATTCGAAAAGCCGCGCGTAATGCCCCTGTACGCGGCGCATGTGGCCGGTCAGCACTTCGGCAAAGTCGGTGCGATCGTCAAAGCCGAGAAAACAAGCGACATGGTCGAGCCCCACATCGGTCGCAGGCAGCGTATGCGTCTGTTCGTCGGCGATCATTTGCAGGCGATGTTCAAGCGTGCGCAAAAAGCGATAGGCGCTTTTCATCTCATCGGCAGCTTCGGGCTCGATCCAGTGTTTCTTCGCCAACTCGTCAAGCATCGCGCATGTCTGTTGGCCGCGCAGCTCGTGGTCGCGGCCGCCCGCGATCAGCTGCTGCGTCTGGACGAAGAATTCGATTTCGCGGATGCCTCCACGCCCAAGCTTGATGTTGTGACCGGCGACCGCGATCGTGCCGTGACCGCCAACCGCATGGATCTGTCGCTTCATTGAATGAATGTCGTCGATGGCGGCAAAGTCGAGATTCTTGCGCCAGATATAGGGCGTCAGCATTTTCAGGAAACGCTTGCCCGCTTCGAAATCGCCGGCAACAGCGCGCGCCTTGATAAAGGCGGCGCGATCCCAGTTCTGGCCACGGCTCTCATAATAATTTTCCGCCGCTGGCAAAGACACGGCGACCGGCGTGCCGCCGGGGTCGGGCCGCAGACGCAAATCGGTGCGGAAGACGTAACCGTCCTCTGTCCGCTCCTGCAGAATTTTCACCAATGCCTTGGTCATGCGGACGAAGAACTCGCCGTCGTCGAGCCCTTCTTTCAACGGCAACTGCCCCGGCTCGTAGAAAACGACAATGTCGATATCGCTCGAATAGTTGAGTTCGCGCGAGCCGTATTTTCCCATGCCGAGAATGGCGAGGCCGCTGCCTTCCGCTGTCAATCCTCGCGATTCGCGCAAGATTTGTCCACGCCGCGCACTGTCACGAAGCAGCCACTCGATGCTCGCGACGACGCTGGCATCGGCGAAAGCCGTCAGCGCTTCGGTGACTTGTTCAAGTTTCCATGCGCCCGTGATGTCGGCGAGCGCGATCAACACGGCAGCTTCGGATTTTGCGACGCGCAACTCGCGCATCAGATCGGCTTGCGTCGGAAGTTCGGAAGCGGCGCGGGTCCGGGCGAGCAATGCAGCCAGCGTGTCTGACGGCGGCTCATCGAGCAGACGCGGTAGCCAATGTGGATGAAGATGGATAATGCGGGTCAGAAAAGGCGAGTTGCCGAAGATGCCGTCAAGGATCCGGCGCGTATCCACGTCTTTAAGCAGCGCTACGGCGCGTTGCCTGACCGACCCGTCCTCGATCTCCGTGGTAGCCGAGACGATGTCCTGCATTTCGACAAGCGCACGCCCAGCGTCATATGGCTTCGGCGTTCCCGCCGCTCGCTCGCGCAAAGTCGCGCCCGTCACGTTATCCTCCCCGCTCGATCTGGCGGGAGACTAACAGATTTCGGTGCGACACACCCGCTTTCAGCGCATCGCCGGCGGAATCGACAGCGTCACTTTCAAGCCCGGATTATTGTCTTCAAAATCGACACGCCCACCGTGGAGTCTTGCAACCGCCGACGCGAGGCTGAGGCCCAGTCCGCTGCCGGGCGTGTTGCGGCTCGCCTCAAGCCGGACGAAACGCTCCAGCACGCGCGCATGTTCATGCGCGGGAATGCCCGGCCCATGATCGGCGACGGACAACTGAATACGCCCACCCTGATCGAGAACCGCCGATATCTCGATGGTCGGTGCGGCTCCGTCGATCTCGGGCTTGCCGTGCTTGATGGCGTTGTCGATAAGGTTCGTCAGCACCTGCGAGAGCAATTCACGGTTGCCGCGCACTTGCAAGCCGTCCTTCACATTGACGTGGATGGTGAGGCCGCTTTCTTCCGCGACGGGCTCATAAAGTTCGGCGACATCGCGCACGACGGCGGCGGGATCGATGCCGGTCATCGATTCACGCAATGAGCCCGCCTCGGCTCGCGCAATCATCAGCAGCGCGTTGAAGGTCGTCAGCAGACTATCGGCTTCGGCAATCGTGCGCTCAAGAACCTGCCGATATTCCTCCGGCGAAGATTCATTGAGCAGCGTCACCTCAAGGCGATTGCGTAGGCGGTTGAGTGGACTTCGAAGGTCATGCGCAACGTTGTCAGTCACCTGCCGCATGCCCGTCATCAGCTTCTCGATCTGATCGAGCATCGCGTTCAGATTGCGTCCGAGCTGGTCGAGTTCGTCGCCCGTTCCCGCTATCGGCAGGCGGCGCGAGAGGTCGCCCTCCATGATATCCTGGCTCGACTTATTGATTTCATCCACGCGGGCCAACATGTTGCGGCTCATGAAGAGACCGCCGAGAAGCCCGAGTGCCAAGGTCAGAACAATCGCCCAGACAAGGGCGCTGGTGATCAAACTTTCAATCTCACGGCGCTCCTGTACGTCGCGGCCGACAAGCAGATAAAAGCCTTCCGCGAGCAGAAACGCGCGGGCGCGCGCCGCCTTCAGCTCGACGCCTTCGAGCCCACGGCGGCTATAGATGAAATCCATCCAGCCGTCGGCGCCGGGTTTGACGGCCGGGCGCACATCGAGATTACCAGCGAGTACACGCCCGGCTGGGTCAAGGACCAGATAAAGGCTCTGACCCGGATCGCGAGACCGCTGGATGACGGTGTGAACGAGAAGTGGTAAACCGCCTTGCGCATATTGTTCGGCGAGGCCGGTTATTTCCGCCTGCACGGCTTCGTCCGTCTGACGGACGAGAAAACCAGCCGTGTTCCAGTAGACATAAGCGAGCAACATGATCGCGGAGGCCGCGAACAGTCCAAGGTAAAGGACCGCGAGCCTGAATGTCGACGTCTTGAGGAGATTAATCGGCAGCACGTAACGAATACCCGGCCCCTCGGATCGTATGCAAAAGCGGTTGTTTGAAGTTCTTGTCGATCTTCGCCCTGAGCCGCGAGATATGCACGTCGATCACATTCGTCTGAGGGTCGAAATGATACTCCCACACGTTCTCGAGCAACATAGTCCGCGTCACCACCTGACCGGCATGTTTCATCAAATATTCCAGCAGACGGAATTCGCGGGGCTGCAGATCGATCTCGTGTCCCGCCCGGCTGACCTTGCGGG
>DASYEM010000042.1:0-38680 GCA_036499025.1 Parvibaculum sp. | reverse complement strand
TTGGCCGGCTTAGCTTTAGCTTTCGTAGCCATGGTTTTCTCTAGCTCCTGATGTGCCGTTTTCGTCCGGCGACAATCCGTTGACTCGCAACGCACACACTGTTTGTGCCCAAGTACCCCTTGAACACGTGAATAATATGAGCGTCGCCAATCATCTCCGCAACACACTGTTGCAAATTTGTGCAAGCAGGTGCCGGCCACTCTCAACGGAAAGTAGTTTACAAATCGTTCACCAGAGGGTCGGATTTTTTTATCAGTCCTCGGACGAAAGTCCCAACTTGCGCGCGAGAATTTCATTCACAACTTGCGGATTAGCCTTGCCAGACGTGGATTTCATGACTTGTCCGACGAACCAACCTGCGAGAGTCGGTTTCTCTTTTGCCTGCGCAACTTTATCCGGGTTCGCTGCGATGACGGCGTCGATTGCCGCCTCGATGGCCCCCGTATCGGTCACCTGACGCAAACCGTCTTTTTCGACGATTTCGGCAGGGTCGCGTCCGGTTTTGTACATCGAATCAAAAATCTGCTTTGCGATTCGTCCAGAGATGGTGCCGTCGGAGATGAGATCGACGAGCTCTCCGAGCTGCTTTGCAGACACCGGAGACGCCTCGATGGAGTGTCCTTCGCGGTTCAGCGCGCCGAACAAATCGCCCGTCACCCAGTTCGCCGCGAGCTTCGCGTCGCGCCCTGCCTTGCCGCCCTTTACCACCGCTTCGTAGTAGTCCGCGGTCGCACGTTCGCCGATGAGGACCGTCGCGTCGTAGGCGGAGAGGCCATAGTCGGACATCAACCGCGCTTTTTTATCGTCTGGAAGTTCGGGAAGGCTTGCTGCGATGCGGTCGACATCCGCCTGCGCGAGTACGAGCGGCAGAAGATCGGGATCGGGGAAGTAGCGATAGTCATGCGCCTCTTCCTTGGAGCGCATTGAACGCGTCTCGCCGTCTTTCGGATCGAAGAGCCGCGTTTCCTGAGCGATCTTGCCGCCGTCTTCGAGGATTTCAATCTGGCGACGGGCTTCATATTCGATCGCCTGACCGATGAAGCGGATCGAATTGACGTTCTTGATCTCGCAACGCGTGCCGAGCGGTCCGCCGGGACGGCGCACCGAAACGTTAACGTCCGCACGGAGGGAACCCTCCTCCATGTTGCCATCGCAGGTGCCGAGATAGCGCAGGATCGTGCGGAGCTTCGTGACGTAAGCCCGCGCTTCATCGGACGAACGCATGTCCGGCTTTGAAACGATTTCCATCAACGCCACGCCGGAACGGTTGAGATCGACATGGCTCGACGCGGGGGAGAGATCATGAACGCTCTTGCCTGCGTCCTGCTCCATGTGAAGCCGCTCAATGCCGACGGAAACCGAGCGCCCGCCCGCAAGATCGATGACGACTGTGCCCTCGCCCACGATGGGACTCTTGAACTGCGATATCTGATAACCCTGCGGCAGATCGGGGTAGAAATAGTTCTTCCGGTCGAACACCGAACGCAGATTGATCTGCGCGCGAAGCCCAAGCCCCGTCTTCACCGCCTGCTCGACGCAATAACGGTTGATGACCGGCAACATGCCCGGCAACGCAGCGTCCACAAGGCTGACCTGCGTGTTGGGCTCAGCGCCGAAAGCCGTGGAGGCGCCGGAGAAAAGTTTCGCCTGCGAGGTGATCTGCGCGTGAACCTCAAGGCCGAGAATGATTTCCCAATCGCCCGTCGCGCCTTTGATGAGGTCTTCGTCGCGGGGATCGCGATGTTGCATGCTGTATGTCACGGTCATGCCCTCCACCAGGCGGTCGGTTCGGCCTTGAACTGCGCCGCTTCTTCCAGCGCATAGGCCGCGCGCAGGAGCGTCTCTTCGTCGAAAGTCTTGCCGATGAGCTGAAGCCCGAGCGGCAGCCCGTCACTCGACAAACCGGCAGGCACGGAGATGCCCGGCAGGCCGGCAAGGTTCACCGTCACGGTGAAGACGTCGTTCAGATACATGGACAGCGGATCGGCGCTCTTCTCGCCGATGCCGAAAGCCGCCGAAGGCGCCGTCGGCGTCAGCAGCACGTCGCACTTCTTGTAGGCCTCGGTGAAGTCGCGCGCGATCAGGGTGCGGACCTGCTGGGCCTTGAGGTAATAAGCGTCGTAATAGCCCGCCGACAGAACATAGGTGCCGATCAGGACGCGCCGTCGAACCTCCGCGCCGAAACCAGCGGCACGGGTCTTCTCATACATGTCGGTGATGTCCTTGCCCTCGACCCGCAAGCCGTAGCGAACGCCGTCATACCGCGCGAGGTTGGACGAGCACTCAGCCGGCGCGACGATGTAGTAGGTCGGCAGCGCATACTTCGTGTGAGGCAGGCTGACATCGACGATCTCGGCTCCTGCCGCCTTCAGCCAATCGATGCCGCGCGTCCACAGCGCGTCGATTTCGGCTGGCATGCCATCGACTCGATATTCTTTCGGGATGCCAACACGAAGACCCTTCACGCCCTGACCAAGCGCGGCTTCGTAATCCGGCACCGGCTTATCGACGCAGGTGGAATCCTTCTCGTCATAGCCGGCCATCGAGCGCAGCATGATCGCCGCGTCGCGCACGTCGCGCGCGATGGGCCCCGCCTGATCGAGCGACGAGGCGAAGGCCACGACGCCCCAGCGCGAGCAGCGGCCGTAGGTCGGCTTGATGCCAACGGTGCCGGTGAAGGCCGCCGGCTGGCGGATGGAGCCGCCTGTATCCGTCGCCGTCGCCGCGAGGCAGAGCTTCGCCGCCACGGCCGAGGACGAGCCGCCAGACGAGCCGCCTGGAACGATCTTCACATCCGAGCCCGTGCGCCGCCATGGATTGACTACCGGCCCATAGAAGCTCGTCTCGTTGGAGGAGCCCATGGCGAATTCATCATTGTTGAGCTTGCCGAGCATCACCGCGCCGTCGCGCCAGAGGTTCGAGGTCACGCTCGACTCGTAAGGCGGCACGAAGCCATCGAGGATGTGACTGCACGCGGTCGTCAGCACACCCTTCGTCGCGAAGAGATCCTTGATGCCGAGCGGCAAGCCCTCGAGCGTGCCGCCCTCGCCCTTGGCGAGCTTCGCGTCAGACGCGCGTGCCATGTCGAGCGCCTTGTCGGCCGTGACCGTCACATAGGCATTGAGCGCCTTGGCGCTTTCCATTGCCTTCAGATACGCCCCGGTCAACTCGACCGAGGTGATCTCTTTCTTCTTCAGCGCATCGCGGGCGCCGGCCAATGTCAGCTTCGTCAGATCGCTCATCATTCCATCACTTTCGGCACGACATAGAAGCCGTCTTCGGACTGCGGCGCGTTGGCCGTCACTTCCTTCTGGAGATCGCCGGACGTCACCACGTCATCCCTCATCTTCATCGCCACCTCGACCGCGCTGGTCATCGGCTCGACGCCGCTGGTGGCGAGCTCGCTCAGTTGCTCCACCCAGTCGAGGATGGTGTTGAGTTCGCCAGCAAGGGCCGGAAGCTCTTCATCCCGGACCGCGATACGCGCAAGCCGGGCGATTTTCCTGACCGTGTTCTGATCGACGGACATGAGGTGCCTTTGTATGGTTTGGAAAGAGAGCCCGCCCGGCGGATCGTGCCCCGGCCTTGCGGCTCCCGTTCTCAAGGATTCGGGCGGAACATAACAAAGCCGGACGCTCCGCCGCAACGACGGCTCCACTCTATATATGAGGATAACGCGTTGCGTGGGCTCATCCGGCCTCTTAAGGTCCGCCGGATCGTAATTTTTCAAGGGAAACAACGGGTTTGAGCGCCAATGTGAAGAACCTGAGCGAACTTCGGGCAGCCCTGAAGCGCGGCGAACGCCTGATGGGGCTCGATCTCGGCTCGAAAACCATCGGATTGGCGCTCACCGACGTAACCCTCACCGTCGCCAGCCCCCTCGAAACCATTCGCCGGACCAAGTTCACCGCCGACGCGACCCTCCTGCTGGCGCTTGCCGCAAAGCATGAGGTGGGAGGATTCGTCGTCGGCCTGCCCGTCAACATGGACGGCAGCGAAGGCCCCGCCGCGCAATCCGCCCGAACCTTCGCCCGCAATCTTGAAAGACTGTCGCCACTGCCGCTCGCCTTCTGGGACGAACGTATGTCGACCGCCGCCGTCACCCGCACCCTTCTTGAAGCGGATGCCAGCCGCGCCCGCCGCGCCGAAGTCGTCGACAAAATGGCCGCCGCCTATATCCTTCAAGGTGCGCTGGAGCGGCTTCGGAGTCTCTAGCGCGGATAGGCGCGGGGGAGCCGATTGACCAGAACCGAGTCCACGCTGCCGCGGGAGCAGCGCATTCTGCTGTTGCTGGTCGGCAGCTCGCTTCTCATCAACAATTTCGATCTCTATATCTTCACGCTGGCGCTGCCGCAGATCCAGGCATCGCTCGGCATCCCTGAAGACAAGGTCGGCCTCTACACGGGGCTGATCCGGCTTGGCGTGCTCGCCGCCTTCCCCCTCGCCTTCATGGCCGACGTCATAGGCCGCCGCAGGCTTCTGCTCATCACGATCACCGGCTGCGCCATCACGACCGTGCTGAGCGGCTTCGTGCGCAACTCCACTGAATATTTCGCGCTGCAAACCATGGCGCGCTGTTTCGCCTATGCCGAGGACATGCTGTGCTTCGTCATCATTGCCGAAGAGATCGACGAGAAATGGCGCGGCTGGGCATTCGGCAGGCTGATGGCGCTCGGCGCCTGCGGCAATGGACTGGCAGCGCTGCTCTATACGCAGGTCGATGCGCTGCCGCATGGTTGGCGCGATTTCTATCTCATCAGTGCTGTCGGCCTTGCAGGCATTCTCTGGGCGCGGCAAAGCCTGAAGGAGACGCAACGCTTCGAGACGCTGCGCCAGCATAGGCTGAGCGTTCGGCGAGGCCTTGCCGCCCATCTCGCGCCCATCGGCGGATTGCTGCACGCCTATCCCGGACGTTTCTGGGCGATGGTCGGCACGGCTGCGCCGATGAGCTTCAGCCTCGCGGCAGCACTCGCCTTCCTTTCCAAATATCTTCAAGAAACCCATCACTATTCACCGGGCGAAGTCGGCACCTTGATGGTGCTCGGCGGCACCGTGTCGCTGATCGGCTATTTCATCGCAGGGCGCATCAGCGACATCGTCGGACGGCGCACGGTGCTTGCCGTTGGCATTCTCGGCTCGACGGTGGGCCTTGCAGCCTTTTATCTGGTGCCGGGCGGAGTATGGCTCGCCCCTATTTGGATATTCTCGATCTTCGCCTTCTTTGCCGCCGAAGTCACCCTGTCGGCGCTAGGAGCCGAACTCTTCCCGACCTCCTATCGCTCCACCGCCTCGGCGGCGCGCAGTGTCATCAACGTGACGGCGGGCCTCGCCGGCCTTGCCGCAGAAAGCCTGCTCTACGGAATGCTGGGTTCCCATGCGCTGGCCATCGTCGTATTGATCGCCGTGACACCGCTTTCTCTCATTCCGTTGCTTCTCTTCATTCCCGAAACGGCGCGGCGCACGCTCGAAGACATCTCGCCGGAAGTCGGTCCCGGCACGACGACGCTTTTGTGAGGTCCTGATTGCTCGAAATTTTAAGTTCCCTCATCCCCGTCTTCCTGGTCATCGGTCTTGGCTTCGTGCTGCGGCGCCGCGATTTTCCGGGCGAGGCCGTCTGGGTGCCGCTCGATCAGCTCAATTATTTCATCCTCTTTCCGGCGCTGCTGCTCTACACGCTCGCAACCGCCGACCTCAGCAGCTTCGACGTTTGGCCGATGGCGGCGGCGCTCGCCACCGGACAATTGCTAATCGTCGTCGTTCTCATCGCTGGACGCGGCGTCTATAAAATTCCCGGCCCGGAATTCACCAGCGTCTTTCAAGGTTCGGTCCGCTGGAATACCTTCGTCGCGCTTGCGGCAATTTCCTCGCTCTATGGCAAGCCGGGGCTCACTATGGCTGCCGTCGCCGTGGCTGTCATGGTTCCGATCTCCAACACCACCTGTGTCATCGCGTTGACGCGCTACGCCCTCAATATGCCGGCCAATCCGCTGACACTTGCCCGCTTGCTGGTCAAAAATCCGCTGCTGATCGCCGCCGCCGCCGGCATCTTCCTGAATGCCACCGGCATCGGCCTGACACCGTCGCTCGCGATCACCGCCAAGATCATCGGCGACGCCTCGCTGACCCTGGGCCTGCTCGCTGTCGGCAGCGGCCTGCGCATTGGCCATATTGTCGAGGAAAAATGGGCCGTGCTCTATGCGGGCCTGCTGAAGCTCATTCTCATGCCGCTGATTATGATGGGAGCCTGCTGGTTCTTCGGTGTCACTGGCCTGCCGCGCCTTGTCATTCTCATCTGCGCTTCGGTGCCCGGCGCGACATCTTCCTATGTGCTCGCCCGGCAACTTGGCGGCCACGTCGAATTGATGGCAAGCATCCTCACCGGCGCAACGGTTCTCGCCGTGGTGACAATGCCGTTGATGCTCTGGATATTCGGGTGAAGCTCCGACCTCGTCATTCGAGACGCGGCTCCCCTTTCACTCACCGTACCGGCCTCGCCCGCTCGATAATCGCCAGTTGATCGGCACCGGCGGGCAGCGTCCCGTAGATGTCGCCCCAATCCCGCCCAAGACGCGTTGCGCAATAGGCATCCGACACGGCGGCGGGCGCGTGACGAACGAGGATCGCCCCCGCGGCAACCTTCGCCATCGCTTCGACGATCTGGCGCGAGCGCGCTTCGAGCGAGCCCAAATCCGTAAAAGCATCCTTCAGCGCATCGAGCGCGCCGTCATAGGCGACATTGGCGCCGCGAGCCGCCTCGAACTCTGCCAGCACCACATCCAGCGCCTGCGGCTCGCGCGTCAGCGCCCGCAACACGTCAAGGCACATGACATTCCCCGAGCCTTCCCAAATCGCATTGACCGGCATCTCGCGATAGATGCGCCCCGAGACGCCTTCCTCGACATAGCCGTTGCCGCCAAGGCATTCCATCGCCTCATAGCCGACATTCGGCGCGCGCTTGCAGACCCAGTATTTCGCCACAGGCGTCATGATGCGGCGGAAAGCGGCCTCCGCCTCGTCTTCGCCCGCGCGGTCGAATGAACGAGCGACGCGAAACGCCAGCGCCGTCGCCGCTTCCGTTTCCAACGCGAGGTCGGCCAGCACATTCGCCATCAGCGGCTGGTCGATCAGCTTCTTCTGGAAAACGGTGCGATAGGAGCAATGATGCACGGCCTGCGCGACAGCGCCGCGCATCAGCCCGGCGGAAGCCACCGCGCAATCGAGCCGCGTATAGGTCGCCATCTCGATGATGTTGCGCACGCCCCGCCCTTCCTCGCCGATCAGCCAGGCACTCGCGCCCTGAAACTCGACTTCCGATGAGGCGTTCGACTTGTTTCCGACTTTGTCCTTCAGCCGCTGAATGGCGATGGCGTTCTCGACGCCGTCCGGCGTGAAGCGCGGCATGAGGAAACAGGAAAGGCCCCCCGGCGCCTGCGCCAGCACCAGAAAGGCGTCGCACGTCGGCGCGGAGAAAAACCATTTATGGCCGGTGATCCGGTATTCGCGCCCCGGCCCTCCTCCATCGACGGGTTCGGCAATCGTCGTATTGGCGCGCACATCCGTGCCGCCCTGCTTCTCCGTCATACCCATGCCGAGCGTCACGCCAGCCTTCTCTCTTGCCGGCACGAAACGCTGATCGTAGTCGCGCGACAAAATGCGCGGAATCCATTCCTTTGCGAGATCGGGCTGGAACAGCAACGCGGGCACCGCCGCATTGGTCATGGTGATCGGACAACCGTGGCCGGATTCGATCTGCGTCATCATGTAGGTGCCGGCGAGGCGCGACACGACCGCGCCAGGCTTCGGCTTGCCGCCATCCTTCAGATAGTCCCACGGCGAACCATGCAGCCCTTGCTCGACCGATAGCGCCATCAACTGATGGTAGGAGGGATGAAACTCCACCTTGTCCACGCGATGCCCGAAACGGTCGAAGCTCTTCAGCACCGGCAGATAGGCATTCGCCTGCCGCCCGAGATCGATCACCTCCGCCGTACCGATCTTCGCCCCGAAGCCCGTCAGCGAGACGCGGGCATGCGCACCGCCTTCGCGTTCCACCGTCTCCATGAGCGCGTGATCGGAGGTATAGAGGTTGTAATCCTCCAGCGGCGGCGGCTGATTGAAGACTTCATGCGTGGCAAAAGCGCGGGGCGTCGTCATCCGGGGTCTCCTTTCAGGTCTGGCCGAAAGGCTAACACGGCAATTCCGCCTTGCCGCCCCCCGGAATCGGACCTATACAATGCGGCTTTAATGACCAACGCTGACAAACAGCCAAAGCCCATCTTCCCGCACCGGCACCTGCTGGGAATCGAAGGGCTTTCCGCCACCGACATCACATCTCTTCTCGATCTCGCCGACACCTATGTCGAGCAGAACCGCCAGGTCGACAAGAAGGGCTCCGTTCTTCGCGGCCGCACACAAATCAACCTCTTCTTCGAGGCCTCGACCCGCACTCAGAGCTCCTTCGAGCTGGCAGGCAAGCGCCTCGGCGCCGATGTGATGAACATGTCGGTCTCCTCATCGTCGATCAAAAAAGGCGAAACGTTGATCGACACGGCGATGACGCTGAACGCCATGCACCCGGACCTCATCATCATCCGGCACGGCGACAGCGGCGCGGTCGAACTGCTCGCACAAAAAGTCAGCTGCTCCGTCATCAACGCGGGCGACGGCAGCCACGAACATCCGACGCAGGCGCTGCTCGATGCGCTAACCATTCGCCGCCGCAAGGGCTCGCTCGAAGGCCTGACGGTCGCCATCTGCGGCGACATTCTCCATAGCCGCGTCGCCCGCTCGAATATCCTGCTGCTCAACATCATGGGCGCGCGCGTCCGCGTCGTCGCGCCGCCGACTTTGATGCCGACCGGTATCGACCGCTTCGGCGTCGAGGTCTTTCACGATATGCGCAAAGGCCTCGAAGGCTGTGACATCGTGATGATGCTGCGCCTGCAACTGGAGCGCATGTCGGGCTCCTACGTGCCTTCGCAGCGTGAGTATTTCCACTATTACGGCCTCGACTACGACAAGCTCGCCAGCGCCAGGCCGGACGCCCTCATCATGCATCCCGGCCCGATGAATCGCGGCGTCGAAATCGACAGCGCCGTAGCCGACGACATCAACCGCAGCGTCATTCGCGAGCAGGTCGAAATGGGCGTCGCGGTGCGCATGGCGGTTCTCGATGCGCTGTCGCGCAATCTGCCGAACGAGCGCCAGCCATGAGCAAGACCGCTTTCATCAACGCGCGGCTGCTCGACCCGGCCTCCGGCATGGACGAGACCGGCAATCTGCTGGTCGCCGATGGCAAGATCGCCGATCTTGGCCCCACCCTCTTCAACGACAGCATTCCCGATGGCGTAGAGATCGTCGATTGCCGGGGCCATGTGCTGGCCCCCGGCCTCATCGACATGCGCGTCTTCACCGGCGAGCCCGGCGCCGAGCATCGCGAAACATTGCGCACGGCAAGCCTCGCAGCGGCGGCAGGCGGCGTGACCACGTTGATCGTCATGCCGAACACCGACCCGGTGATCGATGACGTGGCGCTGGTCGACTTCATCGAGCGCCGCGCCCGCGATACGGGCATCGTCAACATCCATCCGATGGCGGCCCTGACCAAGGGTCTCAACGGCAAGCAGATGACAGAGATCGGCCTGCTGAAAGAAGCGGGCGCCGTCGCCTTCACCGATGGCGACCGGGCAGTCAGCGATGCGCAGGTGATGCGCCGGGCACTTTCATATGCCGCACATTTCGATGCACTGATCGTGCAACATGCAGAAGTGCCGGAACTCAGCCACGGCGTGATGAACGAGAGCGAACTTGCGGGCCGTCTTGGCCTTGCGGGTATTTCCTCAGCTGCCGAAACCATCATGATCGAGCGCGACCTGCGCCTGCTTGAGCTGACCGGCGGGCGCTATCATGTCGGACAAATTTCCTGCGCCGCATCCGTCGATGTCATCGCGCGGGCGCGCCGCCACGGGCTCAAGGTGACATGCGGCGTCTCGGCCGCGCATCTGGTGCTCAACGAAAACGATGTGCAGAGCTATCGCACCTTTTTCAAACTCTCGCCGCCGCTGCGCTCGGAAGCCGATCGCCGCGCATTGGTCGCGGGCCTTGCCGACGGCAATATTGACGTCATCGTCTCGAGCCACGATCCGCAAGACCCGGAAGTGAAACGCCGCCCCTTCGCGCAAGCCGCCTTCGGCGCCATCGGCCTCGAAACCTTGCTGCCCGCAAGCCTGTCGCTGGTTCACAACGGCGACATGCCGCTGGCGCGCCTTCTCAGCGCCATGACGCATGTGCCCGCCGACCTTCTTGGGTTGCAAACGGGCCGGCTCGCAACTGGCCTTCCCGCCGATCTGGTGCTCTTCGACGCGGGCGTGCCCTGGATCGTCGAGAGCATGAAGCTGCATTCAATTTCCAAAAATACGCCCTTCGAGGATCGCCGCATGCAAGGTCACGCCTTGCGCACGATCGTCGGTGGACGCACAGTCTATGTTCATGGCGAGGGGGGACACTGACGATGTGGGGAGAGATCGATTGGGGCGCTGCACTGCCCTGGCTATTGGGCGCCGCCGCGCTTGGCTATCTTCTGGGCTCGATCCCCTTCGGCCTCATCTTCACCCGCATGGCGGGCCTCGGCGATATCCGCGATATCGGCTCGGGCAATATTGGCGCAACGAATGCGCTGCGCACCGGCAACCGCTGGGTCGCCGGCGCCACGTTTCTTTGCGACGCCGGCAAGGGTGCCATCGCGGTGCTTGTCGCGCAACGCATCGCCCCTGATGCGGGTGTCGCATTGCCGATGGCGATGATCGCCGCTACCGCATCTTTCCTCGGTCACCTCTATCCGGTGTGGCTTCGCTTCAAGGGTGGCAAGGGCATCTCGACCTTCATCGGCGTCAATCTCGCCCTCTTCTGGCCGGTGGGTCTGCTCTTCTGCGCCACCTGGCTCGGCACCGCCGTCCTCTTCCGCTACTCCTCGCTGGCCGCGCTGACCGCCGCGATCCTGACGCCGATCTATCTCGCGCTGTTCGGACGCTTCGATCTTTTGCCGTTGAGCGTTATCCTCGTGGCGCTGATCTATCTCGCGCATCGCGACAATATCGGTCGTCTCATGGCCGGCACCGAATCCCGCATCGGCTCGAAAACGTGAGTAACGGTCTCTCGGAGGCCGAACGCATTGCAAGACTAAGACTAGCGCGCAGCGACACTATCGGCCCGGTAACTTTCCGCGAATTGCTCCAGCACATGCCGAGCGCTATCGACGCGCTGGAAGCCTTGCCCGCCTTGGCGATGCGGGGCGGACGAAAAAATGCGCCCCGCATACCTTCACGCGCTGAAGCCGAGCGCGAGATCGCGGCAGTTGAGGCCTTTGGCGGCAAGCTGATCGTGGTGGGCGAACAGACATTTCCGAGCCGCCTCGCCGCTATCGACCCGCCGCCGCCCGTCATTTCCGTGATGGGCGCAACACACCTTCTGGAACGCAAGGCGATCGCGATCGTGGGATCGCGCAACGCTTCGGCAGCCGGTGCGAAAGTCGCAGCAAGCCTCGCCCGCGATCTTGGCAAGCACGGCTTCGTTGTCGTATCGGGTCTGGCGCGTGGCATCGACGCGGCGGCCCATCGCGCGTCGCTCGACAGCGGAACCATCGGCGTTGTCGGCGGCGGCCTCGACGTTGCTTATCCAGAAGAAAACCGCGATCTGCAAAAACAGATGGCGCAGCGTGGCGTTCTGGTCGCCGAGATGCCGCTTGGTACGCAACCACGCGGCAAACTTTTCCCGCGCCGCAACCGGCTGATCTCCGGCCTCTCTCTCGCCGTCGTGGTGGTGGAAGCGGCCATGCGGTCCGGCTCGCTCATCACCGCGCGCTTCGCGTTGGAACAAGGCCGCGATGTTTTCGCCGTGCCCGGATCGCCGCTCGACCCCCGCGCCGCCGGCTCGAACAGCCTCATCAAGCAAGGCGCGGCACTGGTGGAAAATGCCGACGACATCGTCGCGGCGCTTGATGCGCCGCTTGGCCGTCAGTTCACGGAACCCGAACCCTTCGGCTTCAGCCCGGCTGCGGGAAAGCCGCCTGAGCCCGACGCGAGCACGCGAAAACGCGTCGTCTCCGCGCTCGGCCCGACGCCGACCGTGGTCGATGAGATCGTCCGGCAAACCGGATTGTCGGTTCAGCTGGTTCGTGTCGTTCTTCTGGAACTGGACCTCGCGGGTCGCCTGCATCGCGACACAGGCGACCGCGTCAGCCTTCTCGAAGACCTCGGTTAGCCCGCCGCTTTTGAAGGACCGGATCGAACCGCCGAACGTCCTTGCGTCAATAGCCGCGCCTCTTCCGCCGCCATGCCGATCAGATAGGCCAGGAATTTATGGCGACGCGTAACGGCCAGACGACGGGCGGCCACCAGCAGATCAAAGAGGTAACTCGCTGCGTCTTCCGCTGTTTCCTGCGGGATTTCTTCGTTGCTGTTTCGCGCCAGCGATCCGCCATTTACCATGACGGAAAGGTCCGCGACTGGTCCCATTGAGTTCCGTAACATGCCACTCCCCTGCAGTTTGGATTTCGCTTGGGTATCTTCCTCATATATCCCTCGGGATATATCCTTAAGAACTATACACGTCTTAAGGTCTATTGAAATAGATAATTCAATCGGGAGTTCTCAAACAGTCCAATCCGCGCCATTTCGGTGAGAGCGAAAAAATCGGCGGATTTCTGCGACATTTGACAGAGAGTCGGCTTTTCCCCATGTTCTGCCACGGCCAAGAGAGCCGGCGGCGGTGTGAATTGTCCCTTCTTTATTCATAGCGACCAGACTATCTGGACCGCTCGGTGGCCTTTCAGGGCCGGCGAATGAGCCCTCGCCAGCTACATTAATAGAGAGAGTTTGAGCGCTCGATGGACGTCGTCATTGTTGAGTCGCCGTCAAAGGCGAAAACCATCAACAAATACCTGGGCAAAGGCTTCAAGGTCCTGGCTTCCTACGGCCATGTCCGCGACCTGCCCTCCAAGGATGGCTCTGTCCTGCCGGACGAAGACTTCGCCATGGCCTGGGACGTCGATCCCAAATCACAGAAGCGGCTGAACGACATAGCAGATGCGCTTAAGGGCGCGGGCAAACTCATTCTCGCAACCGACCCCGACCGCGAGGGCGAAGCGATTTCCTGGCACGTCCTGGAGGTCCTCAATCGCAAGAAGGCGCTGAAAGGCATCGAGGTCGAGCGCGTCGTCTTTAACGCGATCACCAAGAATTCGGTTCTGCAGGCCATGGCGCATCCGCGCGGCCTCGACAAGGAACTGATCGACGCTTACCTCGCACGACGCGCACTCGATTATCTGGTCGGCTTCACGCTCTCGCCCGTTCTCTGGCGCAAGCTGCCCGGCGCGCGCTCGGCTGGCCGCGTGCAATCCGTGGCCCTGCGCCTCATCTGCGACCGTGAACTTGAAATCGAAGCGTTCCGCGCTCAGGAATACTGGACCATCGAAACCGATCTGAAGACCGCCGCGGGTGCCCCTTTCGTCGCGCGCATCGTCAGTCTCGACGGCAAGAAACTCGATAAATTCGATATCCCCGATAACAAGACCGCCGACAATATCGTCGCGCGGATCAAGTCGTCGCACTTCCGGGTCAAGTCGGTCGAGAGCAAGCCGACAAAGCGCAATCCTTATCCCCCGTTCACGACCTCGACCTTGCAGCAAGAAGCCTCGCGCAAGCTCGGTTTCTCTGCGAGCCGCACGATGCAGATCGCGCAGCGCCTTTATGAAGGCGTCGAGATCGACGGCGAGACGACGGGTCTCATCACCTATATGCGAACCGACGGCGTGCAGATCGCCGACGAAGCCATCGCTCAGGCGCGCACCGTCATCAACAATGAATTCGGCGAAGCCTATCTTCCCTCCGCGCCGCGCATCTACAAGACGAAGGCGAAGAATGCGCAGGAAGCGCATGAAGCCATTCGGCCTACCGATCTTGCACGCCTCCCGAAACACGTCGTCAAGATGCTCGACGACGATCAGCGCCGTCTCTACGAACTCGTCTGGAACCGGACCATCGCCAGCCAGATGGAAAGCGTGCAGCTCGAGCGCACCACCATCGAGATCGAGGCCGATGAACCGCAGATCGGCCTGCGCGCCACCGGCTCCGTCATCGTCTTTGACGGTTTCCTGCGTCTCTATCAGGAAGGTCGCGACGACGACGCCGAGGGCGAGGAAGGCGGACGCCTGCCGAAGGTTGCGGCGGGCGACAAGGTCGGGCTGCAAGATGTGCGTGCCGATCAGCATTTCACCGAGCCGCCGCCGCGCTTCACCGAAGCGACGCTCGTCAAACGCATGGAAGAACTCAGCATCGGCCGCCCCTCGACCTATGCTTCGACCTTGCAGACTTTGCGCGACCGCACTTACGTCCATATGGACAAGGGCCGTTTCATTCCCGACGACAAGGGTCGCCTCGTCACGGCGTTCCTCGAAAATTTCTTCGCGCGCTATGTCGAATATGATTTCACCGCCGAGCTCGAAGAAAAGCTCGACAAGGTTTCGGCGGGCGAACTCGACTGGAAGCAAGTGCTGCGCGAGTTCTGGACCGATTTCACCGGCGCGGTCAGCGAGGCGATGGAACTTCGCATCACCGAAGTTCTCGACCGGCTGAACGATGTGCTCGGGCCCCACGTCTTCCCCGACAAGGGCGATGGCGGCGACCCGCGCAAATGCCCGTCCTGCGAAGACGGAAGATTGTCATTGAAGGTCGGCAAGTTCGGCGCTTTCGTCGGCTGCTCGAACTATCCTGAATGCCGTTTCACGCGCCAGCTCACGGTCGGTGCCGATGGCGAAGCCGCGTCCGGTGACCGCGTGCTCGGCGTCGATCCCGACAGCGGCAAGCCCGTGCTGGTGAAGACGGGACGCTTCGGTCCCTATATCCAGCTCGGTGAACCGGAAGAAAAAGGCGACAAGCCGAAACGTTCGGGCATTCCGAAGGCGCTCGGCGTTTCCGCTGCGAATATCGATCTCGAAAAAGCGCTAATGCTTCTCGCCTTGCCGCGCGAGGTTGGTCTGCACCCCGAAACCGGCCTGATGATTACGGCAGGCCTTGGCCGCTTCGGTCCCTTCGTGCTGCATGACGGCACCTATGCCAATCTCGAAAGCGCCGAAGAAGTCTTCACCATCGGCATCAATCGCGCCGTGACGGAGATTGCCGAAAAGAAAGCGCGCGGCGGCAAACCGCGCGGACCGAAAGCCTTGCGCGAACTCGGGAACCATCCCGAAGGCGGCAAGCCGATCCAGATCATGGACGGCAAATACGGTCCTTACGTGAAGCACGACACGACCAATGCAACCCTGCCCAAGGATGCTGATGTCGAGAAAGTCACGCTCGAAGAAGCGATTGCGTTGATCGCGGCGCGCGAAGCACAGGGCGGCGGCAAGAAGCGCAAGCCTGCGAAGAAGGCCGCGCCGAAGAAGGCAGCGGCACCGAAGAAAGCCGTGAGCGCCGAAGGCGACGAGCCGAAGAAATCCACCGCGAAAAAGCCGGCGGCAAAGAAGGCTCCCGCCAAGAAAGCGCCTGCGAAGAAGCCTGCGGCCAAAGCCAAGGCAAAGCCGCGCACTTCCGCCGCAGCGGACTGACCGGTGACAGAGCGCAAAACCCCAAAGAAAACCGACGCGCCGAAAAAGCGCGACCGTGTGCAAGGTTTGCCCTCGCGCGAACAGGTGCTTGAGTTCGTCTCGTCGAGCGCGACGCCTATCGGCAAACGCGAAATCGCTCGCGCCTTCAACATCAAGGGCGCCGACCGCATTCCGCTGAAGCAGATGCTTAAAGCAATGGCGGAAGAAGGCCTGCTCGAGAAACGCGAAGGCCGCAAAGTCAATCGCGCCGGCGATCTGGCTCCCGTCTCGATGCTCGAGATCACGCACCGCGACACCGATGGCGAACTCGTCGCGCGCCCGCTCGAATGGAAGAGCACGCTGCCGCCGCCCACCATCGTCATCACGCCCGAGCCGAAAAAAGGCCGCAGCGCCGAACGCGACGCCGAGCCACCGGCAGGCGTCGGCGACCGCGTATTGGCGCGGATGACGAAAACGGACGCGGAAGGCGAAACCTACAATTACGAAGCCCGCGTCATCCGCCGCCTCGGCAAAGGCGCCGAACAGGTTCTCGGTCTTTTCCGCGCGGGCTCGGAAGGCGGACGTCTCGTTCCCGTCGACAAGCGCGTGCGCTCGGAATTTGAAATCGGCCGCGACGATACGGGCGGCGCGAAAGACGGCGACCTCGTGCTGGCCGAAACCGTGCCCGGCAAACGCTATGGTCTTGCCCGGGTCCGGGTGAAGGAAGTCTTCGGCAAAAGCAGCGATCCGAAATCGATCAGCCTCATTGCGATCCACACGCATGGCATTCCCGATCAATTTCCCGACAGCGTCGTCAAGGAAGCCGAAGCCGCCATGGCCAAAGGCATCGAGGGCCGCACCGACCTCCGCGACATTCCGCTCGTCACCATCGATCCTGTTGACGCCCGCGACCATGACGACGCCGTATGGGCCGCACCCGACACCGATCCCGCCAATGAAGGCGGCCAGATCGTCATCGTCGCCATCGCCGATGTCGCCGCCTACGTGCTGCCCGGCTCGCCCATGGACCGCGAAGCGCGCAAGCGCGGCAACTCGACCTACTTCCCCGATCGCGTCGTGCCGATGCTGCCCGAACGCATCTCCAACGATCTCTGCTCGTTGCGTGAAAAGGAAGAACGCGCCTGCCTCGCCGTGCGCATGATCTACGACCGCAACGGCAACAAGCGGTCCCACGAATTCCTGCGCGGGCTGATGCGCTCCGCCGCACGCCTCACCTATCGCCAGATGCAGGAAGCCATCGACGGCGCACCGGATGACAAGACCGGCCCCCTGCTCGCTCCTGTCTTGCAACCGCTCTGGGACGCCTACAAGGTCCTCTGCATCGCACGCGAGAAACGCGGGCCGCTCGATCTCGACCTGCCCGAATATAAAGCCGACATCGATCCGACAGGCCGCATCGGCGCGGTGCGTATCGCCGACAAATACGAATCCATGAAACTCATCGAAGAGTTCATGATTCAGGCCAATGTCTGCGCCGCCGAAACGCTGGAACAGAAACAGCGCAAGCTGATCTACCGCATTCACGACACGCCATCGCCGGAAAAGCTCGTCGCGCTTAATGAGTTCTTGCATACGCTTGAGATGAGCTTCCCGAAGGGTCAGGTCACCAAGCCCGCCGCCTTCAACAAAATCCTGCACGATGTCGATGGCACGGAGTTCGACCAGATGGTCTCGACCATCGTGCTGCGCTCGCAAGCGCAGGCCGTCTACTCGCCCGACAATATCGGCCACTTCGGGTTGAACCTGCGCCGCTACGCACACTTCACCTCGCCGATCCGCCGCTATGCCGATCTGATCGTCCATCGCGCCCTCGTCTCGGCGCTTGGCCAGGGTAAAGACGGCCAATCGGACGAAGAAGCCTCGTCGATGACCGAAATCGCCGAACATATTTCGACGACCGAACGTCGCTCGATGCTAGCTGAACGCGACTCGAATGACCGTTTCATCGCCGCCTTCCTCGAAGCCCGCATCGGCGCGGAATTCCGGGGACGTATCTCCGGCGTGACGCGCTTCGGCCTTTTCGTGAAGCTGGAAGAAACCGGCGCGGATGGCCTTGTGCCCATCGGCAATCTCGGCACGGAGTATTTCCACCACGACGAGGCGCGTCATGCCCTTGTCGGCGAACGCTCTGGCCTGACTTACCGCCTGGGTGAGCAAGTCACGGTCAGGCTTGAAGAAGCCGTGCCGGTAACGGGCGGACTGCGCTTCGAGATGATCGAAGGCGGCAGGGAGGGGAAACCCGCCGGCCGTCAGGGCTTTGGCAAATCCGGCGCCGGTCGCGAAGGCCCTCGCCGCTCAGCGACAAGACCAAAGCCGGGCCGCGCCAAACCGCCCAAAAAGGGCAAGGCGAAGCCGGGCCGCTCACGCAAAAGCTGATGCGCTTGTGAAAAGCGGATCGGCCAGTCCGTCGCGCGGCAACCTGCCACATTCTTTCGCACGCGAAATGAGACCCATATGACTGCGCAGGGTTACTCTTTTTGCTGGATGACATGAGCACCGTTTTGGACATCAACGAACCGGCAATTTTCCAGGCGGCGAAGCCTGAAGCGCGCTCCATGTGGCAGTCGATTCGTCGCGGCTTCATGATGCGCTGTCCGAACTGCGGCGAAGGTAAACTCTTTCGCGCTTTCCTCAAGGTCGCAGACACCTGCCCGCATTGCGGCGAGGAACTGTTCCACCACGAAGCCGACGACGCACCGCCCTATTTCACAATCCTGATCGTCGGCCATGTCGTCGTTCCGCTGATGCTGGCGGTCGAGCTCGAATACCTGCCGCCCATGTGGGTGCATATCGCCATCTGGCCGACATTGACGGTGGGGCTCTCTCTGCTTCTTCTGCCGCGCATCAAAGGCGCCGTCGTCGGCCTGCAATGGGCCGCGCGCATGCATGGCTTCGGCGGCCAAACAGAAGACTAACCGGCCTCTATTTCTGGACAGTCACGCGCCCGGCAGGCATCCTGCCTCCATAACGGCATTCAAGAACCGGGATGGAAACGCATGACAGGAGCGGAAGCCGGGGCATTTGACCCCAAGAAAACGCGTGAGCAGGAATATCGCGATGGAACAGCCGGGCGCGCCGTGCGTCCGCGCGATGCTGCGACGCTGATCCTCGTTCGCAACGATGGACCTGCGCCGCAGGTGCTGATGGGCCAGCGCCACGCCGATCACAAATTCATGCCGAATAAATTCGTCTTTCCCGGCGGTCGCGTCGATCCGGCCGATAGCCGCGTGCGCCCCGTCGAAGAACTGCGCAGCGATGTCGCCAAACTGCTTCTCGCGCGGATGCGCGGCACACCGTCGGAGAATCGCGCCCGCGCGCTCGCCATGGCGGCGATCCGCGAGACCTTCGAGGAAACGGGCCTCGCCGTTGGCCGTCTCATCGACACGCCTCAGCGCAGCAAGCACAAGGACTGGGGCGCCTATTTCTCCATCGGCGTTTCGCCGGCGCTCGGCGCGCTCGACTTCGTGGCCCGCGCGATTACCCCGCCCTATCGCACGCGTCGTTTCGATACGCGCTTCTTCATCGCCGATGCCGAACATATTCATGGCGATCCCTCCAAGGTCGCAGGCTCGGGCGAGTTGCAGGGCCTGCACTGGATCAGCACCAAGGATGCGCAGGACCTCGACCTGCCCAACATCACGCGCACCATTCTCGCCGAGATCGATGAGCGCCTGCGCCTGACTAGCGCCGCGCAGAAGGCGCGTGCCGTTCCCTTCATCCATTTCCGGCAGAACCAGGCCATCCGCGACATGCTGAGCCTGTGATGTCCGAAACGATCACTTTGGCGCGGGCGAGCGTGCGTCCGCGCGATGCGGCGAGCCTGGTGTTGGTCGACACGCGTGGCGACGAACCGCGCGTGCTGATGGGCAAGCGGCACAAGAAAATGAAATTCGTCCCCGACGCTTTCGTCTTTCCCGGCGGCAAGCTCGATCCCGACGATCTGAAGGCGCGTCCCGCGACGCCGCTCGCCCCCGCTGCGGGCTTCGGGGCCAAGACGCAGGCGCTGGCCATGGCCGCGATACGCGAGACCTTCGAGGAGACGGGGTTGATCCTCGCTGGCCCCGGCGATGTCGGCGCGAATAGTGGCCCGTCCTGGTCGCATTTTCACGGGCTGGGTCTCGCGCCACGCCTCGACACGCTGAGCTGCCTTGCCCGCGCGATCACTCCCGCATCGAGCCCCATCCGCTTTCACGCGCGCTTCTTTGCGGCAGCCGCCGACGATCTGCAAGGTACGCTCGCCGGCAGCGGCGAGCTTGAAGAGCTGGACTGGTATCCGCTCTCCCAGGCCCTTAAGTTGCCGGTCATCGACGTAACGGAATTCGTTTTGCGCGAAGTGCTGGCGGGCCATGCCGCAAGCGCGACGCGGGCCCGCATTCCGCTCTTCTCCTACCGCAACGACAGGCCCGTCATCCGCGCCTGAGACTTTATCTTCAGGGATGACAATATGATCGACGGCACAATGCCCGCCCTCACCGACGCCGAAAGGCGGCGCGGCATCGTCAGCGCCATCGCTTGCCTGACGGTGGTGGCGATGGGGCTCGGCGCGACCTTGCCGTTGCTGGCTCTCTCGCTCGAGCGGCAGGGCGTGTCGCCCTTCCTCATCGGCGTCAGCTCGGCCTTTCCCGCCATTGGCGGCTTGCTCATCACGCCGATTTTTCCGTGGCTGCTGCGGCGCTTCAACACCAAAGGGCTGTTGCTCGCCTGCGTCTGGATTTCGGTCGCCTGCCTCACGGCCTATTACCTGATCCCGAATGTCTGGTTCTGGTTTCCGATCCGTTTCATCAACGGCGCGGTGCTCAGCGTTCTCTTCATCGCCAGCGAGACGACAATCAACCAACTGGCCGACGACAAGACGCGCGGGCGGCTCATGGGCATCTACGCGACGGTGCTCGCGGTCGGCTTTGCCACCGGGCCCATTCTCCTCGTACTGGTGGGCGCGGAAGGTTACGCGCCCTTCGGCGTCATCGCCTTTCTCGTCGCGCTGGCGAGCGTGCCGATCTCGCTGGCGGGCCGCGCCAACAGCAGGGTGACGGCGCATGGCCAGAGCCGGGGCGTGATGGCCTTTCTACTTGTCGCGCCGACAGCCACTTTCGCGGCCTTCACCTTCGGCGCGCTGGAGCAAGGCGCGATGTCATTGCTGCCGGTCTATGGCATCCGCGTCGGCCTGACCGAGCAGACAGCCGCGCTGGTGCTGTCGGCCTTCGCGGCAGGCAACATTCTGAGCCAGATCCCGCTGGGGTTGATCGCGGATCGCATCGACCGCCGGCTGGTGCTCATCAGCTGTGCACTGATCGGCGCGGCCACCATCTCGACGCTGCCGCTGGTCCAGGGGACGCTCTTCGTCATGCCGGTGATTTTCGTTTTCGGCGGCGTGGTGACCGGCCTTTACACGGTCGGGCTGACGCTGCTCGGCCAGCGCTTCCACGGCGGCGATCTGGCCGCCGCCAACGCTGCTTTCATCATGATGTACAATCTCGGCGGGCTGGCCGGTCCGGCGATCGGTGGTGGCGCGATGGGCCTTCTCCCGCCCCACGGATTGCCGCTGGCCTTCGCCGTCATTTCGCTGCTTTTCGCCTTTGTGGCGAGCTGGCGCTTCCTCAAACTTCGCGGGCAGACTGTTTAGGCCAAAATCCGGTTTATATGTCAGCTACTTAGGCGACACTTGACTTACGCCCGCGCCCGAGTAGTCTGCCGCCAAATCGCACATCACCGATTGCGAAACTGAATCTCCGCGAGCGCCCCGGGCAGCCCGCCAACCTGAGGATTTCGCCATGGCGAAGCCAGCATCGATCAAGATCAAACTCGAGAGCACCGCGGGCACGGGCTACTACTACGTGACCAAGAAGAACTCGCGCACCATGACCGAGAAGTTCGTGACGAAGAAGTATGACCCCGTCGCGCGCAAGCATGTCGAGTTCAAGGAAACCAAGATCAAATAAGAGCTGCGTTCATCGCGCTCCAAAGACAAAGGCCGGTCCATCAGGACCGGCCTTTTTGCTTTAGAAAATAGTGGCCGGTCGGATCATTGGCTTATCAGAGGAGGCCACTCCACCACCACGTTCCGACCGGCCGTGCCCCACGGACCCAGGAGATGCGGCGGACCCGAGCACCCCGCGAGGACACGAATCGCTGCCTCTAATCCTGTCCCCTTCACCCCCCAGCGACGGAAGCAGGCACGGCAGCGAAACATTCGTCTGAGTGAAATTTATCACGTCGAGTGTGCCAAATAAAGTCACATCGGAGCAATGGCTGCTAGCACGATGATTAACCATGAACATTTATGGTTAATTAAAGACATTAAGCAGCGCGCGCGAAAGCCTGCGCAAGAGACACTTTCCCCCGCAAATTCAGTCTATTATAGAAAATAGCGAAGAAAAAACTTGAAGTGCGTCAGGCCGCTTCGGCAACCACACGATTACGGCCATCCCGCTTGGCGCGATAGAGCGCGCTGTCGGCCCGTTCGAGCAATTTCGCTGCCGTATCTCCGGGGCCCTCGGTCACACCGATGCCAATGCTGACCGTGACGCTGAGGGTCACGCCCGCATCGATCTGGAACGGCACTTCGGCCACCTTCTGCCGCAACCGCTCCGCCACCATGAAGGCATAAGAGAGGTCAGTGTCCGGCATCACGACGACGAACTCTTCGCCGCCGAGACGGCAGGCGAGATCGACGCCGCGCACGTTCTGCGCGATGCGCTGGGCGAATTCCTTGAGCACGGCGTCGCCCGCCGGATGCCCATGCCCGTCATTGACCGACTTGAAATAGTCGATGTCGAAAATCAGAAGCGAGACCGGCTTGCCGCCGGTCGTGCCCTCTTCGACCATCGCCGCGAGATGGCTTTCCATGTAGCGGCGGTTGTAAAGGCCGGTGAGGCTGTCGGTGATCGCAAGCTCGAGACCCTGCTGGAATTTCTCGCGCAGGTAATCCTGATAACGCTTGCGGCGAAGCTGGGTGCGGCAACGGGCGACAAGCTCGTTCCGGTCGACCGGGCGCACGAGATAGTCGTTGGCGCCCATGTCGAGCGCCCGCACGAGGCGCGGCGTATCGCCTTCCTCGACGATGGCGAGCAAGGGAGTCTGGCGCGTCGATTCGAGCGAGCGGAGCTGCGAGCAAAGACGAAGCCCGTCGAACTCCTGCAAGGTCAGGCTGACGATCAGAAGATCGTAGTCGCCTATGGCGGCGAGCTGCATCATCTCCTCGGCGCTCTCGGCAACCGTGACCGTATGCTCAAGCGACAAGGCTTCGCTCATGCGCTTCAGCGAGGTCGGGCGGTCGTCGATGATGAGCGCCCTGCCCGGCTCCGTCATCAACATGCGTTCGGTGCTGGTGCCGACAAGCGCGCCGATGCGTTGGCCCGTGGCCTCGCGCATCCGCAACTCATCCGTCACCATCTTCAGGCGCACAAGGCTCTTTACGCGGGCAAAGAGCGCCAGATCGTTGACGGGTTTGGTCAGGAAATCGTCGGCGCCGGCCTCGAGGCCCTGCACGCGGTCCTTCGGCTGATCGAGAGCCGTGACCATGACAATCGGAATATGTTCGGTGGTCGGTGCGGCCTTCAGGCGGCGGCACACTTCAAAGCCGTCCATGCCCGGCATCATCACATCGAGCAGGATGATGTCCGGCAACTGGGCCGTGGCAATTTCAATGGCTTCCGGGCCCGACGCCGCCTTGAGCACGCCGAAATATTCGGCGGTCAATTTGGCGTCCAACAGCTTCAGATTAGCCGGAACGTCATCGACAATGAGTACGCGCGCCGTCACGAGATCTGGCCCTTATCGCAGGAAACGCTGAACGGTCTCCAGAAACTGTGTGACCGAAATTGGCTTGGAGATGTAAGCCTCGCAGCCCCCTTCGCGAATCTTTTCCTCGTCGCCCTTCATCGCAAAAGCAGTGACGGCGATGACCGGGATGGAGCGCAGGCTGTCGTCTTCCTTGATCCACTTGGTGACTTCAAGCCCGGAAACTTCCGGGAGCTGGATGTCCATCAGGATGAGGTCGGGGCGGTTTTTGCGGGCGATTTCCAACGCTTCGATACCGTCGCGCGTCTGGAGCGTCTCGTAACCGTGGGCATCGAGAAGGTCGTGGAAGAGCTTCATGTTCAGCTCATTATCCTCGACGATCAGCACCTTTTTGGTCATGGCATCCATGCTCCAGAACTCCACCTGTTGCCGAGCCCGTCCGGCGCTTCAATACTGATAGTCTCGGGACTCGGAGCTGATTCCCGGCCTCACTACGCCATATCACTCCAATATCCTTAACTAAGTCTTTAACCTGTCCCACTGGGCGACCCATTTTGTTTCAAAAGCCGCCTATGCTTAATGGGAGCTTGTTGAAACGGCGGAGTTCCTGATGAAAGCAGATCAGGCCGAACTGATCGCAATACAAGCCCTTGGCCATATCGCGGCCGAGGAAGACCTGCTTTTCGCCTTTGTCGACCTGACCGGCCTGTCGCCGGACGAGTTGCGGACAAGAGCCGGAGAACCTGAAATTCTGGGCGGCATCCTCGATTTCATCCTGATGGACGACAAGCGCCTGCTGGAATTCTGCGAGGCCGCTGACTTGAAGCCGGAAATGCCCGGCATCGCCCGCCGGCTCCTGCCGGGCGGAGAGGAAGTACACTGGACATGAATGCGACCACGCCTCCCCCCTCTATGCTCAATATGGACCCGCTGGCACTGCACGACGACGTGCTGCCCCAGATCGAGGCGCTGACGCTCGTCCGTGGCCGCCCGCTGATCGTCACCGATTGCGACGAAGTGTTGATGCAGTTTCTCGTCGGGCTCGAACTCTATCTCGAGACACAAGGCCTGTGGCTCGACCTGAAATCCTATGCGCTGACCGGCAACATCAAGCGCCGCGACACAAACGAAGCGATAGATCCCTCTGAGATGCCGGAGCTGATGAAGAGCTTCTTTGCCACCTCCACCAACGCGCTTATCGCTGTGCCCGGTGCGGCGGACGCGTTGAAGGCGCTTTCGGCGCGCGCGCAAGTCGTGGTGCTGACCAATGTGCCTTTCTCCGAAAAGGAAACCCGCGCCAAAAACCTCGCCGCGCAGGGCATGGACTATCCCGTCATCGCCAATAAGGGCCTGAAGGGCGGCGCGGTGCGCAAACTCGCCGACATGGTCGATGCGCCGGTCTTCTTCCTCGACGACATCCCGCACAACATCGCTTCGGTGGCCAAGGCGCATGACGCCTGCCACCTCCTGCACTTCATCGCCGACCAGCGGCTCGCAAAGCTGATGGGGCAAGCGCCGGACAGCCATTTCCATACGACCGACTGGCAGTTGGCCCGAATTTTCATCGAAGATCGCATGACGGAACATGGCTTCTAAAACCTCTCGTCAAAAACTTGCTGTCATCCCGGGCTCGTCCCGGGATCCAGGAGCGACAAATGCCGGGCAAGCGGCCCCTGGACCCCGGCACGAGGCCGGGGTGACAAAAGTGAATTTCTGAACGAGACGGCACCATGCGCATCGGCATTGACCTCGGAGGCACCAAGATCGAAGGCGTCGCGCTCGCCGCCGACGGGCGCGAGCTTGTCCGCAAGCGCATCGCGACGCCCAGAAGCGGCTACCGCGAAACCATCGACGCCATCGGCGCGTTGGTCGCCTCGCTCGAAACGGAAGCCGGAGAAAAAGGCACCGTCGGCATCGGCATGCCGGGCGCGATCTCTCCCGCCACCGGCCTCATCAAGAATGCCAATAGCACCTGGCTCAACGAGAGGCCCTTCGATGCCGACATCGAAGCGGCGTTGGGACGCAAAGTGCGGCTCGCCAATGACGCCGATTGCTTTGCGCTCTCGGAAGCGACCGACGGCGCGGGTGCAGGAGCGCCGACCGTCTTCGGCGTTATTCTCGGCACAGGCGTCGGCGGCGGCTTCGTCGTCCACGGGCGCTTGCTAAGCGGCCCGAACGCGGTTGCCGGTGAATGGGGTCACAACCCCTTGCCCTGGGCGCTGCCCGATGAATTGCCCGGACCGCGCTGCTATTGCGGCAAGGAAGGCTGCATCGAAAGCTGGAATTCCGGGCCCGCCTTTGAAGCGGAATATGAACTCAACGAAAAAGAGAAACTCACGACGCCTGAAATCGTGGCAGCGGCGGAAGCAGGCTCACGCCCTGCCCGCGTTGCCTTGCGCCGCTATTCCGACCGGCTTGCCCGCGCGCTGGCCCACGTCATCAACCTCATCGATCCACATGTGATCGTGCTGGGCGGCGGCATGTCGAATATCGCCTCGATCTATGACGAGGCCCCCGCGCGCTGGGGCTCTTATGTTTTCTCCGACCGTGTGGACACGAAGCTCGTGCGCAACAAGCATGGCGATGCGAGCGGCGTGCGCGGCGCGGCCTGGCTTTGGCCGGACAAAGCGCCATGACCGAAACCGTGGGCGCGACCGGCTTCTGCCGCGACTGCTTCACAAAAGTCGAAGCCACCGCGAAACGCTGTCCCGCCTGCAACCGCCCGCGCCTCGCACGACATGCGGAATTGGACAATCTCAACATCGCTCATCTCGATTGCGATGCTTTCTACGCGGCGGTGGAAAAGCGCGACAACCCCGAGCTTGAAGACAAGCCGCTCATCATCGGCGGCGGCAAACGCGGCGTCGTCTCAACCTGTTGCTACATCGCCCGCATTCGCGGCGTGCGCTCCGCCATGCCGATGTTCAAGGCCCTGCAAGTCTGCCCCGAAGCCGTCGTTCTGAAACCCGATATGGCCAAATATGTCACGGTCGGAAAACAGGTCCGCCAGATGATGCGCGATCTCACGCCACTTGTGGAGCCGCTGTCGATTGACGAAGCCTTTCTCGACCTCACCGGCACCGAGCGCCTGCATCATGCAAGCCCCGCCATCAGCATGGCGCGCCTTCAGACACGCATCGAAAGGGAAATCGGCATCACGGTTTCCGTCGGCGTAAGCTATTGCAAGTTTCTGGCGAAGATCGCTTCCGATATGGACAAGCCCCGCGGCTTCTCCGCCATCGGACGCGCTGAGGCGTTGAGCTTTCTTGCCGGGAAACCGGTCTCGCTGATCTGGGGCGTCGGCAAGGCCTTCGAAACGAAGCTCGCCCGCGACGGTCTCACCCGCATCGCGCAATTGCAGCGCATGGAAGAAAACGACCTGATGGCGCGCTACGGTTCGATGGGCCGCCGCCTCTGGCGTCTGTCGCGCGGACTGGACGACCGCGACGTATCAAGCTCCGGCGTCGCCAAGAGCATTTCCGCCGAAACGACATTCTTTGAAGATATTTCAGACGCCGCCGAACTCGACCGCAAGCTCTGGCCGCTCTGCGAGCGCGTGGCGACGCGCGCCAAGGCGGCAGGCGCATCGGGATTTACCGTTGTGCTGAAACTGAAGACGGCGGATTTCAAAACCCGCACGCGAAGTCTGACCTTGCCGGACAGGACGCAACTTGCCGAAGTGATCTATCGCGCCGGTGCGCCCATGCTCGCCAGGGAAACGGACGGCACGTCCTTTCGCCTTCTCGGAATCGGGTTGACGCAACTCGCCGACGGCGATCTCGCGGACCCGCCGGACATGCTGGATCCGAAAGCGACCCGCCGCGCCGACGCCGAGCGCGCCATGGACCGCGTGCGCGCCCGTTTCGGCGCGGAGGCGATCATCAAAGGGCGTGGGATCAAGACGTAACGGACGCTCTGTCTCTCGCGCTTCCTAGCATCCACCCGGTTTGAAATATTCGATCTGGGCGAGATTGCCGTTCAGCACCACATCCTCGTAATCGAGGCTGAGCTGGCTCATCACGCCGTTCGGGAACATGTGAAAGCCCATTTCGAAGCTCGGCGTGCCGTCCTGCACATCGTCGCCCTGATCGAAATAACTCATGCGTATCGGCCATGCCTTCGTGCCTTTGAGCGGCATGCCCTCGCCCCGGTTCTTGATGCGGACGGACCGTGCATCGCTTGTCGCATCGCCCGCCTTGCCGATAAAAGCCGTGACATTCGTCGCCGTCGCTTGCGTGCCGTCGAAGAGAAGATGACTGAATGCCGATTTGCCCTTGCCCACCGCCGCCGTCAGCGCCGTGTTGAACGCCGTCGGGAACATGACATCGCTCGACAATATCTGCGTCTCCTTGTCCGGCTCCTCAAGCGTCACTTTACCGTCTTTGCGCCTTGCGATGCCGCTTTCGCGCGTCGAGAGTTTACCGTCGAGATATTCGGTACGGTCGAAACGGAATTCATCCCCGTCGAGCGCTTCCCAGGAGCTGAGCCTGACATCGCTGACCGACACGTGACCGCCGGAATCGAGAGAGTTCGTCACCACGCGCTGATCCGACGTATAGCCGTCGCAAGCCGGACCGCCGCGCCATTCAACGACCATGCGCCCTTCAAGACCGAGGACTTCGCCCGCCGATTTTCCGTGATCGAGGGTAAGATCGTAGATCGCGCGATGCGCCTGGGGCAGCATCGACTGGCTGTCGGATCCGACGAAACGGACAAGAGCCACACTGACTGCGGCAACCGCCGCCAACGCCAGAACGACTGTTGCGATGCCGCCCGCAATCGCCCACCTGCCTCGCACCATATTTCAACCTCTTGCTGCCGCACCGCCAGCGGCCTTCCCGAACTCTACACCATCAAGTAAACCAGAGGCTCGCGCCGTTTGGCGGCTCCCTTAAAAGTGATTCAACATGGCTCCAAAGTTGCTCATCACCCGCAAGCTTCCACCCGAGGTCGAAGCTCGAGCCGCGCGCGACTATCATGTTGAATACAATACAGACGACACGCTTCGGGACAATGCCGGGCTTATGGCCCGCGCCGAAGGCAAAGACGCGCTTCTGGTAACAGTAACCGACAAGCTCGACGCCGAGACCATCGAGCGCCTGCCCCAATCCATACGAATCATCGCGAGCTTTTCCGTCGGCACCGACCATATCGACCTCGAGGCGGCAAAGCGGCGCGGCATTGCCGTAACCAACACGCCCGACGTTCTGACCGACGCGACCGCAGACATTGCCTTGCTCCTCATTCTGGGCGCCGCGCGTGGCGCACCGGTGGGGATGACCGCCATCCGCGAAGGCACATGGGCAAATTGGGCCCCGACCGGCATGCTCGGTATTTCCATCACCGGCAAGCGCCTCGGCATTCTGGGCATGGGCCGCATCGGCCAGGCCGTCGCCACACGCGCCCGTGCTTTCGGTATGGAAATTCACTACCACAACCGCCGCAAGATCGAGGCCGAACGCGATGCCGTCTGGCATGAAAGTCTCGACGGGCTTTTGAAGGTTTCGGATTTTTTGTCCGTCCACTGCGCATCCACGGCGGAAACGCGCTGGCTGCTCAATGCGGTCACGCTGGCGCTGCTGCCGCGAGGCGCCGTGGTCGTCAACACCGCGCGCGGCGACATCGTCAACGATGATGCCCTGATCGCGGCGCTGCAATCGGGCCACGTCGCCGCCGCCGGTCTCGACGTCTTCAACAATGAGCCCAATATCGATCCGCGCTACCGGACCCTGCCGAATGCTTTTCTCTTGCCGCATCTCGGCAGCGCGACGCTCGAAACCCGCAACGCGATGGGCTTCCGGGCATTGGACAATCTCGATGATTTCTTCGCGGGCCGAGCCCCGCGCGACCGGCTGCTCTAGTCGCCGTCACGACCGCTCACGCTCGGCAAGGCGCGCCACGAGGCAAAATCTGCCGGGTTAATGATGCTCGCCCACACAAGCTAAGATATTGATTTTCCTGACCTATAGCTCATGGCAAGCCGCTTGCTACCAAAGCGGGGTGAAGCTCACGGGGCTTTAGGGGTAGGAAGATGAGACGCGTCAAAATATCACCGGATACACATTCATTGCCGGACAGCCTGCTGTCGACAACCGACGCAGCAACCGCGCGCTTCCGGCGCTCGGTCAGCGACAGGCGCGTCGCCGGCGATCCCGACCGCCTTCTGGCTCATGCCCTCACTTATGCCGAAGAAACAGAACAGCGGATCATGGAACTCAATGCGCGGGTGGCGCGGCTCGAGAACATGACGGTAACGGATGAATTGACGGGCCTTCTCAACCGGCGCGGCTTCACCTCGATCCTGCGCCGCAATCTGCTGAGCGCCGCCCGCTATGACGAGGCGGGCATTCTCGCTTATCTCGATCTCGACGGTTTCAAGAAAATCAACGACCGCCACGGCCATCCGATCGGCGACGATATTTTACGCGCCGTCGGGCGGCACCTCAGGCAGAATATCCGCGCGACCGATTATGCGACACGGTTGGGCGGCGACGAATTCGCCATCCTGTTTGTCCGGGCTCAGCAAGCGCCTGCCCGCGAACGGGCGCGGCAATTGGTGCGTGGACTGAACAAGCTCGTTATCGCAGCGCCGACCGGCACCATCGCCATCCATGCGAGCCTCGGCCTTGCCTATTACAACGGCGCGACCGACGCCGACGAATTGCTGGATCGCGCCGACCGCGCCATGTATGCCGACAAGAACAAGGGCAGCCGCGCCGCGCGCCTGATCCTCAACGGCTGAGGCTTATGCCAACGCTTCGCCTGCGGGCTGTTGCTGCGTGATGCAGTGAATGACGCCGCCGCCCGCCGCGATGTCGAGCGCGGGCACCTGCACCAGGTCACGGCCCGGAAACGCCGCCCCGATGATTTCGGCGGCGATCCTGTCGTTCGGGTCGTCGAAGCTCGGCATGACGATGCCGCCATTTGCGATATAGAAATTGACGTAAGAGGTGCTGAGGCGACGCCCGTCGGACCGTCGCAGATTGCGGGCGGGCAGCGGCACTTCGATCACCTGAAGTTTCTGCCCGCGCGCATCCTTCGCCGCTTCGAGACGTTTCTTGTTTTCCTGCATGCGCACGAAATTGATGTCGCTGCGATCCTCCGGCATGTGCAGCAGCACGCGCCCTGGCCCGGCAAAGCAGGCGATCATATCGACATGCCCCCCCGTCTCGTCATCCTCGAGCCCCTGATCGAGCCAAATGATGCGGCGAATGCCGAGATTGAGCGCGAGCCGCTCCTCGATCTGTTGGCGGGTCAGCTCCGGGTTGCGGTTGTCGTTGAAGAGGCATTCTTCGGTCGTCAGCAAAGTGCCGTATCCGTCGGCGCAGATCGAACCGCCTTCGAGGATCATCGGCCCATCGTAGCGGCGCATCTTCAGGCGCTCCAATATGGAGCCCCCGACCTTCGCGTCCTTGTCATGCGGCCAATAGGAATTGCCCCAGGCGTTGAAACGCCAATGCACGCCCGCGACGTGCCCCTTGCCGTCCGCCACGAAGATCGGGCCGGAATCCCGCGCCCATGAATCGTCGATTTCAAGCGGCACGATCTCGACATCGCGCCCGCAAGCGAGCCGCGCCTGCGCTTCGTCCGCCGCGTTGCAGACCATCGACACAGGCTCGAACCGCGCAATCGCCCGCGCCACGCTCGCATAGGCCATATAGGCTTGCGGCAGTTGCTCGCCCCAGACTTCACCGCGCGACGGCCACTGCATCCAGCAGCGTTCATGCTTCTCCCATTCGGCGGGCATGAAGAGGCCGTCATCGGCCGGTGTGCGTGTGGTGCTCTGCATCTGGTTCTCCCCCGGGGCTTCCGCGCCCGCCTTTCACAAGGTAGGTATATCTGCTCATAAAACGGGCGCAACAGCAGGAGCCACCATGACAGGCAAGATCGAAGCGCGTTTGACCGAGTTGGGGATCATCCTGCCCAAGGCGGCGGCGCCCGTCGCCAATTACGTGCCCTATGTCATCACGGGCTCCCTGGTCTTCATTTCAGGTCAAGGCCCGATGGGCCCGAATGGCCCGGAATATAAGGGCAAGGTCGGCCGCGATCTCGATGTCGAAGAAGGCAAGAAAGCCGCGCGCGTCACCGCTCTCAACGTCGTCGCTCAGCTCAAGGAAGCCGTCGGCGGCGATCTCGACCGGGTGAAGCGCTGCGTCAAGCTGCTGGGTTTCGTCAATTCGACGGCCGATTTCAACCAGCAACCCGCCGTCATCAACGGCGCATCGGATCTGATGGTCGAAATTTTCGGCGATGCCGGACGTCATGCGCGTTCCGCAGTCTCCGCGCCGAGCCTGCCCGTCGACATCGCCGTCGAGGTCGAGGCGATTTTCGAGATCGAATAGCATGGCAATATCGCGCCGCGATATTTTACTGGGCAGCGCCGCATTGTTCGCGACGCTGCCGACATTTGCCCGCGCAGCGGCAAACGCCGAAAACAAACTCGCCGCTCTCGAGCATCGCCATAACGGGCGCCTTGGCGTTGCCATTCTCGATACAGGCAACGGGAAGCGGCTTGCTCATCGCGCCGGCGAGCGCTTCGGTCTTTGCAGCACGTTCAAGTTTCTCGCCGCAGCCGCCGTGCTCCATCGCGTTGACCGCGGAGAAGACGATCTCGCCCGCCGTGTCGGCTACGGCAAGGCGGACCTGCTCAGCTACGCGCCCGAAACGAGCAAACATGTCGGCGAAGGCGGCATGGCGCTTGGCGCGCTTTGCGCCGCCGCCGTCGAACTGAGCGACAACACGGCGGCAAATCTCATGCTCGCCTCTCTGGGCGGGCCGTCGGGCGTCACCCGTTACGCGCGCAGCCTGCTCGATGACGTCACCCGCCTCGACCGCACCGAGCCGACCCTCAACATCATCGCGCCGGGCGACCCGCGCGACACGACGACACCGGCCGCGATGCTCGGACTGATGCAATCCATTCTGATCGGCGATGCCCTGTCGCCTGCATCGCGGAAACAACTTCAAGACTGGATGCTCGCCTCCAAAACAGGAAGCCGCCGCATCGCGGCTGGACTGCCGAAGAATTGGCGGATCGGCGACAAGACGGGCACCGGCGCGAAAGCCGAGGCCAACGACATTGCCATCATCTGGCCGCCGAAACGCGCGCCGATTCTGGTCGCCGCCTATTACGAGGGCGGCGGCGAACCGCCCGCTGCGCGCGATGCGGTGCTGGCCGATGTCGGACGTCTGATCGCCGAGACTTTTCCAGACACGTGATCGTGCCTTGCCCGCAGCCTCCGATGGCTTAGATTTAAGATGGATCAGCCGGAGTGGATGTGTCGATGGGCGACGCCGAACAAGCCATCATCAAGGTCGCGCAAGGGCTCGGCGCCGTCGATCCGGTGCAGTGGGATGCCTGCGCCAATCCGGCTGGCGAGCCTGCCAATCCGTTCCTGAGCCACGCCTTCCTGCATGCGCTGGAAGAAAGCGGCTCGGCGACGCGCCGCACCGGCTGGATGCCCTATCATCTGCTGTTTGAAGATGCGGCAGGTTGCCTCGCGGGCTGCATGCCCATGTATCTGAAGAGCCATAGCCGTGGCGAATATGTTTTCGATCATGGCTGGGCCGACGCCTTCGAGCGCGCAGGCGGGAGTTACTATCCCAAACTGCAAGTCTCCGTACCTTTCACGCCTGCAACCGGCCCCCGCCTTCTGACGAAACCGGGGCCGGGCCGTGAAGCCGCCGAAGATCAACTGCTCGCAGGCGCTCTCGAAGTCGCGCGGCGCACCGGCGTCTCATCGCTGCATTTCACTTTTCTGCCGGAGCGCCAATGGGAACGGCTCGGCGCGCATGGATTGCTCCAGCGGACCGATCAGCAATTCCATTGGGAAAATCGCGGCTATAAAACCTTCGATGATTTTCTGGCCGACCTCTCATCGCGCAAACGCAAGATGATCCGCAAGGAACGCGAGCGCGCCTTGGCAAACGAGATCAGCGTCGAATGGGTAACAGGTCCGGCGCTGACGGAAGAACATTGGGACGCCTTCTATCGCTTCTACATGGATACGGGCGACCGCAAATGGGGCAGCCCTTATCTGACGCGCGAATTCTTCAGCCTGATCGGCGAGCGGATGCCCGATGAAACGCTGCTCATCATGGCAAAGCGTGGTGGGCGCTACATAGCGGGCGCGCTGAATTTCATCGGTGGCGAGGTTCTCTTCGGTCGCAACTGGGGCGCCATCGAGCATCACCCCTTCCTGCATTTCGAATGCTGCTACTATCAGGCCATCGACTTCGCGATCGCGCATGGGCTAAAGCGCGTCGAGGCCGGGGCGCAGGGCGAGCACAAGCTCGCGCGAGGATATCTGCCCGCGCGAACCTATAGCGCGCACTGGGTCGCCAATGAGTCATTCAGTCAGGCGGTCGCCGAATATCTGACCCGCGAACGCGCCCATGTCGATCACGACATCGAAGTGCTTGGCGAATACTCGCCCTTCCGGCACGATGCCGCCGCCGAAACCGAAGAGGATCATTTCTAGCGCCATGGCATACGATCAAAACAACATCTTCGCCAAAATCCTGCGCGGCGAAGCGCCCTGCTTCAAGGTCTATGAAGACGATAAGACTTTCGCCTTCATGGATGTGATGCCGCAGGTCGAAGGCCACACGCTCGTCATCCCGAAGTTCCCAGCAGAGGACCTGTTCGACCTCGATGTGGAATTCGTCAGCGCCATGGCATTGACCACGAAGAAACTCGCGCCCGCCGTGAAACGTGCTTTTGCCGCACCCGGCATCATGATCGCGCAGTTGAACGGCACGGCGGCGGGCCAGACCGTCTTCCACATCCACACCCACATCATTCCGCGTTCGCAAGGCATCGACATGAAACTTCATGCGCGCCAGATGGCGGATTTCGGCGAACTCAAAAAACACGCCGAACGCATTCAGGCCGAACTGGTGAAATAAAAAAGGCGCGATCCGAAGATCGCGCCTTTTTCACAATTCGAAAATTCACGCACCCATATGGAAGGCAACGAGCTTGTTGCCGTCGAGATCGCGGAAATAACCGGCGTAGAAATTGCCTCCGCGATCGCCGACCGGGCCTTCGTCCTTGCCGCCAAGCGCCAGCGCCTTTGCATGGATTTTCTCGACATTGGCGCGCGAGCCGACGGCCAAGGCCACCATGTTGCCATTGCCGATGGTCGCACCATTGCCGTCATGCGGCTGGATGACGCCGAGCATCGGCCCCTGTCCGTTCGACCAGAGGATCAACCTGTCGCCATCTTCCATGGCGCGCTTGCCGCCGATTTCTCCGAGCAGCGCATCGTAGAAAGCGCCACTGCGCTTCCGGTCGTTGCTGCCGAGCGTCACATATCCGATCATCTTCATTCTCCCGTGTTGTTTTTTGTTTTACGCGACTGACTAGGGCGCGAAACTGGATCGCGCCTTGATACCCCAATGGCCGTTTTCATTGGTCACGACGTAAATCGAGTCATAATGCCCGATGACGCTGCCGTCGGCACGATAGCGCGTGAAACGCGTATCGAAATGAACTTTGTCGTGACCGGAGTGGATGACTTCGCGGCGATCCCAGCCGGAATGATGCCAGCCTTCGCCGAGCCCTTTTTCGAACAGGTCGGGCTTGTGATAGCCCGGCTCGATGATCGCCAGCGTATTCGACGCGAGCCGCACGCTCGGAAAATTGAAGGTCTTTTCCCACGCGGCGAGATCGCGCGCGTTGAAGGCCGCCATGAAATCATCAAGGCATTTCGTCGCCGCGCCGATGCTTTCTTCGTTCATCCCAATTCTCCGATTGGCGATCCGGCGGCTTATATAGCTGAATTTTCGGAATGCCGATATCCGGCCGCCTGCGCCTGGGCAAAGAAAAACGGCCCGGACAAATCCGGGCCGTTTTGATCTTCCGCCGATCACTCGACCAGCCCCGTCACTCGACCAACAAAGGCACCTTTGGCGTCGAACCGCTGTCGCCGTCGATCCCGCCACCCCTCTTTCTGGGTGGAGTCGGAGCGCGCGGCGGCGCTTCCTCGATGTCGAAGACCAGCTCGTCATTCTCGCCGACCTTGACGAGAACGTGACCGCCCTTCGTCAACTTGCCGAAGAGAACCTCGTCGGCCAGCGGCTTCTTGATCGACTCCTGGATGACGCGGGCCAGAGGCCGCGCGCCCATCTGTTCGTCGTAACCACGTGTCGCAAGCCACTTGTTGGCTTCCGGCGTCAGCGAGATCGTGACGTTACGGTCCGCAAGCTGCGCGTCAAGTTGCAGCACGAACTTCTGGACCACGCTCGCGATGACATCCGCAGGCAGCGACGAGAACGGAATGGTCGCATCGAGACGATTGCGGAATTCAGGCGTGAAGAGCTTTTTGATTGCGTCTTCATCTTCGCCTTCGCGCTTCGCCCGTCCGAAACCTATCGCATTCTTCTGCGACTCCGACGCGCCCGCATTGGTCGTCATGATGAGAACGACATTGCGGAAGTCGATCTTCTTGCCGTTATGGTCCGTGAGCTTCCCGTGATCCATGACCTGCAACAGAATGTTGAAAAGATCAGGATGCGCCTTCTCGATTTCGTCGAGCAGCAGCACGCAATGCGGATGCTGATCGACGCCGTCGGTGAGCAACCCGCCCTGATCGAAGCCGACATAGCCGGGCGGCGCGCCGATCAAACGCGAGACCGTGTGCCGCTCCATATATTCCGACATGTCGAAGCGCAGCATCTCGACACCGAGGATCGACGCGAGCTGACGCGCCACTTCGGTCTTGCCGACGCCCGTCGGGCCCGAGAACAGGTAGGAGCCGATCGGCTTCTCCGGTTCGCGTAAACCCGCACGCGCCAGCTTGATCGACGCGGCGAGAGCTTCGATGGCCTTGTCCTGACCGAAGACGACGCGCTTCAGCTCCGTGCCGAGATCCTTGAGCTTCTCGGTATCGGTCTTGGACACCGACTTTGGAGGAATCCGCGCCATGGTCGCGACGACGCTCTCGATCTCGGTGACGCCAATCGTCTTCTTCCGCCGCGATTCCGGCAGCAGCATCTGCGAGGCGCCCGCCTCGTCGATGACGTCGATGGCTTTGTCCGGCAGCTTGCGGTCGTGCATGTATTTGGACGACAGCTCGACCGCCGACTTGATCGCATCGTTGGTGTAGCGAACCTTGTGGAACTCTTCGTAGTAAGGCTTGAGGCCCTTCAGGATCTTGATCGAGTCCGGGACAGTGGGCTCGGCCACGTCGATCTTCTGGAAGCGCCGGACAAGCGCCCGGTCCTTCTCGAAGTGTTGACGATATTCCTTGTAGGTGGTCGAGCCGATGCAGCGCAGCGTCCCGCTGGCCAGCGCCGGCTTCAGCAGGTTGGAGGCGTCCATCGCCCCGCCCGAGGTTGCGCCCGCGCCGATCACCGTATGGATCTCGTCGATGAACATGATCGCGCCGGGATAGGCTTCGAGTTCCTTGATGACCGCCTTGATGCGCTCCTCGAAATCGCCGCGATAGCGCGTGCCCGCAAGCAGCGTGCCCATGTCGAGCGAGAAGATCGTCGCATCGAGCAACACTTCAGGCACTTCGCCCTTGACGATACGGCGTGCGAGACCTTCGGCGATGGCCGTCTTGCCGACGCCCGGATCGCCCACGTAAAGCGGGTTGTTCTTCGAGCGGCGGCAAAGGATCTGGATCGTCCGATCCACTTCCTTCTCGCGGCCGATCAACGGATCGATCTTGCCCGCTTTCGCCTTCTCGTTGAGGTTGACGCAATAGGCGTCGAGCGCTTCCGTCGAGCGCTCCTTGCCGCGCGCTTTCTCGCGGGGCGCGGGTTCGTCTTCGCTGGCGCCGCGCACCGGGCGCGTCTCGTTCATCTCGCCGCGCTTGGCGATGCCGTGGCTGATGTAGTTCACGGCGTCATAGCGCGTCATGTCCTGCTCCTGCAGGAAATAGGCGGCATGGCTCTCGCGCTCCGCGAACATGGCGACGAGCACATTGGCGCCCGTCACTTCCTCGCGGCCCGACGACTGCACATGGATGACCGCGCGCTGGATCACGCGCTGAAAACCCGCTGTCGGCTTTGAATCCTCGCCGTCGTCGACGACCAGGCTCGAAAGCTCATTGTCGATGTAATTGGTGAGCTGCTGTTTCAGAACGCCGGTATCGACATTGCAGGCTTTCATCACCGCAGCCGCGTCCTGATCGTCCAGCAGCGCGAGCAGCAAATGCTCAAGCGTTGCATATTCGTGATTCCGGTCGTTGGCGAGAGCCAGCGCCCGATGCAGGCCTTCTTCCAGACTCCTAGAAAATGTCGGCACTTAAGACCTTTCCTTCCGCTGCGCGCCAGCGAGTGACTCGAACAAGCGTATTGACGTTACTCTCTCTCCATCGTGCATTGCAGCGGATGTTGGTGCTGCCGCGCGAAATCCATCACCTGAGTCACCTTGGTCTCGGCCACTTCATAGGTGTAGAGCCCGCAAAGGCCGACACCATGTTGGTGAACGTGAAGCATGATACGGGTGGCGTCCTCTCTGCCCTTGTTGAAGAACTGCTCAAGCACAAGCACGACAAATTCCATCGGCGTGTAGTCGTCGTTGAGCAGTAAAACCTTGTACAACGAGGGTTTCTTGGTCTTCGGCTTGGTCTTCGTGACAACGCCGGTATTGATCCCGTCGTCGTCCCCCCGCCGTCCGTCGTCATCAGACATGCTCTGATCCTGCGCAATCGCTCAACCGGCCTATCTCCCATCCCGGCAAGCCGGCTTTCAGAAACTCGGACGCGTCCAGACATCCATAGGCACCGGAAAAGGCTTTTCCGGCGCCCCCATTACATAGGTTAATCCTGTCGAATTCAAAGCCCGACTCGGTAAAGACGTTCCACGACGAGGGAATACTAACCGTCCAAACCCGGATCACGGACCGGTTTGAGCCAAGCTGACGAAGACTTCGCATTCACCGACTGATTCGCGTTTGGCTCCGTTAAAGAGCTTAAGAAATTTGCAATCAGCTCGAATTAAAATGCACGAAGTTGCGCAACTCTCGGGAATCTCGACGCTTTTTGACACTTTTGCCCCCGAATAGGGATTCACAAGCCGAATCTATGGGTTTACAGTTTCCGCGGGGATTCAAGTCGCGGGAAGGTTCGCCGGACGGCAGGTCCGGTTCGGTAAAGGGGTTTTGGGGTATGTTGGCGTCTGCGTTCAATCTCTCTGCAGGCAAACTGGCTGAGAACAGCCGGAAATTGCAGAGCGTCCTGATCGCTTGTCTCGTTGTTGTTGCGCTCTGCGTGACGGCTTCGACAGCCGACGCGAAAAGCCGCAAAAAGCGCGGTCACGGTTTTACGCCTCAGTCCGCTTCCTTCGTCATGGATGCCTATTCGGGCCGCATCCTTTATTCCAATAATG
>DASYEM010000041.1:0-1943 GCA_036499025.1 Parvibaculum sp. | reverse complement strand
GAGCCCCGCCCGCAGGCGCCGCATCCGGCCCCATCTTCGAAACGTCTCGCGAAGACGCCCTCGATGAGCCGGACGAACCTAGAATATAGTCCTTGGGAATATTGTCAAGTTCGATTTGAAAATATTCCGAACCTTCCCCGTCACCCTGAGGTGCGAGGCCCACAAGCGCGTTAACGCGCGTCTTTGACGCGCTATGGCCGAGCCTCGAAGGGCGACGGCCACCGGCCGGGCCGTCTATCCTTCGAGGCGCGTGAAGGCACGCGCACCTCAGGATGACGGGTATGAGGAGTATCTACTCCGCCGGCGTGACCGCGGTGTCGTTCTTGGCGGCCTCGGCGGCTTTGGCGGCAGCTTCGGCGGCTTCCTTCGCTTCCGCTTCCTTCTCAGCCGCCTCTTTAGCCGCGGCTTCTTCCTTCGCTTTCCTCTCGACGACGCGCACCGACCAGATCGAGCCTTCGTAGAGAATGAGCAATGGCACCGCGAGCGAAAGCTGGCTGATGACGTCCGGCGGCGTGAGCACCGCGGCCAGCACGAAAGCGGCGACGATGAAGTAGCGGCGCTTTTCCTTCAGTTGCTGCGACGTGATGATGCCGATGCGGCCGAGCAGCGTCAGGATTACCGGCAACTGGAACGCCACGCCGAAGGCGAGCACCAGCGTCATCATCAGCGACAGATATTCGCCGACCTTCGGCAACAGCGCGATCGTGGCCTCGTTCTCGGTGCCTGGCTGCTGCATGTGCAGCGAGAAGCGGATCAGCATCGGCAGCACGAGGAAATAAACCACCGTCGCGCCGAGTGCGAAGAAGAACGGCGTCGCGACGAGATACGGCAGGAACGCCTTGCGCTCGTGGCGATACAGGCCCGGCGCGACGAACATGTAGATCTGCCCGGCGACGATCGGGAACGACAGGAAGGCCGCGCCGAACATGGCGAGCTTCAACTGCGTGATGAAATATTCGAGCAGTGCGGTGTAGATGAATTTCGAATTTTCCGGCCCGGCGACCCAGACGAAGGGCCAGACCAGAACGTTGTAGATGTCCTTGGCGAAGACAAAGCAGAGCGCGAACATCACGCCGAAAGCGAGCAGCGCCTTGATCAGCCGCGAGCGCAGCTCGATCAGGTGCTCCATCAGTGGCGCTTTGGTCGCCTCGATGTCTTCGTGGCTCACGACGCGCTCCCGCCCGACTTGGCTTCAGGCAAAGCTTCGGATTTGGGCGCCTCGGCTACCTGCGGCGTGACGGGTGCGAAATCCTTCTCGGTGACGGGCGGCGGCAATTCCGGCATCGGCACATCGACCGGCGGCAAATCCGCAGAAGGCAAGTCCGCTGAAGGTATGGCGCTTGCGGGCAACCTCGCGCCATCGGGCACGGCGTCAGGCAAGGGCGGCGCTTCCGGCGCGTGCGAGGTCATGACCTCCGTCTTCGGCGCATTCTTCAACGGATCGTCGAAATCGAACGCCTTCTCGATTTCCGCCTGCGTGTCCTTGAGCGGATCGTAGTTCTCGATGCTCCGGGTGACTTCTTCGGCGTGTTTCTTCAGGTCGGTGAGTTCGGCCTCGCGCAACGCTTCCTGGAACTGGCCCTGGAATTCGTTGGCCATGCGGCGGATCTTGCCCATCCAGTGGCCGACCGACCGCAACACGGTCGGCAGTTCTTTCGGGCCTATCGCAATCAGCGCGACGATGCCGATGACGACTATCTCGCCCCAACCGAACCCGAACATGGAATCCTCAACTCCCCGCCCATGATCTCTGGCCGAAAAGCCCGGCGAAGAGACCCGGCAGCCTTACACCAGCGTGGCCGTTAAGAGCGGACGCTTTCGGCGCGCCGCTCGGTTTCCGTCTTCGCGGTGGCCGCGGGCTCGATGGTCTTGACCGGCGCGGGCGGCGCCTCGGCGGTCTTTTCGTCCTCGGACATGCCCTTCTTGAAGGCCTTGATGCCCTG
>DASYEM010000040.1:0-3224 GCA_036499025.1 Parvibaculum sp. | reverse complement strand
CACCGGGCTGCGCGCCGCAATGGCGCCGCAGCGCAGGTAATCGCCGTAGGAGAAGCCGCCGGGGATGACGACGAGGTCGGTACCGGCCGGCAACGCCGTCTCGGCATGCCAGACCATGGCCGGCTCAGTGCCCGAAACGAGTTTGAGCGTGCGCGCCATGTCGCGCTCGCGATTGATTCCCGGAAATACGACGACGGCGGCTTTCATCGCGCCCTCTTCAAACGATCTCGACGCGGTAGTTCTCGATAACTGTGTTCGCCAGAAGCTTGTCGGCGGCCTGCTTGAGCAGGGTTTCGGCCTTGGCGGCGTCGGTGCCCTCGATTTCGATGTCGAACACCTTGCCCTGGCGCACGGAGGCGACGCCGTCGACGCCGAGCGAGCGCAACGCGCCCTCGATCGCCTTGCCTTGCGGATCGAGAATGCCGGTTTTCAGAGTGACTGTGACGCGCGCTTTCATGATTCGTAACCTAGAGACGCCGAAGCCCGGTACCAAGTCCGGGCTTCGGGTAATACACATGCGATAAGGCGGCTGGCTAGCCCTTCACCAGCACTGGGCCGGTGCCCTGCGGCCGCTCGCCTTCGTTGACGATGCCGAGACGCTTGGCGACTTCGGTATAGGCCTCGACCAGCCCGCCGAGATCGCGGCGGAAACGGTCCTTGTCGAGCTTGTCGTTGGTCTTGATGTCCCACAGCCGGCACGAATCCGGCGAAATCTCGTCGGCGACGACGATGCGCATGACATCGTTTTCCCATAGACGGCCGGTTTCCATCTTGAAGTCGACCAGACGGATGCCGACGCCGAGGAACAGGCCGGATAGGAAGTCGTTGACCCGGATGGCAAGCGCCATGATGTCGTCGATTTCCTGCGGCGAGGCCCAGCCGAACGCGGTGATGTGCTCTTCGGACACCATCGGATCGTCCAGCTTGTCGTTCTTGTAATAGAACTCGATGATCGAACGCGGCAGCTGGGTGCCTTCGTCGATGCCGAGCCGCGTCGCCAGCGAGCCTGCGGCAACGTTACGCACGACGATCTCGAGCGGAATGATCTCGACCTCGCGAATCAACTGCTCGCGCATGTTGAGACGGCGGATGAAGTGGGTTGGCACGCCAATATCGTTGAGGTGCTGGAAGACGTATTCCGAGATCCGGTTGTTCAGGACGCCCTTGCCCTCGATCACTTCATGCTTTTTGGCATTGAAGGCGGTAGCATCGTCCTTGAAATGCTGAATCAAGGTACCCGGCTCAGGGCCTTCATAGAGGACCTTCGCCTTGCCTTCATAAATGCGGCGGCGGCGACTCATCGGGGTGTACCGTGGTTTCTGAAAGTCCATCGGATTGCCGTGGCTCCTTGTCGTGACTTAAACGAGATCCGCGGCGGCGGGGCCGAACACTATATGCATGCGACGATAGGGTCCAGGCACTGCGCGAACCTAGGTGATCGGTTTGGGCAGCACAGTCGAGTTACTCCTTCGTATTCCACTTCGCAATACGTCAAGGAAACCCGTCAGCGAGGTTGCCTTGACGCTGGCACAGCGATATGCAAGGCGCAACGAACCTTTGTGCGCAAGCGGTCATTAATCATTGATCGCGCGCAGTAACAGTGAGGGCGGCATGACCACGTTCGACAAGCGCGAAGAGGGCTTCGAAAAGAAGTTCGCGCATGACGAGGAACTTCAGTTCAAGGCGATGGCCCGCCGCAACAAGCTCTTGGGCCTCTGGGCTGCCGAAAAGCTGGGCAAGACCGGTGCCGACGCCGAAGCCTACGCCAAGGAAGTCGTGCTCGCCGATTTCGAGGAAACCGGCGATAAAGACGTTTTGCATAAACTTGTGGCGGATCTGAAGCCCAAGGGCATCGACGAAGCCGCAATCCGCGACCAGATGGGTTTCCTGCTCGCTGTGGCGATCGACCAGATCAAGAAGGCCTGAGGTGGCGGCTTTCGACCTCGCTCGACGCTTGCGCGCGGGCGAAACGGTCTTTTCCGCCTGGTGCAATCTCGGCTCGCCGGTGGTCGCCGAGACCATCGTGCGGGAAGGCTATGTCTGCGGCGTGTTCGATGCCCAGCACGGCCTTTGGGATTTGACCGCGGTCGTTAACGGCATCGTCGCTCTGCATAACGCCGGTTCGACGCCGTGCGTGCGCGTTCCCCTCGCCGACTTCGCTTTCGTCTCGCGCGCGCTCGACTTCGGCGCCGAGGCCATCGTCGCGCCGATGATCAACACCGCCGCTGACGCGAAACAATTTGTGAACGCTGCCAAGTATCCGCCGCTTGGCGAGCGGAGCTGGGGTCCGCAGCGCGCCATGGTGCTGCAAGGAAAAACGTCCGCGGTCGACTATCTGCGGGAGGCCAATGACGGCACGCTGACCTTCGCCATGATCGAAACGGCGACCGCGCTTGGTAACGCCGAAGCGATTGCCGCGACGCCGGGCATCGATGCCTTGTTCATCGGCCCCTACGATCTCTCCACCGCGCTCAGCGGCGGCAAGGCGCAGGACGTGACTGCGCCGGAGGTCGAGCAAGCGATCGATAAAATTTGCGCGGCGGCAAAAAAGGCAGGGAAAATTCCCGGCATCTACTGCCGCGATGCCGAGCGCGCCAAAGCCATGGCCAAGCGCGGCTTCCGCTTCATCGCCGTCGGCAGCGATAACGGCCTCGTTCGCGAAGGCGCAGCCGCGCAGGTGAAAGCCCTTAAAGCCGGCTAATGCCCCGGCGTTACTTGAGCGTCACCCGAAAGCCGAAGTTTCCGTTGGCCGTAAAGCCGTCGTTCTGCGACCGGCCGTAACTGCGGTTGATGTTCACGTTGACGGATTCGATGCGGCACTCGGACGCAAGCGCTGCCTTCAGCACCTCACACTCGTGGCCCGCGCTCATATAGAGCGCCTTGCGCGCATCCTCCTGCGCCTTCAACGACTCTTCCATGCTGTTCACCGCGCCGGGCATAAAGAAATTTATATTCACCTGAATACGGATTTCGCCCTTCTGCTCAGGAACCTGTGGACGGTTTTGAATCGTGATCTGCTGTGCGCTGCCGCTGGCGCCAAGCAAAACGAGGAATGGAGCGGCGAGCAAAAATGAGCGCATTATTCGGTGCCTCCCTGTAAAGACACCTCCCCAATACCATTGCCATATTGCCGTTGAGTAACATGGGCGCGGATATAACCGGGCCGCGCATTTACGCTTTATCAGCCATAAATGGCCGCGCTAATCGGTCTCGTTGGCGAGCGT
>DASYEM010000039.1:0-40625 GCA_036499025.1 Parvibaculum sp. | reverse complement strand
ACTTACCGCCCGCATGAAGCTGGGTCATGATGACCTCGGCCGCGGATACGCCTTCGCCCTCATGGATGCCGACCGGGATGCCGCGACCGTTGTCGTTGACCGTCACCGAGCCATCGGGGTTGAGCTTGACGTTGACGATGTCGGCATGACCGGCCAGCGCCTCGTCGATGGCGTTATCGACAACCTCATAGACCATGTGGTGAAGACCCGAGCCGTCATCGGTATCGCCGATATACATGCCGGGGCGCTTGCGCACCGCGTCGAGGCCCTTCAGGACCTTGATTGCGTCGGCGCCATATTCTTCCGGTGTCTCGGACATGTCGGTCTTCCTGTTTATCGTCGTCGTTCAGTTCGTGCGTCGTTCGTTCCCAATTCGTCATGGCCGGCTTGGCCATCCACGTCTTTCTTTACTTCAACGCGGCGAGAAGACGTGGATACGCGGGTCAAGCCCACGCATGACGGAATTGGTATTACGCTGATCCTGCTTCATTCATTCAGTCTGGCCTTCAAACCATCTCTTCGGCGGAGCGGATGATCTTTCCCGCGACGCCATAGGCGATGGCTTCCTCGGCATTGAGCCAATGATCGCGATGCGTGTCGGCGATGATCTTTTCGTAGGTCTGGCCGGTCGCGTTGGCGAAAATGCGATTGAGACGTTCGCGCATCTTCAGAACTTCCTTGGCCTGAATGTCGATCTCGCTGGCGGAGCCGCCGACGCCGCCGCGCGGTTCATGGAGCAGGAAGCGCGTGTTGGGCAGGCAGAAGCGATCCTGCTTTTCCGCCGTCACATAGATCAGCGCGCCGGCGCTGGCGACCCAGCCCGTGCCGAGAACGCGAATGCGCGGCTTCACGAATTTCGCCACGTCATGGATCATGTCGCCGCTTTCGACGTGACCGCCGGGCGAGGAAATCACCAGCGTGATCGGATCGTCGTTCTCCGCCGCCATGGCGAAAAGGCGCTCGGTGACGCCGCGCGCCATGCGGTCATTGACTTCACCGGTGATGAGGATCGTGCGCGACTTGAAGAGGCTCGCCTCGACCAGCGGGCTGAAGTCGATCTTGGGCAAAGCAGGCGTATCGTTATCGTTTTTCATCGGGTCGTTTCTCATGGGGAAAAGCCTCATGCGGTTTGCAGCACCGCGCCGCGCGCGATGCGAAAGGTCTGGGCGCGGGCGCCTAAGCTCGCGAAGAGGACGGGATCGGTTCCCGTCATGAAGGCCTGCAAATTGAGGCCGAGAATTTCATCGAAAAGCGCGCGGCGGCGCTCTTCATCGAGATGGGCGGCGATTTCGTCGAGGAGCAGGAGCGGCGGCTCGCCGCGCGTCGCCAGCAGGCGCGCATTGGCCAGCACGATGCCGATGAGCAGCGCCTTCTGCTCGCCTGTCGAGCAGAGACGCGCTTCGCGATCCTTCACCACATGGCGCACAGTGAGGTCGGTGCGGTGCGGTCCATCGAGCGTGCGGCCCGCGGCGGCGTCGCGCCCACGCATCTGCGCCAGACGCTTGCGGAAACTTTCCTCGACATCGACGGCGGCGGCGTTTGCAAGCTCGGCTTCAAGTTCGCCGTCGAGCGCGATTTCGGCGCGCGGAAAATGTGTGTCGCTGGCCGCGTCGAGCGCGCCTCTGAGCCGCGCCAGCGTTTCGATGCGCGCCGCCGCGACGGCGACGCCGTGTTCGGCCATCTGCTCTTCCAGACCGCCAAGCCAGCTTGTGTCGCCGACCTCATCGGCCAACAGTCTGTTGCGTTCGCGCAGGCTGCGCTCATAGGCGTTGACGCGCGTGCCGTGCGAGGGATCAAAGCCCATCACCAGCCGGTCGAAAAAGCGGCGGCGTTCCGACGCGCCTTCGAGAAACAGACGATCCATCGCCGGCGTCAGCCAGACGATGCGCAGATGCTGCGCCAGCGCGCCCGAGCTCGATGCCGTCTGTCCGTCGATGCGCACGAGGCGCGAGCGGGCATTGGTTTTCAGCGCATTGGCTTCGAGACCGGTGCCGATGCGGACGGGGCCGGTTCCGGTTTCGAGCGTCGCGGCCACCGCCCAACCGCCTTCGCCGCTGTCGCGCGCCACTTCGGCATAAGCAGCGCCGCGCAGTCCGCGTCCGGGCGAGAGCAGCGAAACGGCTTCGAGCAGATTGGTTTTGCCGGCGCCGTTTTCGCCGACGAAAGCGACGGGACGCCCGTCGAGCGCCAGTTCAGCGCGCGCATAGGAGCGAAAGTCGGTGACGACCAGACGCGAAAGCCGCGCGCGCGGAAGCACCGTCCCGGCTGTCACCGGATCGGCGTGTTCTTCGTTCATCGCAAGCATTTCAACTGGTCGCGCCAAATCCCGCGCCTTCACTCAAACGTCTGCTCATACCCTCATCGGCATAAGCACATAGATCGCCTTGTCGTCCTCGCTGTCGCGCACCAGCGTCGGCGAACCGCTATCGGCCAAGGCGAAGGTCGCCTCCGCGCCGTCGAGCTGGCCCGTTATGTCGAGCAGATAGCGCGCATTGAAACCGATCTCGATCGGCGTGCTGCTGTAAGACACCGAAAGCTCTTCGGTGGCGCTGCCCGAATCCGGGTTGGTGACGGAGAGCGTCAGCTTGCCCTCGTCGAGGTTGAGCTTCACCGCACGCGACTTTTCCGTCGAGATGGTGGAGACGCGATCGACGGCTTCGGCGAAGCGCTTGCCGTCGACCTGCATGATCTTGTCGTTGTCGGCCGGGATGACGCGGCCGTAATCGGGGAAGGTGCCGTCGATCAGTTTGGAGGTCAGCACCACGCCGCCGAACTCAAAGCGGATCTTGGTTTCCGAGACGCCGACCGAAATCGAGCCCGCATCGCCTTCCAGAAGCTTCTGGAGCTCGACGACGGTCTTGCGCGGGACAATGACGCCCGGCATGCCTGCCGCGCCTGCGGGCAGGTCGTGATCGACCTGAGCGAGGCGGTGTCCGTCGGTGGCGACGGCGCGCAACGCCTTGACCTTGCCGTTCTCGACCGCATGGAGGTAGATGCCGTTGAGATAGTAGCGCGTCTCTTCGGTCGAGATCGCAAAGCGCGTCTTGTCGATCAGACGGCGCATGGCCTCGGCGGGCAGATCGAAATGATGCGGCAGCTGGCCCGCGGCCATGGCCGGGAAATCTTCCTGCGGCAGGGCCTGAAGGGCAAAGCGCGAGCGGCCTGCCGTCAGTTGCAGCCTGCCCTCGTCGGCGCCGGTCGAAAGCTCGACCTGGGCCCCGTCGGGGAGCTTCCTGACGATGTCGTAGAGCGTATGAGCCGATGCCGTGGTGCCGCCGGCCTGAGCCACGTCGGCGTCGATCGCCTCCACCACCTCGATGTCGAGATCGGTGGCGGTCAGGCTCAACTGCCCGTCCGCCGCGCGGATCAACACGTTCGACAGGATCGGGATGGTGTTGCGCCGTTCGACGACCGATTGCACGTGATTGAGAGACTTGAGGAGTGCGCCCCGTTCGATCGTGATCTTCATGGTCTCTCTTCGGTCCCCCGTTTGGGCGTTCTGCCCCATGGACGCTATTTCCCGAGCGGATTTACCCGCCCCTCGATACCCGGGGTTTTGCCTGTTCTTGAGGGCGCCGTGCGCTCCGGGCCAAGGCTGGCCGGGCGTCCGATCCTGTCTGAACCCGCTCAACCTGGGGGTCGGAAGACGTTTCGGCGAGGGTCTTTCGAGCCCCGTCCGCAGACGCCCCGGCGATTGCCGGATTTCCGCAGAAAATCATCTTCGGGAGTATAGCAGATCGCCCGCGCGTTGCACGTTTTTCGACGCTTCGGGCAAGCATCAACCTTGCCTATAACGGCCTGATTCGCTTAAGAATTTCTCACCCGGTTCGCGGCCCGGCCGGAGGGCGTCAGGCCCGCCCGGAAGGCGGGGGCTCAGTTCGAGCCGTTACCGCCTTCGAGCATGCGCTTCAGCAGGTCGACATCCTCGTCCATGCCGCTATCGGCCTGGCGCAATTCGTCGATCTTGCGGACAGCGTGGATCACCGTCGTGTGGTCGCGGCCGCCGAACTTGCGGCCGATCTCGGGCAGCGAGCGGGTGGTCAGTTGCTTCGACAACCACATCGCCACCTGACGCGGGCGGGCGACCGCACGCGCGCGGCGCGCCGAGAGCATGTCGGCGAGGCGGACGTTGTAGTATTCGGCGACACGGCGCTGGATTTCTTCGATCGTCACCTTGCGGTCGTTGCAACGCAGAAGATCGCGCAGCACGTCCTGGCTCATCTCGAGCGTGATCGGCCTGCCGACAAGCGAGGCATAGGCGATGACGCGCTTCAGCGCGCCTTCGAGTTCGCGCACGTTGGAGACGATGCGATGGGCGAGAAATTCGAGAACGCCGGCGGGCATCACGATCGGACCGTTGCGGCCCAGCATCTCTTCGGCCTTCGACTGAAGAATGCCGAGGCGCAATTCGTAATCGGTCGGATGAATGTCGGCGGCAAGACCCCAGCCGAGACGCGAACGGATGCGCTCCTCGATGCCTTCCAGATCGGAAGGCGAACGGTCGGCCGAAATGATGACCTGACGGTTGTGATCGATCAGCGCATTGAAGGTGTGGAAGAATTCTTCCTGCGTCGATTCCTTGCCGGAGATGAATTGCACGTCATCGATCATCAGCACATCGACGGTGCGGAACTGCTGCTTGAAGGCCATCGTGTCCTTGAAGCGCAGCGCACGCACGAACTGGTACATGAATTTTTCAGCCGAGAGATAGAGCACCTTGCGCTCGGGCTGACGACGGCGGATTTCCCAGGCGATGGCGTGCATCAGATGCGTCTTGCCGAGGCCGACGCCGCCATAGAGGAAAAGCGGATTGAAGGTGACGTCAGGCGTCTCCGAGACGCGGCGGGCCGCCGCATGAGCAAGCTCGTTCGACTTGCCGACGATGAAGTTTTCAAAGGTGAAGCGCGGATCGAGCGGCGCACCGACGCCCGCGTCTTCAAAGCCCGGCGGCACGGCTTCGCGCGAGGCAAGACCGTTCGAGGGGACAGGGGCGGCGAATTTCTGCATGGCGGGACGCGGCGTCTCGCGCGTCTCCCCACGCGCCTCCCCGCGCGCCTCATTGGCGCGGGTCGGCACGGGCGAAGCGGCGCGCTCTTGCGCAACGCCACGGGCAACGGGCGCAGGATGAGCCTGCACCAGCACTTCGACGCGATCGATGCTCGCGTCTTCCTCGCTCCAGAGCGTCATCAGACGCTCAACGTAGTGAGATTGCAGCCAATTGCGAATAAAGCGCGTCGGCACGGCAAGCGTCACGCGGCCCGCGCTCACGCCGATCAATTCGATCTGCTTGAACCAGCTGTTGAAGGTCGCTTCGCCGAGCTCGGCATAAAGCCGCGCGCGGACGCGCCGCCACTGCGCATTAAGGCCCGGCTCGAGAGAATTATTTTCGTTCGGGCCCGAGGTCACAGACACAGCCTCCGAAAAATCCGCGCGCGACAAATCCCGCGCGCTCCTGCCGGATGCCACATCATTACCAACCGACAGCGCGTCGCCTCCGGCGCGAAAAGCAGGTTTCGCCACCGAACCCATCTTGTTTTCGTTCACGACCTCTTACCCCTTCTTGAATCCCGGTCCCCACTCCGGGATTTTCGGACATACGCGACCCGCACAGCCACGCATCTCCTCCCCTTTTGCCACCGCTCCAAGCCGATGCGGATTACTCCACATCAGCCCCCGTCCAATTCTTATTCCCGCACCGCTAGCCCTGCGCCCAAGGAAGGCCGGACGCCTTCCAGCCGTTGCGCGCACCCCTGTGCCGCGCCTCGTCGAGATCGCCCTCAAAACCGCCGGCGATGTTGTAGCTTTGCGCAAAACCCTGCGCGGTCAATGCGATCGCCGCCGCCTTGCTGCGCGCGCCGGAACGGCACAGAAACAAAACCGGCGCATCGCGGGAAGCATCGCCCAGAGCGCCGACAAGCGCGCCGGCCACATCGGCGGCGAAACCCGGGTTGACGTTCATCGCGGGAAAACTTTGCCATTCGGCGAGCAGCGGCTCCTTGCCGATGGCCGAAAGATCGGCGAGGCCGACATAGGACCACTCGGCGCGCGTGCGCACATCGACGAGGACGGCATTCGGATTTTCGAAAAGAACACGCCAGGCTTCTTGCGCGGAGATATCGCCAGCATAGTTGGCGGGGCTGGCGCCGAGGATCGCGGGCTTCACGTTGTCGTTCGTCTCGCCCGGCATTCGTTCGCCTCTCCTCGCAACATCTCGCGTCATTATCCGAACGTCAGAGACAAGTCTTTCTCTGCGGAGAAATTCCCGAAGGAACTGCCCGTGCCGTCACCGGTAACTGTCTGGATACTTTTGGCCGTTCAAAACGACACAATCGAATACTGTATTTGGTAGTCTGATTACTGATGAACAACAGTATTCGTTGGCCCCTTCGAGGTTAATAAACATACCGGCTCGGGCCTGCCGGGGCAAGCGGAAGAATCGGTAACGCCAAAAAAAGTTCACGAGATGAACGCTGAAAACACCGCGGCGCGCGAGTGAAATGCAGCGGCCACCGCAACGCACACAGGCGCACTCAGAAAAAACGGCGCTGTTGTGCGCTTCATGTGCGATTTCATTTCGCGGGCGCGAGTGTGCAGCGCGTCTCACATCTCACGCGCAGATGAAACGCGTGCGACAGTTTCAGAAAATTGCGAACGATCAATGCGCAACCGGTGCGCGAGATACAAAAAAGCCCGCGCTTAAAATGCACGCGGGCTTTGACTTATTCGTTTCGCTTCCGAAGTTGCCGCGCGCGAATACGCGGGCAGCGAATATCAGGCGCTAAGAACTTTCACACGCGCCGAGAGACGCGAGACCTTGCGCGAGGCGGTGTTCTTGTGCGTGACGCCCTTCTGCGCGGCGCGCATGATCTCGGGCTCGGCCGCCTTCAGAGCGGCGGTCGCCGCGTCCTTGCTGCCGGTCGCGATCGCTTCTTCGACCTTGCGGATGAAGCCGCGCATGCGCGAGCGACGATCCTTGTTGACCGCGGTGCGCGTCTCGATCTTGCGGATCGCCTTTTTCGCGGACTTTGTATTCGCCATCGTCTTCGACCTTTGCTTGCCCGCGTATCGCCCTCGACCGCGCGGCAGAAATCCCGTTCATCGCAAATCCGCCCGATCAAGCGGCCATCTCAACGCGCAGTATCGGGCTTTGCGGCCTCAAAAAAGCGGCCCCGCACGGAACATGGGGCCTTTCAGCTTTGAGGCGCGCGTTATACGCGTGGGGGCCCTTTCCGTCAACCGCGCGAAAGACCCCCCGAACGCCAATAGTTAACCGCGGATTTCCGCCGTTTTTCGGGGCGGTTTTCAGCGGTTATCGAAGGCCCTTAGCGGTTCTTGAAATTTGGCGGGCGCTTCTCGACAAAGGCCGTCATGCCTTCCTTTTTGTCTTCCGTGGCAAACATCGAATGGAAGAGGCGGCGCTCGAAGCGGACGCCTTCGGAAAGGGTCGTCTCGTAAGCCCGGTTGACCGTCTCCTTGGTCATCATGGCGATGGGGAGCGACTTTGCCGCAATGGTGGCCGCGACCTTCAGCGCTTCGTCGAGGAGTTCGGCCACCGGCACCACGCGGCTCACAAGCCCCGAGCGTTCGGCTTCGGCGGCGTCCATCATCCGTCCGGTCAGGCACATTTCCATCGCCTTCGACTTGCCGACGAAGCGGGTGAGACGCTGCGTGCCGCCCGCGCCCGGCATGACGCCGAGATTGATTTCGGGCTGGCCGAATTTCGCATTGTCGCCGCAGATGATGAGATCGCACATCATCGCCAATTCGCAGCCTCCCCCCAGCGCGTAGCCCGCGACCGCCGCGACCACCGGCTTCCGGCAGCGCGTGACGCGCTCCCAGTTCGCGGTGATGAAGTCTTCGCGGTAAACGTCCATGTAGGATTTCGGCTGCATCTCCTTGATGTCGGCGCCGGCCGCGAAAGCCTTTTGCGAGCCGGTCAGCACGATGCAATGAATGGCGTCGTCGGCCTCGAACGCGTCGAGCGCCAGCGTCAGCTCATCCATCAGCCCCTTGTTCAGCGCGTTCAGCGCTTCGGGCCGGTTCAATGTGATGAGGCCGACCGCCTCTTTCGTCTCGACCAGAATGTTCTGGTAGGCCATGACGCTTCTCCTCAAGTTTCTTGCGTATATTTTCGCGCGCTCATTCCGGCTCTATCGAAAAGCGCACTTCGGTCATGCCGTCATTTTCGGGCACGGTCTGAATTTCGAGACGCTCGGATTCACGGCGGAAGACCAGCAGATCGCCGATCAGTTCGAGCTTCTGGCGGCGCACCCAGCCGAGCTGCGGCAGGCTGTCGATATAGAATTTGCGCACTTCGCTCGCCGGAACTTTTCCTTCGGCAATGGTGCGGACGATGCGGCCATTGGGTTTATCGAAAACGATACCGCCCTCGCCCGTCTCATGCAGACCTTCCATCAGCGGCATGTCTTCGATGGCGTCGAGATAACCCGACGCTTTCTCTTCGGCCAAAGCGACGCCGCCGATACAAAGCGCAAAGCCCAGAAGCAGAATCCGAAAGATCATCGACGCGCCCACCCTCGTCCGTTCGCTCATCTCTGGCAGCTCGGGCAATAAAAGGTCGAGCGTCCCGATTGCACGGTCCGCTTCACCGTACCGCCGCAACCGGGCTTTGAACAGGCTTCACCTTCGCGGTCGTATGTGGCGAAAGAATGCTGGAAGTAGCCGAGCTCGCCATCGGTATGGGCGTAGTCGCGCAAGGTCGAGCCGCCCGCCTCGATCGCCTCGGTCAGCACATCGCGGATGGCGCGGGCGAGTTTCTCGACGCGCGGCGCACCGATCCGGCCCGCCTCGCGGCTGGGCGAGATGCCGGAGCGGAAGAGCGCCTCGCAGACATAGATATTGCCGAGACCGGCAACCGTGCGCTGGTCGAGCAGCGCCGCCTTGATCGGCGCGCGGCGGCCTTTCAGGCGTTCGAGCAATATGTCGGCGGAAAATTCGTTGCCCAGCGGCTCAGGTCCCAGCGCGGCCAGATGGGCATTTTCGCTCAGCATGTTCTGCGGGATCAGATCCATGAAGCCGAAACGGCGATGGTCGGAATAGACGATGCGGGTGCCATCCTCCATGTCGAAGACGATGTGATCGTGGGTTTCGGTTCCCGCGCTCGGGCTTTCATAATGGAACTGGCCTGGCGTCTTCGGGTCCGCGGGTCCTGTTTGCCGGGCGGAATGAATGGTGAAGCGGCCCGACATGCCAAGGTGAACGAGCAGCACCTCCTCGCCCTCAAGGTGAGCGAGAATATATTTCGCCCGCCGCTCCAGCCGCTCGACGCGGCGTCCGCTCAGCCGCTCGGCGAAACGCTCGGGCAGCATGTAGCGCAGGTTCGCGCGGCGCTGGATCGCGCGGGCGATACGGCGGCCTTCAAGCGCGGGAGCGAGACCCCGGCGGACAGTTTCGACTTCGGGCAGTTCGGGCATGATGCCTATATAGTGGCTTCTTCGCCGCGAAAGTAGCGCCCTTCCGGGGGCTGCGCTATGGTCCGCCCGATGAGCACGCAGTCTTTCAAAAAAGATCAGACGCCCGCCGCCGACCCCATGCCGGAAGGCGAGGGCACGACGCATTTCGGCTTCAAGACGGTGGCCGAGGGCGACAAGGTCAAACTCGTTCACGAGGTGTTCGAGCAGGTCGCCTCGCGCTACGACCTGATGAACGATCTGATGTCGGGCGGTCTGCACCGCGCCTGGAAGCAGGCACTGATCGACTGGCTCAATCCGCCTCGCGGCGACCGCGCCTTTGCCCATATAGATGTGGCGGGCGGCACCGGCGACATTGCCTTCCGGTTGCTGGAACGCGCCGGGCCGAACGCCACGGTCAAGGTTTGCGACATCAATTCGCACATGCTCGGCGTCGGCAAGGCGCGCGCCGAAGCGCAGGAATTTTCAGGCCGCGTCGAATTCATCTGCGGCGACGCGGAGGTGCTGCCCTTTCCCGACCGTTCATTCGATGCCTATACGATCGCCTTCGGCATCCGCAACGTCACGCATATAGAGAGAGCGCTTGCCGACGCTTACCGCGTGCTGAAGCCGGGCGGGCGTTTCCTCTGCCTTGAATTTTCACAAGTTGCCGTGCCGGGCCTCGATACGATCTACGACACCTATTCCTTCGGCGCCATTCCGCAGATCGGCAAATGGGTGACGGGCGACGGCGAGCCTTATCAATATCTCGTCGAGAGCATTCGCCGCTTTCCCTCGCAGGATCGCTTCAAGTCGATGATCGAAGCGGCGGGCTTTCAGCGCGTTTCATATCGCAATCTCACCGGCGGCATCGCGGCGATGCATTCCGGCTGGCGGCTTTAGGAAGCGGGGCCGCTCATGTTCCGCGCCACCGGCAATCTTGTGCGCCTCGTCCGGGCGGGCCGCGTTCTCGCACGGCACGACGCGCTTTTCCCGCTGGAGCTGCGCGGCGAAATGCCTGCGGCGCTGCTGCTTTTGCTCGCCACGGCAAAATTGCGCCTGCCCTGGGAGCGCGTCGCGGCGACGCAAGCCGCAAGTGGCGACGGCGGAGCCAAGCCTGCCGCGCGGCTTGCCGCCGCGATGATGGATCTCGGCCCGTCCTATATCAAACTCGGCCAGTTTCTGGCGACGCGGCCCGACATTGTCGGCGTCGAGTTGGCCAACGACATGACGCAGCTACAAGACAAGCTGCCGCCTTTTCCGACGGCGGAAGCGCGCGTCATCGTCGAGGAGCAACTCGGGCGACCCATAGAAACCGTCTTCTCGTCTTTCAGCGACGCCATCGCGGCGGCCTCCATCGCGCAGGTGCATCGCGCGCGTACGCTTGCCGACGAGACGCATGCGGAAGGCCGCGACGTCGCCGTCAAAGTGTTGCGCCCCAACGTCGAAGCGCGTTTCACCCGCGACCTCGACAGCTTCTTCTGGATCGCACGGTTGATCGAGCGCTTCCATCGGCCGTCGCGCCGATTGCGTCCCATCGAGATCGTGCAGACGCTGGCCGATAGCGTGAAAATCGAAATGGATTTCCGTCTCGAAGCCGCCGCCATGTCGGAGATGGCCGAGAACATCGCGGACGACAAGGGCTTCCGCGTTCCGAAAGTCGATTGGGAACTGACCGCGCGCCACGTGCTGACGCTTGAATGGGTCGACGGCATTCCGGCGTCAGACCGCGCGGCGCTCGTCGCCGCCGGGCACGACATGAAAAAACTCGGCGTCACAGTCATCCAATCGTTTTTGATGCATGCGCTGCGCGACGGGTTTTTCCATGCCGACATGCATCAGGGCAATCTCTTCGTCGATGCGGACGGCACGCTGGTCGCGGTCGATTTCGGCATCACCGGGCGGCTCGATCCGACGCAGCGGCGGATGATGGCCGAAATTCTCTATGGCTTCGTGCAGCGCGACTATCGCCGCGTCGCCGAGATGCATTTCGCGGCGGGCTATGTGCCGCACACCAAGAGCATCGACGCTTTCGCACAAGCGCTGCGCTCCATTGGCGAGCCTATCTTCGGACGGCCCTCGCGCGACGTCTCGATGGGGCGCCTGCTCGCGCAATTGTTTCAGGTGACCGAGCAATTCGAGATGCGGACGCGGCCGGAGCTGATCCTGTTGCAAAAGACGATGGTGGTGATCGAGGGCGTCGCCCGGCATTTCGATCCCGACAACAATATCTGGGACAGCGCCGAGCCCGTGCTGCGCGAATGGATGAGCGAGCAATTCGCGCCCGAGACGCGGCTTGAGGAAGCCGTGACGGGCGCGGCCCAGCTGGGACGCATGGCGGGCAACCTGCCGGATTTCCTCGCCCGGGCCGAACGAACGGCGCGGCTGCTGTCTGAAAGCGTCGATGAGGACGGGCTGAAGCTGCACCCTTCCTCGACCGAGGCGCTGGCGCGCGCCCAGGGCCGTCGCGGCTTCGTCCTTCCGGCCCTTTGGGCGGCTATCGGCGCGCTTGCCGCCGTGCTGATCTTCAAGTTGTTCTGAGGTTTGACCGCCCTTGCCGACCGCTTTCGGCGAAGCGCAAAAGGGGAGATGGAGCATGTCTCTTGAGCTTTGGTGCCTGTTCGGCGCGATGATCCTCTCGCTCGTGCATCTGACGGCGGCTTCCTTCAGCTTCAAGGCGCAGGTCGGCAACCGCTACACGGTGGGGGCGCGGGATGAAGACCTTCGCCCTTCCGGCGTCGCGGCGCGGCTCGACCGGGCGCAGCGAAATTTCATGGAAACCTTCCCCGTCTTCGCCGCTGCCGTACTGATGCTCGCGTTTCTGGACAAGTCGGGCGATTGCAGCCGTTGGGGCGCGCTCATTTACATCGCGGGCCGGGTACTCTTTCTGCCGCTCTATGCGGCGGGCGTCCCGTGGCTTCGGACTTTCAGCTGGAATCTCGCCACGCTCGGGCTTGCTCTGGTCATGGGGCAGATCGTGCTCTAGCGCATCTGCTCGAAAATGACCGCCCGGGCGCATTTTTACCAATTTGTCCGGGTGAAAGATTTGATCTCCACATTCGGCGCGTAAAACCCTATATTCCCCGTTTCCTGCTCCTTCCCGTTGGAGACTTACGCTTGAGTGAAGTCCTTCAAGGCCGCCGCATTCTGCTGATCGTCGGCGGCGGCATCGCCGCCTATAAATGCCTTGAGCTGATCCGCCGCCTGCGGGACCGCGGCGCGCATGTGCGCGTCGTACTGACCGCGGCCGGGTCGGAATTCGTGACGCCGCTCGCGATCGGTACGCTTAGCGGCGACAAGGTCTATACCGATCTCTTCGATCTCACCGACACGGCCGCCATCGGCCATATCGAGCTGTCGCGCGACGCCGACCTGCTGGTCGTCGCGCCCGCGACCGGCGACCTGATGGCCAAGATGGCGAACGGGCTCGCGGGCGATCTCGCCACGACGCTGCTGCTCGCCACCGACAAGAAGGTGCTGATCGCGCCGGCCATGAATGTGCGCATGTGGGAACATCGCGCCACGCAGCGCAATCTCGAGCAATTGATGGCCGACGGCATTCACATTGTCGGGCCCAATGAAGGCGGGATGGCCTGCAACGAATTCGGCTATGGCCGCATGGCCGAGCCCGCCGAAATTCTCGCCGCCATCGAGGCGCATTTTTCCGAACTTGAATTCTCCGGCGCGCAGCCTTTGAAGGGCGTCAGGGCGCTCATCACTTCGGGCCCGACGCATGAGCCCATCGATCCGGTGCGCTATCTCGCCAATCGTTCGTCGGGCAAGCAGGGCCATGCGATCGCCACGGCGCTGGCGCGCATGGGCGCCGACGTCACGCTGGTGTCCGGCCCGACCAACCTGCCCGATCCCGCCGGCGTCGCCGTTCGCCGCATCGAGACGGCGCGCGAGATGCTCGCGGCCTGCGAGGCGGCGCTACCCGCCGATGTCGCGATCTGCGCGGCCGCCGTCGCCGACTGGCGCGTCGATGTCGATGCCGATCAGAAGATCAAGAAAGAGCCGGGCGCGAGCGCGCCGTCGCTGACGCTCGTCGAGAATCCCGACATTCTCGCAACGCTCTCGAAACTCAAATCGAACCGGCCCGCGCTCGTCATCGGTTTTGCCGCCGAGACCGAGAAGGTCGTCGAACACGCCGTCGCCAAGCGTCTGCGCAAGGGCTGCGACTGGATCGTCGCCAATGACGTCTCGCCCGAAACCGGCGTGATGGGCGGCGAGCTCAACACGGTTCATCTCATCACCGGCGACGGACAAGAGGACTGGCCGCTATTGCCCAAGCAGGCCGTGGCCGAACGTCTCGCGCGCTCCATTCTCGCCCATTTCGAAAACAAGAAAGCCCGGCCATGACCTCGTCCATCAACGTCTCCGTGCAGCGTCTCGCCCACGGGGCCGATCTCGCGCTGCCGCGCTATGAGACGGAAGGCGCGGCGGGCATGGATCTTCTTGCCGCCGTGCCCGACGCCGAACCGGTCGTGCTTGCCCCCGGCGCGCGCGCGCTGGTGCCGACGGGTCTCGCCATCGCGCTTCCTCTCGGCTTTGAGGCGCAGGTGCGCCCGCGTTCGGGACTCGCGGCGAAAAACGGCGTCACGGTTCTCAACTCGCCGGGCACCATCGATTGCGATTATCGCGGCGAGATCAAAGTCATCCTGATCAATCACGGATCGGAAGCCTTTACCGTCGCGCGCGGCACGCGCATTGCGCAGATGGTGGTGGCCCCCGTCACGCGGGCGCAATTCGCCGAGGTCGCGAGCCTCGATGAAACCACACGCGGCGCGGGCGGCTTCGGCTCCACCGGCACCGGCACCGGCACCGGCGCAAAGGCAAACTGAGGGCAACATGCTACGTCTCTCCAAAAAAACCTGGCTCGCACTCGAAGCCGTCGTCGATGTCGCGATCAACGCGCGGCCCGACCCCGTGCAATCGAAAGAAATCACCAAGCGGCAGGGCATTCCGCAGCGCTATCTCGAGCAGGTGATGCAGCAGCTCGTTCACGCAGGCATCCTCAAGGGCGTGCGCGGACCGCGCGGCGGTTATCGTCTTGCGCGTGAACGCCGCCGCATTTCAGTGGGCGAAGTCGTGCGCGTTGTCGGCGCAATGGAATCGGCCGACGATCCGGTGACGAGCGGGCCTTCGGATTTGGGCGAGCGCGTCATCGCGCCGCTTTGGGAAGAAGTGCAGACCGAATTGATGGAGCGCCTCGACAAGATCACGGTCGACGACCTCTGCCGCCGCGCCGAAACGGCGGGCGTCGGCAACGGCGCGCCGACGGCCGATTTCACGATTTAAAAAACAGGGAAGCCAGCCATGAGCGAGAACAAGAAACCGGGTCGTGGACAGGTTTACGACAGCATCATCGGCACGATCGGCGACACGCCGCTGGTGCGCCTCAATCGCATGGCGAAAGAAGCGGGCGCGGTTGCCGATATTCTGCTGAAGCTCGAATTCTTCAATCCGCTGGCAAGCGTCAAGGACCGCATCGGCGTCGCCATGATCGAGGCGCTGGAGCGCGAAGGTAAAATTCTTCCCGACACGGTGATCGTCGAGCCGACATCGGGCAATACCGGCATCGCGCTCGCCTTCGTCTGCGCGGCCAAGGGGTACAAGCTCATTCTCTGCATGCCGGAAAGCATGTCGATCGAGCGCCGCAAGATGCTCGCCCTGCTTGGCGCACAGATCGAACTGACGCCCGCCGACAAGGGCATGAAGGGCTCGATGGCGCGGGCGGAAGAGATCATGGAGAAATATCCGAACTCCGTCATGCCGCGCCAGTTCGACAATCCGGCCAATCCTGAAATCCACAAACTGACGACCGCCGAGGAAATCTGGAACGACACGGCGGGCGCGGTCGATGCGGTCATTTCCGGCATCGGCACCGGCGGCACGTTCACCGGCGTCGGCGAAGTGCTGAAGCCGCGCAAGCCCAGCCTGCGCATGATCGCGGTCGAGCCGGAAGACAGTCCCGTCCTTTCCGGCGGCCAGCCCGGCCCGCACAAGATTCAGGGCCTCGGCGCGGGGTTCATTCCGGGCAATCTCGACAAGTCGCTGATCGACGAGGTCATCACCATCGGCAACGAGACCGCTTTCGAGACCGCTCGCAAAGTCGCGCGCATGGAAGGCATTCCTTGCGGCATCTCGTCGGGCGCGGCCATCGCCGCCGCGCTCGAAGTCGGCACACGGCCCGCCATGAAGGGCAAGACCGTCGTCGCCATCATTCCAGATTTCGCCGAACGCTATTTGTCGACCGCTTTGTTCGACGGTCTCTGAATTGCTCGCAAAGTTCAAACTCGACGGATTTCTCGTCTCGCTTCTCGCCGTCGTGGCGCTGGCCATCGTCTGGCCGGCGCCCGGCGTCACCGGCAGTCCGCTCCATGTCGAATGGATTGCAAGCTATGGCATTTCGATTGTCTTCTTCCTCTATGGGCTGACGCTCGCCCCGGAGAAGATGAAAGCGGGCCTGGTCAAATGGCGCGTCCATATCGTCGTGCAAATTGCGACTTTTGCTTTTTTTCCCCTTGTCGTGCTGGCGCTTGGATTTTTCGCGCGGCCCTGGCTGCCGGAAGATGTCTCGCTCGGTTTTTTCTATCTCGCGGCCTTGCCCGGCACGGTGTCGTCATCCGTCGCCATGACGTCGCTTGCGCGCGGCAATGTGCCGGTGGCGATTTTCAACGCAACGCTGTCGGCGTTTCTCGGCGTGTTTCTCACGCCGGTCCTGATGGCCTGGTACATGAAATCGACAGGCCACTCATTGCCGCTCGAAGCCGTGATCCTGAAAATCGTGCTGCTGGTGTTGCTGCCGACAGCGCTTGGCCAGATCGCGCATCGCTGGCTTGCCGGCTGGGCGGCGCGCAACAGCTCATGGCTGAAGATGTGCGACCGCGCCGTCATTCTGGCGATCGTCTACAATTCCTTTTGCGACTCGATTCAGGAAGGCATCTGGAGCAGCCACGATGTTTCGTTGGTCTTCATCATGGTGGGCGGGGCCATCGGGCTTTTCTTCCTCATCTACGAATTGATGAAAATTCCCTGCCGCCTGCTCGGCTTCGACCGCGAAGACACTATCGCCTGTCTCTTCTGTTCATCGAAGAAGTCGCTTGCGACGGGCGTGCCCTTGTCGAAAGTGATGTTCGGCGCGACGCCGGCGCTCGGCCTCATCATCGCGCCGCTGATGATCTTTCACTTCTTCCAGCTGGTGATCGTCAGCGTCATCGCCAATCGCTATGCCAATGACGGCAAATCGGCGGCGGTTCAGAGCTAGAAGCGATCAGGCCTTGCGCGCGGCGGGCAGCGTCGCTTCGGCGGCGCCCGGTCCGAGCTTCACCGAGACGTCATGGGCGGCAATCGGTTCGCCGCATTCAGAGCAGATGAGCGCACCGACAGTCACATGGCCGCAAGGCTTGTGAACGCGCAGCAGCGGCGGGCCCGCATCGCCCGCCATATATTTGTCGCCCCATTGCGCCAGCGTCATCATTACCGGATAGAGGTCGCGGCCTTTTTCGGTGAGACGATATTCCTCGCGGCGCGGGCGCTCCTGATAGGCGAGCTTCGACAGCACACCGGCTTCAGTCAGTTTCTTCAACCGGTCGGCCAACACATGGCGCGCGATGCCGAGGCGCGTTTCGAATTCTTCAAAGCGCCGCGTGCTCAAAAAACATTCGCGCAGGATCAGCAGCGTCCAGCGGTCGCCCACCACCGAGAGGGTGCGGGCAACGGAGCAGGCTTCGCGGTCGAGGTCTTCCCAACGCATGTCGCTATCCTTCCATCCAGCCTAGTTTAGCTTGACAGGTTCTTTTTTGGAACCCATCTTGCCAATCAAGTTCTGAAACAGAACTCATTGTGCCGGACCGCTGAAAGGGACATGCCATGACAAAGCCCATCGCCCTCGTCACCGGCGTCGGCCCCGGAACCGGTGCGGCCATTGCGCGGCGATTTTCCAAAGGCGGCTATCGCGTCGCCATGCTTGCCCGCGACGGCGCGCGGTTGGCCGAACTCGAAAAAGAGTTGCCGGAGGCGCAGGGTTTCGTCTGCGACGTATCGGATGAGACGCAGGTCGATGCGACCGTCGAGGCCGTGCGCGCGAAACTCGGCACGCCCGATGTCTTCATTCACAATGCGGTCGGCGGCGGCTGGGGTAGTTTTCTCGAGATCAAGCCCGAGCTTCTCAACCGCAATTTCCAGATCAATACGATGGGCCTTCTCTATTTCGCCCAACGTCTCGCCCCCGCGATGATCGAGGCGGGCAAGGGCGCGATCATCGCCACCGGCAATACGTCGGCGCAACGCGGCCGCGCGAATTTCGCGGGCTTTGCGCCGACCAAGGCGGCGCAACGCATTCTGGCCGAGGCGATGGCGCGCGACCTTGGGCCCAAAGGCGTTCACGTCGCCTATGTGCTGATCGACGCGGTGATCGACGTGCCGTGGACACGCGAAAGGTTCACACAGGCCAAGGACGAATTCTTCATCAAACCCGCCGCCATCGCCGATGAAATCTGGCACGTCGCCCATCAGGAGCGCAGCGCCTGGTCCTTCAACGTCGAAATCCGTCCATTCGGCGAGACGTGGTGAACAGCAGCGGATATTGACGCGCTTTCGTTCCGGCGTCATAGCAATGAGAATGACGCAGAATATTTACGACAATGAAGATTTCTTCGCAGGTTACGGCGCCTTGCCGCGCTCGGTCGATGGGCTGGCCGGTGCGCCCGAATGGCCGTCGCTGCGCGCGCTGTTGCCTGACGTGACGGGCCTCGATGTCGTCGATCTCGGCTGCGGCTTCGGCTGGTTCTGCCGTTGGGCGCGCGAACGCGGCGCGGACACCGTGCAGGGTTTCGACGTTTCGGAAAAGATGCTGGCGCGGGCTCGCGAGATGACGAGCGACGCGGCGATTTCCTATGAGCGCGCCGATCTCGAAACGCTCGATCTCTCGTCCGGCGCTTTCGATCTCGTCTATAGCTCGCTTGCTTTTCACTATATCGAAAAACTGGAACGGCTCTTCAGCGTCATTGCCCATGCGCTGCGTCCCGGCGGACGTTTCGTCTTCTCGGTCGAGCATCCGATGTTGACCGCGCCGCGCCGTCCGCGCTGGATCGGCGACGGCGATGAGGGGCGGGTCTGGCCTCTCGACAATTATCTCGTCGAAGGTCCGCGCGAGACCGATTGGCTGACCAAAGGCGTCATCAAACAGCACCGCACCATCGGCACCTATATTAACATGCTGATTGCATGCGGCTTCACTCTTTCGCATATCGAGGAATGGGGACCGACCGACGCCGAGCTTGCCGCGCGGCCCGATCTCGCCGCCGAGCGCCAGCGTCCGACCTTCCTTCTCGTCTCCGCCTCTCTTCAGAATTGAAACGCCTTTGTTGAGGACATTCTTGTGAATACGACAGCGATGAAGCCCGAGCCCGTCTTCGCGCAGGACGGCGATGGCTGGCAGCCCCATGCCGAGGCAGCCGGTCCCTTTCGCGGATTGCATGGCGGCGCGGTGTCCGGGCTCACCGTGGGCGTCATGGAGGAGCGAGCCCGCGCGGAGGGATGGGGCACGCCGCTCACGGCGTCCGTTTTCATTCTGCGCCCGTCGCCGCTCGAAAAGCTGCATGTCAAAGTCGAGCCCTTGCGCATCGGCGGGCGCATCGCGATGGTCGAGAGCCTGCTCTTTGCCGGCGACAAGCTGATCGCCAAGGCGACCGGCGCCTTCGTCAAACCGATCGAAGCGCCCGAGCTTGCCCGCGTGGCGCAAGGTCCGAGCCCCGTCGATCCCTCTTTCATGGCGCCGTGGCAGCGCACGCGCGGGCCGCAGCACACGACGTTTTTCGATGCGCTCGACATTCGCGACGACGGCAAAGGCACAAAATGGGGCCGCATGCTGCGCCCCATGCTGCCTTTCGATACGCCTTTCGCCAGCCTTTTCGCGCTGGCCGATAACGGCACGCCCTATTGGCTGTCGGGCACCGAATTCTGGCCGCCGCCTTGGGGCTTTCCGAATATCGACATCACGGTGCATGTGTCGCGCGCGCCGGTCGGCCAATGGGTCGGTGTCACGCCGACATCCGATTGGCGCGACGACGGCATGGGTCTCACCGATGCGCGGCTTTTCGACGAGCAGGGCATGCTCGGGCACGGCTGTCAGACGGTGGTTATCACGCCGCGCTGAGGCGAGGACCCTCACCCAACCCTCTCCCAGAGGGAGAGGGCTAGAAAGACGAAAGCGCCCTTGAATCCCCTCCCCCTCTGGGAGAGGGAGGGACCCGCGAAACGGGAGGGTGAGGGGCCTCGCTCAAGCGTGCCCGAGTACCTTATGCGGCTTGTAAGGCTCCTCCAGCGCCGCCTTATCCTCCGCAGACAGAACAATCTCCAGTGCGCCCAGCGCATCGTCGAGGTGGCCGAGCTTCGACGCGCCGATGATCGGCGCGGTGATCGTCGGGTTCGACAGCACCCAGGCGAGCGCCGTCTGCATCGGCTTCACGCCGAGTTTATTCGCGATCTCGACATTGCGGTCGGCGACGGCAAAGTCGCCGTCGTCATAATACATCTGTTCGGCGAAGGGATCGGACTTCGAACGCGTCGTGTCGCCGCCGCCTTGCCGATGGCGATTGCCGGCGAGGAAACCGCGCGCCAGCGGACTCCAGGGAATGACGCCGATGCCCTCTTCCTTGCAGAGCGGCAGCATCTCGCGTTCTTCCTCGCGATAGATGAGATTGTAGTGATCCTGCATCGCAACGAATTTCACCCAGCCGTTCCTTTCCGCCGTATGCAGATATTTCGAGAATTGCCAAGCATACATGGATGAAGCGCCGATGTAGCGCACCTTGCCCGCGCGCACGAGATCGGACAGCGCCTCCGCCGTTTCCTCATAGGGCGTCGCGGGGTCGAAGCGGTGGATCTGGTAGAGATCGATATAGTCGAGGCCGAGACGTTTCAGCGAGCGGTCGCAAGCATCCATGATGTGTTTGCGCGACAGGCCGCGGCGATTGGGCTTCAGGCCCACCGTGCCGTTGAAGCATTTGGTGGCGATCACCACATCCTCACGGTCCTTGACGAGAGAGCGGATCGCCGCCCCGGTGATTTCCTCGGAGACGCCGTTTGAATAAACATCCGCCGTGTCGAAGAAATTGATGCCTGCTTCCAGCGCCTTTTCAAAAAAGGGCATGGCTTCTTTTTCTTCAAGCACCCAGTCGCGCCAGCTTTTCGCGCCATAGGTCATGGTGCCGAGACAAAGCCGCGAGACACGGAGACCGGTATTTCCAAGCCGCACATATTTCATTTTCGACGCCATGGGGTTTCTCCTTCGAGACGATGATGACCGGAATTATGAATGTGGTCATGTTAGGCCTGTGAGGCGAGCCGGGACCAGCCTAAGATGGACAAGTTTCCGTGAGCATGGCGCAAAGGAGACGGGAGATTGAGAACATGCCGCTAACCGACGCCCAACTTGAACGCTATGCGCGCCACATCGTCCTCAAGGAGATCGGGGGGCCGGGGCAGCAGAAGCTGATGAATGCCCGCGTGCTGGTGATCGGCGCGGGCGGGCTCGGCGCGCCCTGCCTCATGTATCTTGCCGCCGCCGGTGTCGGCACGCTCGGCATCATCGACGCCGACACGGTGTCGCTCTCCAACCTTCAGCGTCAGATCATCCATGACACGGGCGATATCGGTCGCCCGAAAGTCGAGAGTGCGCAAGAGAGCATCGCACGCATCAATCCCGATGTGCATGTCGTCAAACATGCCGAACGGCTGACGGCGGCGAATGCGCGCGAGATCATCACCGGCTATGACATCGTCGCCGACGGTTGCGACAATTTCGAGACGCGCTTTCTCGTCAACGACACCTGCCACTTCGCACGGGTGCCGCTTGTTTCCGGCGCGGTCGGCCCCTTCGAAGGCCAGCTCTCCACATTCAAATCCTACGAGCGCGGGGCCGACGGGCATCCGCTGCCGAACTATCGCGACCTCGTGCCCGAAGCGCCGCCGCCGGGCCTGCTTCCCGCCTGCGAGGAAGCGGGCGTGCTCGGCGCTCTGACGGGCGTCATCGGATCGATGATGGCGCTCGAGGTCATCAAGGAAATCGCGGGCGCGGGAACGAGCCTGTGCGGAAGGCTGCTGATTTACGATGCGCTCGACATGCGCATGCGCACGATCAAGCTCAAACACGATCCGGCGAATGTCCTGTCAGGAGAAGCGGCCGCCTCGCGCGATCACCTGAGCCATTCGTGAGGGTCGGGCCTCGTCCTTCGAGACGGCGCTACGCGCCTCCTCAGGATGAGGATTCAAATCTGAACCGATTCTTTCTCCAATTGTTTCTATCGACCCTCATCCTGAGGAACGGCGAAGCCGCGTCTCGAAGGGCGAGGCGCGAGCCCCCGCCTACATGATCGCGGGGATCACGCGATCCGGCGGGCGATGCCCGTCCATGAAGGTCTTGATGTTGACGATGACCTTGCCGCCCATTTCGACGCGGCCTTCGATGGTCGCCGAACTCATATGGGGCAGAGACACGACATTGCCGAGTTTCAGCAGGCGCGGATTGACGGTCGGTTCATTTTCGAAAACGTCGAGACCGGCGCCGCCAAGCTCGCCCGCTTCCAAAGCGCGAATGAGCGCATTCTCGTCGATGACTTCGCCGCGCGCGGTGTTGACGATATAGGCGTCGGGGCGCATCAGCTTCAGCCGGTGGGCATTGAGCAGATGGAATGTCGATGGCGTGTGCGGGCAATTTACCGAAACGATATCGACCTTGGGGAGCATCTGATCGAGGCTCTCCCAATAGGTCGCCTCGAGTTCTTTTTCGATCACGGCGTTGGCCGGTTTTCGATTGTGATAATGAATTTCGAGCCCGAAGGCGCGAGCGCGCCGCGCGACCGCCTGGCCGATGCGGCCCATCCCGATAATGCCGAGGCGTTTGCCGAAAATGCGCCGCCCAAGCATCCATGTCGGCGACCAGCCCGGCCACTGGCCTTCATGGTCGCGGAGGAAACGCGCGCCTTCCGCAAGGCGGCGCGGCACAGCGAGAATGAGCGTCATCGTCATGTCGGCCGTGTCTTCGGTCAGCACGCCCGGCGTGTTCGTCACCGTGATGCCGCGACGGCGGGCGGTCTCGACGTCGATATTGTCGACGCCGGTGCCGAACTGGGCGATCAGGCGAAGCTGCGGCCCGACCTGTGCGAGAAGTTTGGCGTCGATCTTGTCGGTCACCGTCGGCACCAACACGTCGGCTTCCTTGACCGCCGCCACCAATTCCGCCGGGCTCAGCGCATGGTCGTCGGCATTGAGGCGCACATCGAACAGCTCGCCCATTCGCGCCTCGATGATTTCGGGGAGCTTGCGGGTGACGACGACGAGCGGTTTTTTGGACGGCGACATGGCTGGCTTTATCTTCGAGGTGACGGGCCGGAAGAGCGGGCTTGGGTCATTCTTGTCTAGCAGAGGCCGCGCCGGGCGACAAAGACCGATATGGGGCTATCTGCCCTCTGTTTGAGCTGTCCTTGACCCTGAGGGCCGGTGCTTGTCATAAAGGCATGCAAAGGCTCCGCGGCACGCCAGAGAGAGCAGAGAGAAGCGCCATCACCGTGATTTTCCGGGACATTTTCCGGCACCCTCACCCCCTCGCATCGGCAGCCGCTTTGGCGCGGCTTGCATGTGTCGGCGCGGCGGCGCTGCTGTTCGGGCTCGCGAGCCTTTCCGCGCCGCTTGCCGCCAGGGACAAGACGCCCGCGACCCAGCTTCTGCCCCCCGAAGGGGCCGCGCCAGCCCCCCAGAAAAAACGCATCGGCTCTGAATCGAAGTTGCCCGTGCCGCGCTTCGTCAGCCTCAAATCAGGCCGCATCAACGTCCGGCGCGGGCCCGGGCCCGACAATCAGATCCTTTGGGTCTTCGAGAAAAAGGGGCTGCCGGTCGAGATCACCGCCGAGTCCGGCCGCTGGCGGCGCATCCGCGACCGTGAGGGCGATGTCGGCTGGGTCTGGCATGCGATGCTCGACGGACGGCGCACCGCGATCGTGGCAGGCCGCAGCGGCGAGACGACGCCGGTCGCGCTTCAGGTCGAGCCCGAGGCCTCCGCCAATGTCGTCGCCTATGCCGAGGTTGGCGTCATCGCCCAGGTAAAGCTTTGCAGGGATGCCTGGTGCAAACTGGAAGCCAGCGGCTATGAGGGCTGGGTGCCTCGCGATCAGGTCTGGGGCACTTACGAGGGCGAGAACTTCGAATAAGCCTCAGGCGAAATCCGCCAGCAGCGAAGCGCGAACCGCGCCATCGATCAACGCCATGTGGCCGTAATTCGGATGCGCGATGGCGAGAATGACTTGCGCCTTCGGGTCGCGGAATTTCTCAATCTCCGCCTTCGTGAAGGGAAAGTGCAGAAAATGCACCGATGAGGTTTTGCCGTCGGCCTTGGTGCGCTCGACATCGTCTTGCGGCACGACGGCGGCGACGCGCAGGCCGCCAACCTCCATGTAGATATGGTTTTCGACGCCGGTGAGACGGCGGAGTTCCCGGTCGCGGCGCACTTCATCGTCGATTTCAAACATCAAGGTCGCGACGAGTTCGCTGCCGTTCGGGATCAGCGGATTATAGGCGTGGAGTTCGTCGGCGACCTGCGCGTCGCCACCGCGTTCGATATGCAACATCTCATGCACCTGATGGAACATGGTCGCGTAGTTTTCGAAATAGAACGTCGCATACGGCCCCACCGCGACGCGGCGGGGGCGCTTCAGCTCGGTGATGCGGGCGCGGCGCTCCTTGCGCTCGGCGGCGTAGGTTGCATAAGGCAGAATGTCGGCGGGCGTGATCGCTTGCTTTGCCATGGGTATCTCCTTCAGTCGATGAGCCCCCAGGCGCGGGCCATGATTTCGATCGGATGCTGCATTTGCGGCAGCGGCTTGTCGTCGGCCAGCATCTCGATTTCCTGCACCAGATGCTTTGCCGCCAGCGGGCAATCGGACGTCACGAATTTATTGCCGGTCTTGGCGACATTGCGGGCGGCGGGCTTGCCGACCTTCACCGCCGTGTCGAAGGTTTCCTTCATCACGCCGAACGTTCCTCCGTGGCCGGAGCAACGCTCGACCACATCGACCTTGATGCCTGGAATGAAGCGCATCATCTCGGCCGATTTCGGGCCCATGTTCTGAGCGCGTGCATGGCAGGCCATATGCGCGGTGACGCCGCCTTCGACGCCGTTCAGGCCGGGCGCGAGGCCCTCTTTTCTGGCGATATCGACCACATATTCGTCAATGTCATAGGTCGCCAGTGAAAGCTTATGCACATGTTCGTTGTCGGGCAGGATCAGCGGCCATTCGAACTTGAACATCAATCCGCAAGAGGCGGTCAACGTGACGATGTCATAGCCCTTGTCGATCAGCTCGCACATGTCGCGGGCGACCTTCTCGGCCTGTTCGGCAACCTTGGCGAGATTGCCCTGCTCCAGAAACGGCATGCCGCAGCAACCGGGATAGGCGACGGTTGTTTCAACACCGTTATGCGCCAGCACCAGCCTCGCCGCTTCGCCGACATGCGGATTGTTGTAGTTGATGAAACAGGTGGCGAAGATCGCCGCCTTGCGGCCCTTGGCGGGCGCGTCTTTCGGCAAGACCTCGCCGGACTTGTCCTGCGCCTTGGCGCGCATGGCGAACGTCTTGCCGTAGAATTTCGGCAGTTCGGCGCGCGCATCGATGCCGGCCACTTTTTCGAGGATCGGCCGCGTCAGCTTGTTGCCGCGCGACGAGCCCCAATTGGCGAGCGGCGCGACGGGCTTTGCAAGCTCGCCATTGCGATCCGTCTGCGCGAGCTGGCCTTGCACAAAAGGATAACCGGCTTTCTCTTTTCCTTCCGCCGCGCGATAGCGCAGCATCAGATGCGGAAAATCGAGATTGAATTCATGCGGCGGCACGTAAGGGCACTTCGTCATGAAGCACATGTCGCAAAGCGTGCAGGCTTCGATGACGGGGCCGAAATCTTTTGACTCGACCGTGTCGAGTTCTTCGCTCGGCGCGGCGTCGATCAGATCGAAGAGACGCGGGAAGCTGTCGCAAAGATTGAAGCAGCGGCGGCAGCCGTGACAAATGTCGAAGACGCGGCGTAATTCCGCGTCGAGTTTTTCAGCGTCGTAAAAATCGGGATCGCGCCAGGCAATCGGATGACGTGTCGGCGCTTCGGTACTGCCTTCTTTCATGGGCGTCTCCGGCGGGCGTGAAAGCGCGCGAGGGGAGACGGTCGAACCATCTCCCCTCGCCTGTTATCCGTCGGACGATCAGCCGTTGAGGCTGTCGAGCGCCTTCTGGAAACGGCCGGCATGGCTCTTTTCGGCCTTGGCCAGCGTTTCGAACCATTCGGCGATCTCGTCGAAGCCTTCTTCACGCGCGGTGCGCGCCATGCCCGGATACATGTCGGTGTATTCGTGCGTCTCACCGGCGATGGCGGCCTTCAGGTTCAGGTCGGTGGCGCCGATGGGCTCGCCCGTCGCCGGGTCGCCGACTTCTTCCATGAATTCGAGATGGCCGTGGGCATGGCCGGTTTCGCCTTCCGCCGTCGAGCGGAACACGGCGGCGACATCGTTGAAGCCTTCGACGTCGGCCTTCTGGGCGAAATAGAGATAGCGGCGATTGGCCTGGCTTTCGCCGGCAAAGGCGGCTTTGAGATTTTCGACGGTCTTGGATTTTGCGAGAGATGACATGACGTGCTCCTCACCCTGTATAGGCCGCTCGACATCCGAAGAAGGACCGTCAAGCGGCGCTTATGGAAGTGAAGACCGGGGGTTGACGCACCGGTCCCGCCCGAACAGGCGTTAACACAAATCATAGAAGCGTCGCCAGTAGTTGGTCAACACTTTAGAATTATTCTAACTAAGAATGAATAGCAGTTGCGCGGAGCGTCTGAGCTCCGGTCAGCTCTGGCGGAGAGGCGCGCCCTGGAGCCGCACGATCACATCGACGCGGGCGATGCCCGTGCCTTCCGGCGCATCGGGAAGGCCGGTCACGGCGATCTTCTCGCCGTCGATATCCATCAGCGAGCCGGTGTTTTCCATAAAGAAATGGTGATGGTCGTTGATGTTCGTATCGAAATAGGTGCGCGCGCTGTCGACCACGACCTCGCGCAGCAGATGCGCTTCGGTGAACTGGTGCAGCGTATTGTAGACAGTCGCCAGCGAAACGCTGACGCCGGCCTTCTGGGCCTCTTCGTGCAAGGCTTCGGCGGTCACGTGGCGGTCGCCGCCATCGAACAGGAGGCGGCCCAGCGCGAGGCGCTGGCGCGTCGGACGCAAGCCCGCTTCACGCAGGCGCGTCAATGTCTGGGCATAGGGCCGATCCTGGTTCACGAGTAGTCCCTTTCGCCGATGAAGGCCTATCGAGGCAACCGCCCCGGCCGACATCGCTAGTTTTTAATCGTTACAAACTTGAACATGGGGTAGGGGTCATGCCTTTGTCAAGGAGGAGCGCCTTGAATCGGCTTGGATTAAGCTGGTTTCCGCGCGAAGCCCTATATGTTAGGAACGCCTCCCAAGAGGAAGCAAACCGGGCCCGGGCAATCGCCTTGGCCTCTTTATAAGATAAGCCTGCCGCGCTCTCTGTTCGAGGCCGCGTAAGGGCGTGTGAGCGAACGGGCATGGCGGAGCAGAAATCAAACTACTCGCTTGAAGAATTGCTGGAGTGCAGTCACGGCCGCATGTTCGGCCCCGGCAATGCCCAGCTTCCCCTGCCCCCCATGCTGATGATCTCGCGGATCACGCATATTTCCGACAAGGGCGGCGACTTCGACAAGGGGCTCATCAAGGCCGAGTTCGACATCACGCCGGATCTCTGGTTCTTCCCCTGCCATTTCGAAGGCGATCCGATCATGCCGGGCTGTCTCGGTCTCGACGGCGCATGGCAGTTGCTCGGTTTCTTCCTCGGCTGGATCGGCGGCAAGGGCAAGGGACGCGCGCTCGGCGTCGGCGAAGTGAAATTCTCCGCCATGGTCACGCCCGCCGTGAAGAAGATCGAATACAACATTCATCTGAAGCGCGTCATCAATCGCCGCCTCGTGCTTGGCGTCGCCGATTGCACCATCCTGGCGGACGGCGAAATTGCCTATACGATTACCGACATGAAAGTCGGCCTGCAGACCGAAGAGCAAGCGGCCTGACCGGCCACGGCGTTTTAGATTCATACGGACAGAGAGGCTGCCATGAGACGAGTGGTTGTCACAGGCATGGGGATCGTTTCCTCGATCGGAAACAACACTCAGGAAGTGCTTGCGAGCTTGCGCGAAGGCAGGTCCGGCATCGTGAAGTCGGATGTCTATGCGGAGATGGGTTTTCGCAGCCAGGTTCACGGCAGCCTGAAGATCGATCTCGACGCCGCCATCGACCGGCGCGCGCGCCGCTTCATGGGCGATGGCGCGGCCTATGCCGCCGTTTCGATGGAACAGGCGATCCGCGACGCCGGTCTTGAAGACAGCGACGTCAGCAATCCGCGCACGGGTTTGATCGTCGGCTCCGGCGGCCCTTCGACGAAAGCCATCGTCGCCGCCGCCGATACGGCGCGCACCGAGCCCGTCAAAGGCCCCAAGAAAGTCGGCCCCTTCGCGGTGCCGAAAGCCATGTCGTCCACCTGCTCGGCCAATCTCTCGACCTGGTTCAAGACCAAGGGCGTCAATTATTCGATCAGCTCGGCCTGCTCGACCTCGGCCAATTGCATCGGCAATGCGGCTGAAATGATCCAGTGGGGCAAGCAGGACGTGATGTTTGCCGGCGGCGGCGAAGAACTCGACTGGACGCTGTCGGTTCTTTTCGACGCGATGGGCGCGATGTCGGCCAAGCGCAACGACCAACCCGAAAAAGCCAGCCGCGCCTATGACAAGGATCGCGACGGCTTCGTGATTTCCGGCGGCGGCGGCATTGTAGTTCTCGAAGAGCTCGAACACGCCAAGGCCCGCGGCGCGAAAATTTATGCCGAAATCGTCGGCTATGGCGCGACGGCGGATGGCGCCGACATGGTCGCCCCCTCGGGCGAAGGCGCGGTGCGCTGCATGCAGATGGCGATGCAGAGCCTCAAGGGACAGCAGGTCGATTACATCAATCCGCATGCGACCTCGACGCCGGTCGGCGACATCCCCGAGATCAACGCGATCCGCGAAGTCTTCGGCGCGAAGATGCCGCCGATCAGCGCGACCAAATCGCTGACCGGCCACGCGCAGGGCGCGGCGGGCGTGCATGAGGCGATCTATACGCTGCTGATGATGCAGAACGGTTTCATCGCCGCGAGCGCCAATATCGACGAACTCGATCCGGCGATCGCCGACGCCAATATCGTGCGTCAACGCATCGACGGGGCAAATATCAATCTGGCGCTGTCGAACAGCTTCGGCTTCGGCGGCACCAACGCGACGCTGGCGCTGCAGCGCTATAACGGCTGAGGGGCAGACTTACATCATGCACGGGTCTGAACAAAAACCGGGAAGCCGGGAGCTCACTCTCAGCGGTCCCCTGATGAAGGGCAAGCGCGGCCTCATCATGGGCGTCGCCAACGATCACTCCATCGCCTGGGGCATCGCGAAAGCGCTCTCGACGCATGGCGCCGAACTTGCCTTCACCTATCAGGGCGACGCTTTCGGCAAACGCGTCAAACCGCTGGCGGACAGCGTCAACTCGAAGATTCTTCTTCCCTGCGACGTCGTCGACCCGCAAAGCATGGACACGGTGTTCCGCACGCTGAAACAGGAATGGGGCACGATCGATTTCATCGTTCACGCCATCGCCTATTCCGACAAGAACGAGCTGAAGGGCCGCTACGCCGACACGACGCGCGAAAACTTCCTGCGTTCGATGGATATTTCCTGCTTCTCCTTCACCGACATTGCGCGCCGCGCCGCCGAGATGATGCCGAATGGCGGCTCGCTGGTGACGCTGACTTACGAAGGCGCGCAGCGCGTCATGCCGAACTACAATGTCATGGGCGTCGCCAAGGCCGCACTTGAGGCGAGCGTGCGCTACCTCGCTGCTGACCTTGGCCGCGACGGCATTCGCGTCAATGCGATTTCGGCGGGCCCGATGCGGACGCTTGCGGGTTCCGCCATCGGCGATGCGCGCTTCGTTCACAAGTGGAACAAGACCCATTCGGCGCTGAAGGAAACCATCGAGCTCGAGCATGTCGGCGGCGCGGGCCTTTATCTGCTCTCCGACCTCTCGGCCCGCGTCACCGGCGAAATCCACCACGTCGATAGCGGCTTCAACATCATCGGCATGCCGCGCGCGGAAGAGTTGAAGGCGAGCGACCTGGAGGGCTAGGCGCAGGCTTGCCCAAACAATAATCCTCATCCTGAGGAGGCGTATAGCGCCGTCTCGAAGGACGAGGCCACGAGGCCACGACGCACAACACAAACTCGTCACTTCCGTCATAATGCACACAAACAAAAGGGCGCCGGATCAATCCGGCGCCCTTCGTCTTTTCCGCGTCCTTGTCTCAGTAGAAGAGGTTCAGCACGATCTGCGAGATCAGGCCGTTCTGCGTCGAAACGAGGTAGACGTTGCGGTCGTTCCGCACCCACTGATAGCCACGCGGCGGCTGCTTCAGATGGTAGGCGCGATAGTCGACCACATAGGCCTTGTTGCGATAGGCGGTCGGCAGCTTCTGGCCGCGGTTCCAGCTGCGATGCGCGTCGTAACCCTTCGGCGCATTCCACTGGGGTCCACGCACGGCGTCGTATTTCTTGCCGTTATAGGAGTACTGGGGCTTGGGCTGCGGCTTCTGGGGCTGCGACTTTTGCTGGTTGAACTGGCCGGGATGGCCCTGGTTCTGGCCGTAATTCTGGTTGGGCTGGCCGGGGCGAGCGTCGTATGGCGCCGCCATGGCGGGAGCGGCGAGCATCGAGAGAGCGAGTGTGGCGGCGAAAAAGGTCTTCATTTGCGGTCTCCTTCATGGCCCCGATGGCCGGGGTGTCCAATTCGATGATTGAACGATAGAGCCCACCGCCTGAACCGGGCCTGAACGGATAAGACAGGGCTCCTTCATCAACGCGCGGCAAAGAAAAAGGGCGCCGGAATGATCCGGCGCCCTCTGATTTATTCCTTGCGCGAACTTAGTCGCGGCGGGGACGACGGCTGCGCTCGCCGCCGCCACTGCGTTCGCGCGGCTGCTCGGCAGGCTCGTTTTCGTAAACGATCTCTTCGCCCGTCTCCTGGTTCACATGCTTCATCGACAGGCGGACCTTGCCGCGATCGTCGAAGCCGAGAAGTTTGACCTTCACCTTGTCGCCTTCCTTGACGACATCGGAGACCTTTTCAACGCGCGTCGGGGCCATCTGCGAGATGTGCACGAGGCCGTCGCGGGGGCCGAAGAAGTTGACGAAAGCGCCGAAGTCCACGGCCTTGACGACCGTGCCTTCATAGATCGCGCCGACTTCAGGTTCTGCGACGATGCCGCGGATCCATTCCAGCGCCTTGCGGATCGACTCGCCATCCGAGGACGCCACCTTGACGGTGCCGTCATCCTGAATGTCGATTTTCGCGCCGGTCTTTTCGACGATCTCGCGGATCACCTTGCCGCCCGTGCCGATGACTTCACGGATCTTGTCGGTCGGCACCTGGATCACTTCGATGCGCGGCGCATGTTCGCCCATTTCGGGGCGCGCCGTGTCGAGGGCTTTCGCCATCTCTTTCAGGATATGAATGCGGCCGCCCTGCGCCTGAGCGAGAGCCTGCTTCATGATGCCTTCGGTGATGCCGGTGATCTTGATGTCCATCTGGAGGGACGTCACGCCGACTTCGGTGCCCGCGACCTTGAAGTCCATGTCGCCGAGATGATCTTCATCGCCGAGAATGTCGGAGAGCACCGCAAAGCGCTCGCCTTCGAGGATGAGGCCCATTGCGATACCGGCCACGGCGCGCTTCAGCGGCACACCGGCATCCATCATCGCGAGCGAACCGCCGCAGACGGTCGCCATCGAGGACGAGCCATTCGACTCCGTGATTTCGGAGACGAGACGCAGCGTGTAGGGGAACTCGGTCTTGGCCGGGAGCACGGCGCGCAGCGCGCGCCAGGCAAGCTTGCCGTGACCGACTTCGCGGCGACCGGTGAAGCCGACGCGGCCCGTCTCACCGACGGAGAAGGGCGGGAAGTTGTAATGCAGCAGGAAGTTTTCCTTGTAGGTGCCCTGCAAAGCGTCGACGAACTGTTCGTCTTCGCCGGTGCCGAGCGTTGCCACCACAAGGGCCTGCGTCTCGCCGCGCGTGAAGAGCGCCGAGCCGTGGGTGCGCGGCAGGATGCCGACTTCCGAAACGATCGGACGAACGGTTTCGAGATCGCGGCCGTCGATGCGCTTCTTGGTGTCGAGGATCGAGTTGCGAACGATGTCGCTTTCGATCGCCTTGAAGACGCCGCCGACGGAGGTTTCCGGCACGGCGTTGGCGTCGTCGGGCTTGCAAAGCGCGGCTTTCGCCTTGTCCTTCGCCTTGGAGATCGCCTCGTAGCGCTGGCCCTTGTCCTTGATCGTATAGGCGGTGCGGACATCGCCTTCGACGATGGCGCGGACCTTGCCTTCAAGCTCGCTCTCATCGGCGGCCGTGAACGGACGCGGCTCTTTCGCGCATTTCTCGGCCATGCGGATGATCATGTCGATCACCGGCTGGAAGCCGCGATGGCCGAACATGACGGCGCCGAGCATGATGTCTTCGGAAAGCTCCTTGGCTTCCGATTCCACCATCAGCACCGCATCGGTGGTGCCGGCGACGACGAGTTCGAGCTGGCTGTCGGCCATTTCGTCGATCAGCGGGTTGAGTTTGTATTCGCCGTTGATGTAGCCGACGCGCGCGCCGCCGATCGGACCCATGAAGGGCAGGCCCGAAATCGTCAGAGCGGCGGAGACGGCGACCATCGCGACGATGTCGGGATCGTTCTCCATGTCATGGGAGAGAACCGTGACGATCACCTGCGTCTCGTTCTTGAAACCCTTGGCAAAGAGCGGACGGATCGGACGATCGATCAGGCGCGAGACGAGCGTTTCTTTTTCGCTCGGACGGCCTTCGCGCTTGAAAAAGCCGCCGGGGATCTTGCCCGCGGCATAGGTCTTTTCCTGGTAGTTGACGGTCAGCGGAAAGAAATCGAGGCCGGGTTTCGGCTTGCGCTCTCCAACGACGGTGGCGATGACGGTCGTCTCGCCATAGGTCGCGATGACGGCGCCGTCGGCCTGACGGGCAACCTTGCCGGTCTCAAGGACGAGCGTGCGGCCGGCCCATTCGATTTCTTCGCGTGTAACTTCAAACATCTAAATTTCCTTTTCTGCGCCGACGCACTTTTGTTTGCGTTCATTCCACTTTCAGATGGACGGCGCCCTTTCTGCCGCTGACGTCGCGGCCGGACATTTGGACCCTGTTTGCGGGGGCCTGAATTTCGGGCCACCGGTCTTTAGGGATCGTTCGCCGTGAGACAGCGTTTCGAACGATCCACCCGCAAACATCGATCCGTTAACGGACGATTGTCTCTTCGAACCCGGAAATGCGAAATGTCGGCAGAGCTTTCGCCATGCCGATCATTGCGCGAGAAAAGTCCGGGCGGTCGGGGAAAACATGCACCCCGGTTTTACCTACGGATGCCCAAACGGGCGATCAGGTCTTCATAACGCTTCTGGTCGTTCTTCTTGACGTAGTCGAGAAGCGAACGGCGCAGGCTCACCATCTTCAGAAGGCCGCGGCGCGAATGGTTGTCCTTCGCGTGCGTCTTGAAATGTTCGGTGAGGTTGGTGATGCGTTCGGTCAGAATGGCGACCTGCACTTCGGGCGAACCCGTGTCGCCCTGTTTGGCCGCGAATTCCTTGATCAGTTGACCTTTACGCTCTGGCGTAACCGACATCGTGTTCTCCTATGAACCGAGATTAAAAACACGCACGGGCTTCAACTCTCCTTGGCTGTATTCAGTCAAGGCCACAGGGTCGCCCCTGTGGGTTGCCAGAACCGGCCCCGAAAAAATCGGAGCGTCGCGCCCGCGCAATAAAACTCCCTGACCCTGTCTTAGGCGGGCCGCATCATCGCTGCTCAGGGCCAGCGCCGGGATGTCGTCCAGCGCGGTCTCGAGCGGCAACAGATGCGCCCCAAGGGCATCGGAAGCGGGCGGAATATGGCCCAGGTCCAGCAGTTTATCCAGCGGAATTGCGGCCGCCTCCCGGAAGGGGCCATGAGCGATGCGGCGCAGCGCCGAGACATGACCCAAGGTGCCGAGCGCCAGCGCCAGGTCCCGGGCCAGCGAGCGGACGTAAGTCCCTTTGCTGCAAGAGATTTCAAGCTCGGCATGGTCGCCGTCGGGCATCCCCAGAAGCCGCGCATTATGGATAATGACCGGCCGTTCCTTCAACTCCACCGTCTCGCCCGCTCTGGCAAGGTCATAGGCGCGTTCGCCATCGATCTTGATGGCCGAAAATGCGGGCGGAACTTGTAGAATTGGGCCCGTGAAGCGGGGCAGCATGGCCTCGATTTCGGCGGCGGACGGACGGACGGCGCTTGTCCCCGTCACGCTGCCTTCCTTGTCGTCGCTCGCGGTCGAGACGCCGAAGCAGATCGTGAAGCGGTAGCCCTTGGTCGCGTCGAGGATGAAGGGGACGGTTTTGGTCGCCTCGCCGAGCGCGACAGGCAGAATGCCGCTCGCCAGCGGATCGAGCGTGCCCGCATGACCGGCTTTTTGCGCATTGTAGAGCCGGCGGATTTTCGTGACGACATCGGTCGAGGTCGGCCCGACCGGCTTGTCGACGATGACCCAGCCCGAAACGGCGTCGCCCTTCTTGCGGCGGCCCATCAGTCGGCTTCTTTTTCCGGGGCTTCTTCGTCGCCGTCGAAATTCAGATCCTGCGCCACCTTCGCCGAATGCAGCAGGCGGTCGACGGCTTCGGCGCGGTCGAAAGACGTGTCGGCGACGAAAGCGAGGTCGGGCATGAATTTGAACGTCACTTCATGCGCGAGCTGGCCGCGCAAATAGCCCTTCACGCGCGTCAGCGCCGCCACGATCTTGTCGGTGTCGCCGCCGGCCAGCGTGCCGCCGAGCGGCGCGACGAAGCAGGTCGCGTAACGCATGTCGTTGCTCATGCGCACTTCCGAAATGGTGATCGCGCGTTCCAGCAATTCGGGATCCTGGATGGTGCCGCGGCCGATGATCTCGGCCAGCGCCCGGCGCACGATTTCACCGCCGCGCAACTGGCGCTGGGTCGGCCCGCGTTGCGACGGTTTGGGGCGTGCGGATTTATCTCTGGACGTCTTGCGCATGAAATTGATTGCCACAAAAGAGACTGTCACCCCGGCCTTGTGCCGGGGTCCAGTAGCGTCAAACGCTGAGCGAGCGGCCCCTGGACCCCGGGATAGACCCGGGGTGACAGCGGATTTTACGCTCGGCTTTACGCCAGGCTGCGCTTCACCACCTCGACATCGAAGCACTCGATGACGTCGCCTGCGCGCATGTCCTGATAATTCTCGAACGCCATGCCACATTCCTGACCGGACTGCACTTCGCGCACTTCGTCCTTGAAACGCTTCAGGGTCGAGAGCTTGCCTTCATGCACGACGACGTCGTCGCGGATCAGGCGGACGCTCGAACCACGGCGCACCACGCCTTCGGTGACGCGGCAACCGGCGATCTTGCCGACCTTCGAGATGTTGAAAATCTCGAGGATCTGCGCATTGCCGAGGAAGGTCTCGCGCAGTTCCGGCGAAAGCATGCCCGACATCGCCGCCTTGATGTCATCGACCAAATCGTAGATGACCGAGTAATAGCGGATTTCGATGCCGCCATTGCGGGCCGCGTCGCGCGCCTGGTTGTTGGCGCGGACGTTGAAGCCGATGATCGGCGCGCCGGAGGCGAGCGCCAGCGTGATGTCGCTTTCGGTGACGCCGCCGACGCCTGCGTGAAGCACGCGGGCCTTGACCTCGTCGGTGCCGAGCTTTTCGAGCGCCTGCACGATCGCTTCGGCAGACCCCTGCACGTCCGCCTTGATGATGATCGGCAGTTCCTTGAGGTTCTGGTCTTTCAGCTGCGTCATCATCAGCTCGAGCGAGGTGCGCCCGCCCGTGCCGGTGCGCTTGTCGCGCTGGACGCGCTGGCGATAGGCCGTGACTTCACGCGCCCGGGCTTCGCTTTCGACGACCGACAGCGTGTCGCCCGCTTCCGGCGCACCGCCAAGACCCAGAACTTCGACGGGCTCGGACGGACCGGCCGACGGCACGTTCTCGCCCTTGTCGTTGATGAGGGCGCGCACGCGGCCCCATTCGGCGCCCGCCACGATGATGTCGCCAACTTTCAGCGTGCCGCGCTCGACAAGCACGGTGCCGACCGGACCGCGGCCGCGATCGAGCTTGGCTTCGACGATGATGCCTTCAGCGGCGCGTTCGGGATTGGCTTTCAGGTCGAGCACTTCGGCGACAAGCAGAATGGTTTCTTCGAGCTTGTCGAGGCCCATGCCGGTCTTGGCCGAGATCGGCACGGCGATCACATCGCCGCCGAACTCCTCGACCACCACTTCATGCTGCAACAATTCGTTCTTCACCCGCGTCGCATCGGCTTCGGGCTTGTCCATCTTGTTGATGGCCACAATCATCGGAACGCCTGCGGCCTTGGCGTGATTGATCGCTTCGATCGTTTGCGGCATGACGCCGTCGTCCGACGCCACCACGAGGATGACGATATCGGTGACGCGAGCGCCGCGCGCGCGCATGGCCGTGAAGGCGGCATGACCGGGCGTGTCGAGGAAGGTGATTTTCGCACCCGTGCTCATCACCACCTGATAGGCGCCGATATGCTGCGTGATGCCGCCCGCTTCGCCCGCGACGACCGAGGTCTTGCGCAGCGCATCGAGCAGCGATGTCTTGCCGTGATCGACGTGACCCATGACGGTGACGACGGGCGCACGTGAAATTTTCGCTTCGTCCGTATCGGCTGCGCCGACAAGACCTTCTTCGACGTCCGATTCCGCGACGCGCTTCACGGTATGGCCGAGTTCTTCGGCCACGAGCTGCGCCGTGTCGCTGTCGATCACATCGGTGATCTTCAGCATGATGCCCTGCTTCATCAGGATCTTCATCACATCGACCGAGCGTTCGGCCATGCGGTTCGCCAGTTCCTGAATCGTTATGACTTCAGGAATGACGACTTCGCGGATGACCTTCAAGGGCGCATCGTGAATGCCCGCGAGTTTCTTCTTTTCGCGTTCGACACGGCGGCGCATCGAGGCGAGCGAACGCTGACGCTCGCTTTCATCGTCGAAGGCCTTGGTGATCGTCAGCTTGCCGGTGCGGCGCTTGGGTTCGTTGCGGCGAACAGGCGGTGTCTTGTTGGGCACGGCGCCCGGCGCGCCATGCGCGCGTTTCGGCTTGCCTTCGTCGTCGGCGACTTCTTCCTGCAACAGGGCGGCGCCGCGCGGGGCGGAGCCTGTGCGGGCTTCTTCGTCGAGACGGCGCTTGGCGTCGTCGGCGGCGCGACGGCGGGCGATTTCCTCGTTCTCGCGGCGCGCGGCTTCACCGGCTTCGCGGGCGGCGGCTTCCTCGCGCTCGCGCTTGCGCTGCGCGTCGATATCGGCAAAACGCTTTGCTTCTTCTTCGGCGCGCTTGCGGTCCTCGCCTTCGCGCGAACGCGCGAGATCGAGAGCGGCGGCGCGGGCGTTCTTTTCTTCTTCGGTCAGCGTGCGGAGCACGACACCGGAACGAATGCGATCGGAACCGGCGCGCGGCGCTTGCCTGGCGCCACGGGCGGCGGGCGCGGTGCGCGGTGCGACGGGAGCGGGCGCAGGGCGAGCGGGTTCGGCGGCCTTCGCGACCGGTGCGGGCGCTTCGGCCACAGGGGCCGGAGCGGCCACGGGCGCAGGCGCTTCCACCACGGGGGCGGGAGCCGGAGCGGGCGCTTCGGGAGCCTTGGCGACAACCGGCTCAGGCTTTTCGATTTCGGGCTGCGGAACGGGCGCAGGCGCAGGCGCGGGAGCCGCCGCGACGGGCGCGGGCTCGGGGGCCACCACGCCACCGGGATTGATGGTGCGCTTCTTCTTCTTTTCGACAACAACCGTCTTGGTGCGGCCATGCGAAAAATTCTGGCGCACATGGCCAGACTCAACAGTGCGGTTCAGACTGAGCGTCTTACCGCCTGAGGCTTTCAGTTTACGATCACTCGAGTCGGTCGAGTCGTTCATAGAAATCCTAACGTTCATACACCGGCGCGTAGCGCCAAGACGGATACCCGGCGCGTCGCGCCAAGATGGAAACTTGGCGCACAGGCGCCAAGACGGAAACTCGGCGCTTGTTGAGCGCCAGGACAATCAAGGGCGTTGTTTTCGCCCATAGGCTTCAAGTCTGGCGAGGTCCGCCAAGACTTTTCTTTCCATGCTGCCCTGGGTCAGGGCTGCATGTACCACATTTGAGCGACCCAATGCCAAACCCATTTCGTCCCCCCAAAGGGGCCGCAGGAGTGGCGCTTGCGCCTTTTGCAGCGCCGCATACCGGGCTTTGAGCGCCCCGGCGAGTTTGCGGCTGCCGTCTTCGGAACCGTCCCGCGCCTCGATCAGGATCGCCAGACGGCCGGCGGTAATCTCCGCCATGACCTTTTCGAAGCCGGTGACCAGTTCACCGGCCTTGCGTGCGAGGCCCAGAGCGGCGCTCGCGCGCCGCGCCAGAAGCACCTCGACCTCATCGGCGAGCGTTTCGCCCGCCTCGGCTTTGGCCCGCGCGGCCTTGGCAAAAAGGCCTTTGCGGATCGCCGTTTCGACCGCCTCGCGGCGCGCCGTCACCCATAGACCCCGTCCCGGCAGCTTTTCGCCGAGATCGGGAACGACCACATCCTCAGGCCCGACAACGAACCGGATCAAATTCTCCTTCGATCCGATCTCGCCGGTGACGATGCAGCGGCGCTCTTCCCTGGCGACGCTTTTCGGCGTGGCCATTAATCCTGCTCGACCTCTTCGGCTTCAGCTTCCGCCTTCGCGGCCGCGTCCGCATCGAGATCGGCCTGCGTAATCCAGCCCATCTGGATGCGGGCCTTCATGATTAGGGCGTTGGCGTCGTCTTCGGACACGTCAAAGCCTTCCAACGCACCCTTTTGATGCTTGCGTTCGCCGTTCACCGTCTCGTTCCAGCCGGTGAGATCGTCGGTCGCGCAGCCGGCCAGATCCTCGACCGACTTGATGCCTTCTTCGCCGAAGGCGACGAGCATCTTGGGCGTCACGCCTTCGATCTCGCCCAATGCGTCTTCAACGCCCAGCTCTTTGCGCTTGTCATCGTATTCGGCGTTCTGGCGGTCGATGAAGTCCAGCGCGCGGCTCTGAATTTCCTGCGCCGTATCCTCGTCGAAGCCTTCGATTTCGGCGATTTCGTCGAGCGGCACGTAGGCCACTTCTTCAATCGACGAGAAGCCTTCCGACGCCAGCAACTGCGCGATGACCTCATCGACATCGAGCGCTTCGGCGAAGGTGGCGCTGCGGCTGGCGAATTCGGCCTGGCGGCGCTCGCTCTCCTCGGCTTCCGTCAGAATGTCGATGTCCCAGCCGGTGAGCTGCGAGGCAAGACGCACATTCTGCCCGCGACGTCCGATCGCCAAAGACAATTGGTCATCGGGAACGACGACTTCAATACGCTGCGTGTCTTCGTCGAGCACGACCTTGACGACTTCGGCGGGCGCGAGGCCGTTGACGATGAAGGTGGCTGCATCGGGCGACCACTGGATGATGTCGATCTTCTCGCCCTGCAACTCGTTCACCACGGCCTGCACGCGCGAACCGCGCATGCCGACGCAGGCGCCGACGGGGTCGATGGAACTGTCATTGGAGAGAACGGCGATCTTGGCGCGCGAACCCGGATCGCGGGCCACTGCCTTGATCTCGATGATGTTGTCGTAGATTTCCGGCACTTCCTGCGCGAAGAGCTTCGCCATGAATTGGGGATGGGTGCGCGAGAGGAAAATTTGCGGGCCGCGCTGTTCGCGGCGCACGTCGTAGATGTAAGCGCGGACGCGGTCGCCGTTGCGGAAGGTTTCGCGCGGCAGCAATTCGTCGCGTCGCACGATGGCTTCGCCACGGCCGAGGTCGGTGACCACGTTGCCATATTCGACGCGCTTGACGATGCCGTGAACGATCTCGCCGATGCGGTCCTTGTATTCGTCGTATTGGCGCTCGCGTTCGGCGTCGCGCACCTTCTGCACGATGACCTGCTTGGCGGTCTGGGCGGCGATGCGGCCGAAATCGACGGGCGGCAATTCGTCTTCGATCAGATCGCCGAGCTGGGCGGCCGGGTTGCGGCGCTGGGCTTCGCGCAACTCGATCTGGACGGCGTCGTTCTCGATGTCTTCGACGACTTCGAGCAGGCGCACGAGGCGGATTTCGCCGGTCGCCGGATTGATGCGGGCGCGGATTTCATTTTCCGCACCGTAACGCGAGCGCGCGGCCTTCTGGATCGCTTCCGCCATCGCCTCGATGACGACTTCACGGTCAATCGACTTCTCGCGCGCGACCGCATCGGCGATCTGCAACAGTTCAAGGCGATTGGCGCTAACTGCCGGTGCCATATTCTATTCTCCGTCGGATGGGGCCGGGGCGTCCCGGTCCCTTCGCTTCAAACTTTCAGTGATGAGGTCGTCGCTCATGACGAGCTTGGCCTCGCTTATCAGGCGGAACGGCAGGCCGATCACCTGTGGTTCCGCAAATCCCTCGACCTGGTGCTGGATCAGCACTTCGCCGTCTTCAAAGCCCTGAAGGTCGCCGCGAAACCGCTTGCGGCCATCGATGGCTTCATTGAGTTCGAGCTTGGCTTCAAAGCCCGCCCAGCGTTCAAAATCTTTCGGCCGCGTCAGCGGACGGTCGATGCCGGGCGAGGAGACTTCGAGATTATATTCGCCCGAAATCGGGTCCTCGACGTCGAGGATCGCCGACAGAAGTCCCGACAATTCCTCGCAGCCCGATACATTCATCGTGCCGTCGGGGCGCTCGGCCATGATCTGCAGCGTATGGCCGTCGTGAAGGCCGTAGCGGACGCGCACGATCTCGAAATTGGCGGCATTGGCCGACGGCGCGATCAGCTGGAAAATCTTGCGCGGCTGACCGGACGCGGCAACGAGGTGCGTGTCCAGCATCGCGGCTTCATCAGCCGGCGCGGCGCTCTCATTTTGCCGATCCACGTTCAATTCCGCCAATAGCCCTCCAGAAACAAAAAAAGCGGGCCCCCGTTTCCGGAGACAACCCACTCGCTTAAATCGAAGATCACTCTTCGTTATGTGAGAAGCAGTCTTTAGTGGG
>DASYEM010000038.1:0-27641 GCA_036499025.1 Parvibaculum sp. | reverse complement strand
TCATCGCACGTGCTGCCGGCCCTGATTGCCAAGATGCATGCGGCGAAAATTGCGAAATCGCCATCCGTGACGATCTGGGGAACGGGAACTCCGCGCCGCGAATTTCTCTATGTCGATGATTGCGCCGATGCGCTGGTCTTTCTCATGCGGAGATATTCGGAGGAAGGGCATATCAATGTCGGCTGTGGCACAGACATTACGATCCTTGAACTCGCCAGGCTGGTGCAGCGCGTGGTCGGGTTTCAAGGGGAGATCGCGACCGATCCATCCAAGCCGGACGGGACACCCCGCAAGCTGATGGACGTAACCCGGCTCACGCAGCAAAGTTGGCAGGCGCGGACCAATCTCGAAAAGGGGATTGCCGCGGTTTATCTCTGGTATTGCGAGGAATTGGCTGCCGGAGCATGAACCTTGAGGCGATCGGTTCGCGGGTAAATTCACTTACAATAGTGTCACTTGCGAATGAAAGTGCTAGAAAGCACGCCGCCCCGATGGGCTGAACCCAGAACGGATAGATTGTCGTGTCTCCTGTGCTTCCATTCAAAGACGCAGTTCGCCCGCCGGTGGCGCTCATAACGGGGATTACCGGTCAGGACGGCGGTTATCTCGCGGCATTTTTACTTGAGCAGGGCTATGTCGTGCATGGCATGGCGCGCGACGTTTCACGACTGGATCGCGGCCGATTTGCGGCGAGTGCGGACCTTAACCAACGCCTCATTCTGCATAGCTGCGACATGGTTGCGGGCGAAGCCATCCATCGACTGGTTCAGGAGACGCGACCGGACGAGGTTTACAATCTAGCGGCGCAAACTCACATCAAGGTGAGCTTTGACGATCCGGCCTATACGACCGACGTCAATGCGACCGGTGCGATGCGTCTTCTCGATGCGGTGATCAAGCTCGATCCAGAGCGGCGCACGCGGTTTTATCAGGCGTCGAGTTCGGAAATGTTCGGCGATGCGCAGGGTCATGTGCAGAACGAAGAGACGCCGCTGCATCCGCTGAACCCTTATGCGGTTTCCAAACACGCGGCTTTCGAGGCGACGGTCAATTTCCGTGAAGCCTATGGGTTGCATGCCTCCAACGGCATCCTCTTCAATCACGAAAGTCCGTTTCGCAATCCGAGCTTTGTGACGCGTAAGATCACGCTGGCGGTTTCGGCGTGGTCCGTCGGCAAGGGCGAATGTCTGATGCTCGGCAATCTCGATACGCGGCGCGATTGGGGACATGCGGCGGATTATGTGCGCGGCATGTGGCTGATGCTTCAACAGCGTGAGCCGGGCGACTATGTGCTGGCGACGGGCGAAAACCGTTCGGTGCGCGATTTCGCGGAATTGGCGTTTCGCGAAATCGGCCGTGACGTTCTCTGGCGTGGCGAGGGTCTTTCGGAAGAAGGCTTCGACGCGCGAACGGGCGACAGGCTTGTCGCCGTCGATCCCCAATTCTTTCGTCCGACCGATGTCAGGGGAACGCTTGGCGATGCGTCGAAGGCCAGACAGGTACTCGGCTGGGCGCCGAGCATCAGTTTTGCGCAGCTCGTGCGCGAAATGGTCGAGGCGGATGTTGCGCGCGCCGAGCGCTTGCTTGTTCAAGGCACCGCCGCCGGCGACTGAGTGTCGCGCCACAACCTCTTGCAACCATTCCGCGCTATTGCATGGCGACGCGCGAACGCCCGCGCGGCGGGCCGTTTGATGCAATCTGGATGTTGTTTGTCCGTCAACGGACCGCAACCGGGAGGTTGCCGAAAAAAAATCCCGCGACCCGACGCCGCCGCTCCACATTGGAGTTTCTTTTTGTATTCAAGTCATAAGAATATAGGCGAGGCTGCTGCGGCAGGAACTCCGAATGGGGGGAGTTCGGACCAATCCGCGAGCTTTGCGGATACGGGGGGAAGATGGGGAGCCTTGGCGAAGGGTCGGTAAATCCGGCGAGCGGTGGCTCGGCCTCGCACGATGCGACGCCGTTGCCTTTCCATTCGGCGCCGCCATTTTTGCAATCGTCGCATGAGACGCAGACCAATCGTTTCGCGGACAAACGGCAGAGCGGCGTTCGCTCGGTGCGTGTCGCGGGCGATATCGTCGCTGTGGTCGATTTTCTTCTGATCGTCGGCGCGGCGGCGATCGCCAAATTTTTCTATATCGGATTTTATCTCGACAGCGCCCAGGAAGCCGAGCCCTATCTTGCGCTGGGCGCGATGGCGGCGCTCATAGCGGTTGCTTCGTTCCGGTCGCAGAAGCTTTATTCGATCGAGTTTCTCAGCGGTTTTCGTGGCGCGGTGCGGCGCGTCGCCTTCGGTCTGGGGATCGCTTCGCTCGTCATTTTGAGCGGGATTTATCTTCTCAAGGCTTCGGCGGACCTATCGCGCGGCTGGATGCTTCTCTGGGTCGGCGGGTCGGCGCTTCTGGTCATCGGCAACCATTATCTGATCTCGCTCTTCATCGGAAGCTGGGCCGCCTCCGGCTTTTTCGCGCGCAACATCGCCATTTATGGCAGCGGCGAAATCGCGATGAAGATGGTCGAGCATCTCAGCCTCGCCGACGCCAATCTGCGCATTGTCGGTGTGTTCGACGATCTTGCGCGTGGCGTCACGCCGCGCGTCGTCCTTGCGGGCGGTCTGTCGCATCTCATCCAGATGGGGCAGACGGTGCGGATCGACGAGGTGCTCGTCGCACTGCCGCTCTCGGATGAAAAACGGATTTCCGGCCTCGTCTCGCAGCTTTCGATTTTGCCCGCCGATATCAGGCTTTGCCCGGATATGGCGGCTTTTCAACTGCGTCCGCTCGGCATCGTCGATTATGATGGCATTCCGGTGCTGGAACTGGTGCGCCGCCCTCTGGGAGACTGGGCGCCGATCATCAAGACGGTGGAAGATCGGATCGCCGCAGCGGCGCTGCTCATCGCCTTCCTGCCATTGATGCTTTGCATCGCGGCGGCGATCAGGCTCGACAGCAGGGGGCCGGTCTTCTTTCTGCAGCGGCGGCACGGCTTCAACCATCAAGTCATCACGGTGTGGAAGTTCAGAACGATGTCGGTGAACGAAGATGGGCCGGTCGTGTCGCAGGCTTCGCGCGCCGACCCGCGCGTGACGCGCATCGGCAAATGGCTGCGGCGCAGCAGCCTCGACGAACTGCCGCAGCTTCTCAATGTCATCAGGGGCGAGATGTCGCTTGTCGGCCCGCGCCCGCATGCGCTGGCGCATAATGAATATTATTCGGCGCTGCTCGACACTTATGCCAGGCGGCACAGGATGAAACCCGGCATTACCGGCTGGGCACAGATCAACGGATTTCGCGGCGAGACCGACACGCCTGAGAAAATGCGCAAGCGCGTCGAGCACGATCTCTATTACATCGAGAACTGGTCGCTCTGGCTCGATCTGAAGATAGTGATGCTGACGCCTTTTCTAGGATTGGTCGGCAAGAATGCCTTTTGATCTCATCTAAAGCTGTCAGCGCCCCACAAGCTTGTCGAGGATGGGCTTGAATTTCGGTGCGAGGTCGGGCCGGTCCAGCGCATAAACGACATTGGCGGTGAGATAGCCGATCTTGTCGCCGCAATCGTAAGTCGTGCCGTCGAAGCGATAAGCGAAGAAATCCTGATCCGAGAGAAGCGCGATCATGCTGTCGGTCAGCTGGATTTCACCGCCTGCGCCCGGCTTCTGCTTTTCGAGCCTGGCGAAGATTTCCGGTTGCAGGATGTAGCGGCCCGAGATGATGAGATCGGAGGGCGCGTCCTCGATCTTCGGCTTTTCGACCATGCCGGTGATGCTGTGCGTGCGTTCGTCGAAGGTCTTGCCGAGCGCGACGACGCCGTAGCGGTTGACGTGTTCATGCGGCACTTCTTCGACCGCGACGACATTGCCGCCATGCTTGTTATAGGTCTCGATCATCTGGGCGAAGCAGCCGGGCTTGCCGTGGATCAGCATGTCGGGAAGGCCGAGCGCGAAGGGTTCATCGCCGACGACGTCGCGGGCGCACCAGACGGCGTGGCCGAGGCCCAGCGGCTCCTGCTGGCGGACGAAGCTCGCAGCGCCGAAATTCGGACGGCTGGCTCTCAGGATTTCGATTTCAGCGGTCTTGCCGCGCGCCTTCAACGTCGCTTCAAGTTCATAAGCAAGATCGAAATGATCTTCGATGGCGCCCTTGCCGCGTCCCGTGACGAAGATGAAATGTTCGATACCGGCTTCGATCGCTTCTTCGACCGCATACTGAATGACCGGCTTGTCGACGACCGTGAGCATCTCTTTCGGGATGACCTTGGTGGCGGGCAGAAATCTGGTGCCGAGCCCTGCGACGGGGAAAACGACCTTGCGAACTTTCCGGGGGGACTTCGACGACATGCTGTTCCTTTGCGCAATCTTGCAGGGCCGGTTTATGGCCGGTCGCCCTTATTCCAAGTGACCGTCTTTGACAGGGAAATTGTGTCGCATAAATGGCGGGCGTCTCGCAAGGAAACGGATGGGCAAAGCGGCGGTTCCCTTTCGTTTCGGATTAGAAATGTTACAATGCCGGCGGGCCTGTTAACCGCCTTGCGCGATCCTCAACTTCGGGCGGCATTTCGCGGGCACCAAACGTGATATTCTTCTGCGGCAGCGGCGCAGGAGGCTGCGCAAAAGGACTGGCAAGTTTGAGCATTTATCCGGTGATCCTGTCCGGCGGAGTTGGCTCTCGTTTGTGGCCGACGTCGCGGGCGCTTTATCCCAAGCAGTTGCTGCCGCTCGTCTCCGAGCAGACGATGTTGCAGGAGACGGCGCGGCGCGTGACCGATCATGCGATCTTCGCCGCGCCCATCATCGTTTCGAATGACGAACATCGCTTCATCATCGCGCAGCAGATGCGCGAGGCGGGGCTGGTGCCGCTCGCCCATCTTCTTGAGCCGCAGGGGCGCAACACAGCGCCCGCCGCCGCCGCCGCCGCCGCTTTCGTGCAGACCCATGACCCGAAGGGCATCTTGCTGGTCTTGCCGGCCGATCATCACATCCGCGACGTCGCGGCGTTCCGGGCCGCCGTTGCGCAGGGGGCGGCGCTCGCCGGCGAAGGCAAGCTCGTCACTTTCGGCATCGTGCCTTCGGCGCCCGAGACGGGCTATGGCTATATCAAGCGCGGCGCGGCGCTCGGTCATGGCGCTTTCTCGGTCGAGCGTTTTGTCGAGAAGCCGAACCGGGAGGTGGCGGAGGGCTATCTCGCGCAGGGCGGCTATGACTGGAACGCAGGCATCTTCATGTTCCGTGCCGACGTCATTCTCGACGAGATGCGCCGCCATTGCCCTGAAATTGCGGCACGGGCCGCCGAGGCCGTTCTGAAGGGAAAGCGCGATCTCGATTTCTTGCGGTTGCAACCTGAAGCCTTCAACGCCTGCCCGTCGGATTCCATCGATTATGCGGTGATGGAGCGGACAAAGGACGCCGCCGTGGTTCCGGTCGAGATGGGCTGGAGCGATATCGGCAGCTGGTCGGCATTGTGGGAGACGGGCGATCAGGACGAGGCAGGCAATGTCGTTTCCGGCGATGTGATGTCGGTCGATACGGCCAATTGCTATATCCGCGCCGAGACCGCGCTGGTGGCGACGCTCGGTGTCGAGGATCTCATCATTGTCGAGACGGGCGACGTGCTGCTGGTTGCGGACCGCAACCGGGTGCAGGATGTCAAGAAAATCGTCGAGCGCATCGCGGCCGAGGGGCGCACCGAACATCAGATTCACAATCGTGTGCATCGACCCTGGGGCTATTTCGAGGGGCTCGACGCCGGTCCGCGCCATCAGGTCAAACATTTGATGGTGCATCCGGGCGCGGCGCTGTCGCTGCAGATGCATCATCACCGCGCCGAGCATTGGGTCGTGGTGAAGGGCGAAGCGCGGGTGACGGTCGGCGACGATGTCAGGACGCTGCGCGAAAATGAATCGACCTATATTCCGGTTGGCACAAGGCATCGGCTCGAAAATCCCGGCGCTGAACCTTTGAGCATTATCGAAGTGCAGTCCGGCAGCTATCTCGGCGAAGACGACATCATCCGTTTCGACGACGTTTATGGGCGCAAGTCCGATGCGTCGGCGGCGGAATAGTGGATTTGAGCGATGAGCTATAAGGAACGTCTTGCAGGCGAGGCCGAAAGGCTTCGCGATACGCACATTCTCTGCGTCGGCGACGTGATGCTCGACCGTTATATTTACGGCGACGTCGAGCGCGTTTCGCCCGAAGCGCCGATCCCGGTGCTGCGGGTGCGCGAAGAACGCGCGATGCTCGGCGGTGCGGGTAACGTGGCGCGCAATCTCGCCGCGCTCGGTGCGAAGGTTTCCTTCGTCAGCGTTGTCGGCGCCGATGAAGCGGGCGGCGAGATCGGGCAGATGCTCGACGCGGTGACGCGCGTCGAGGCGCGGCTGGTGAGCGACGCGGCGCGGCGCTCCACGGTCAAGACGCGCTATGTGGGCATGAACCAGCAAATGTTGCGCGCCGACTGGGAAACGGTCGCGGCGCTGAGCCTCGCGCGGCAGGAAGAACTGATCCGCCATATCCGCTCGCTGTTGCCCGCCTGTCAGGTGCTGGTGCTTTCCGACTACGGCAAGGGCGTACTGACGGCGGCGGTGTGCAGGGCGGCGATTGAAGAGGCGCGGGATCTGAACATTCCGGTCGTGGTCGATCCGAAGGGGCGCAACTATGCGCTTTATCGCGGTGCGAGCGTCATCACGCCCAATCGCCGCGAACTGGCTGAAGCAACGGGGCACATTCTCAACGATGAGGCCTCCATCGTCTCGGCGGCGCGTGAACTCGTCGAGCAATGCGGCATTGCCTCGGTGCTGGTGACGCGCAGCCAGGAAGGCATGAGCGTCATCGCCGATGACGGGATGGTGACCCACCTGCCTGCCGAGGCGCGCGAGGTCTTCGATGTGTCGGGCGCGGGCGACACGGTGGTCTCGACGCTGGCGGCGGCGCTTGCCGCGGGCCTGTCGCTTGTCGATGCGGCAGGCTTTGCCAATGCGGCGGCGGGTCTCGTCGTCGGCAAGGTCGGAACGGCGGTGGTTTATCGCGACGAACTGGCGGCCAAGCTGCGCGAACGCAAGCTGACGTCGCTCGACCAGAAGGTCGCGACGCAGCATACGGCGCAGGACATCGCGGCGGGTTGGCGACGCAAGGGTTTGCGCGTTGGCTTTACGAATGGCTGCTTCGATCTTCTGCATCCGGGCCATGTGGCGCTGCTGGCGCAGGCGCGGGAGCGTTGCGACAGGCTGGTCGTCGGCCTCAACAGCGATGCTTCGGTGACGCGCCTCAAGGGACCGGCGCGGCCCATACAGCCGGATGTGGCGCGGGCGACGGTGCTTGCCTCGATGTCCAATGTCGATCTGGTGGTGCTGTTTGAAGAAGATACGCCGGGCGAGTTGATCGAGATGCTGCGCCCCGATGTGCTCATCAAGGGCGGCGATTATTCGGTCGAGACGATTGTCGGCGCGGATTTCGTGCAATCTTACGGCGGGCGCGTCGAGATCATCGATCTGGTGCCCGGCTTCAGCACGACAAAGACCGTCGAAAAAATGAACAGCTAGCCCGGTCATGACGCTCTTCGTTCACCGGCATGTGAAGGCGGACGGGCGCGAGCTTCTGCTCTGCGGTCATGCGCCGCATGGGGGCCTGCCGGGCCCCGAACTAGAACCTGCCTCCGGCGCATCCGCGCATCTGCGCTGGCATCCGCTGCGGGGCGAATGGGTCGCCTATGCAGGCGCGCGACAGGCACGGACCTTTTTGCCGCAGGCGGCGGAGTGTCCGCTTTGCCCGGCGCAGACTGGACGTGTCGGAGAGATTCCATTTTCCGATTTCGACATCGCGGTCTTTGAAAATCGGTTTCCGGCTTTCACCGGCGATGCGGTCGCGCCGGAAGCCGTCGAAGGGCTGATGCTCGCACCCGCCACGGGGCGCTGCGAGGTCGTCGTCTATTCGCCGGATCACGGATCTAGCCTCGGCATGCTTTCCGATGAACGGCTGGCGCTTCTAATCGAGGTGTGGGGCGCGCGCATTGGGGCCTTGCGGGACATGGGCTTTGCAGCGGTATTGCCGTTCGAGAATCGCGGCGAGGAAATCGGCGTCACGCTGCTTCATCCGCATGGACAGATTTATGCTTTCTCATTCGTCCCGGCGCAGATCGCGCGGGCAGCGGAAGCACAGGCCGTCGCGCCGGTGATCGCGCAGTTGATTGACGCGCTCGATCCGTCACTCGTGTTGCGCGATGGAGAGGCCATGCTTTCCTTCGTGCCGCCTTTCGCCATGTATCCTTATGAAGTCTGGCTGGCGCCGCGTCGCCGGGTGCCGTCGCCTGACAAGCTCACGGCGGAGGAATGCGCGGAGCTGGGCGCGGCGATGGGGGATGCGGTGCGCAGGCTCGATGCGTTGTTCGGCAAGCCGATGCCTTACATCCTCACGGTCCAAACCGCGCCGGAGGGGTTCGACGACACATTTCACATGACGATCGAAATTCATCCGTTCCGGCGCGACAGCAACAAGCTCAAATATCTGGCGGGCGTGGAACAGGGCTCCGGCGTTTTTCTGGTCGATGTGATGCCTGACGAGGCGGCGCGGGCGCTGAAGGCCGCGCTGCCATGAAGGAAGCGTTCAGCCGCCTCTTCGGCGTGGAGCCGCAAGCGCAGGGCGCAGCGCCGGGGCGGGTCAATCTCATCGGCGATCATACGGATTATGCGGAAGGCTTCTGCCTGCCGATGCCGCTCGCGCACCGCACGGAGGTGGCGATGGCGCGGGCGGATGCGTTTCGCGCGGCAAGTCTCGCCAATGATGACATGCGCGGCTTCGATCCGCATGGCGAACCGCGCCGAGACTGGACCGACTATATCGCCGGGCCGATAGCGGAGCTTTTGAAACGCGGCTTCGATGTGCCGCCCGTCGATGTGCTGGTGCGCTCCGACGTGCCGCAAGGAGCGGGCGTTTCCTCGTCGGCGGCGCTTGAAGTCGCGGTCATCCGGGCCGCGCTGGCATTGATCGGCGCGGCGATGGCGGATGACGAGATCGCGCGGACGGCGCAGGCGGCCGAGAATATATATTGCGGCGTTCAATGCGGCATTCTCGATCAGATGGCTTGCGCGATCTGCCGACCGGGCGAAGCGTTACTGCTCGATTGCCGCACGAACGCAACGAGCCTCGTCGCCGTGCCGCCCAGCTTCCGCTTCGCGGTCATTCATTGCGGCGAGGAGCGGCGGCTCACGGATGGCGCTTACAATATCCGGCGCGCGGCGGTCGAGGCGGCGGCGTCCGAACTCGGGCTTCGGTCGTTGCGCGATGCGACGCCGGAGAGCATCGCGGCTTTGCCTGATACCGAGATGCGCAGGCGGGCGCGGCATGTGGTCGGCGAAAATGCGCGGGTGCTTGCCGCGGTCGATGCCCTGCGCGCGGGCGATGCGGGCCGGTTCGGCGCGCTGATGAGTGAAAGCCATCGCTCGCTTGCCGAGGATTATGAGGTTTCGACGCCGGCTCTCGACAGGTTGGCCGCAAGCGCGCTGGCTGCCGGTGCGTTCGGTGCGCGGGTGACGGGTGCGGGGTTCGGCGGCTGCATCGTCGCGCTTGTCGCGCCGGATCGGGCGGAAAGCTGGTGGGCGCGGGTCGCTGTGGAAAATCCGAAAGCCTGGGCGGTGCAGCTTTAAGCCGCCTGAAGATCCGCCAAAACGCGTTCGGCGGGGAAAGTGGCGGTGACGGTCGTGCCGACGCCGATTTCGCTTTCGAGGCCGAGCGTGCCGCCATGCAATTCGACAAGGCGCTTGGAGAGCGGCAAGCCGAGGCCCGTGCCCTGATATTTGCGATTGAGGTCGCTGTCGATCTGGCCGAAACGCTCCAGTGCTTTGGGAATGTCGTCGGGCGCGATGCCGATGCCGGTGTCGGCGACCTTCACCTTCAACATGCCGCCTTCGACATGGGCCGAGATCACGATGCGGCCACCCGACGGCGTGAACTTCGTCGCGTTGGAAAGGAGGTTCAGCAGAACCTGCCGGACGCGGCGATGATCGGCGCGCAAGCGGGGGAGATCGATTTCGATGTCGCTGCGCAAGGCGACGCCCTGATGCGTCGCCTGCTGCTGCACCATGCGCAGGGATTCCTCGATGACCTGTTTCAGATCGACCGGTTCGTCGTCGAGTTGCAGATGGCCGGCATCGACTTTGGAGAAATCCAGAATGTCGTTGATGAGGCCCAGAAGATGCGCGCCGCTATCCTTCACGTCATGAGCATATTCGCGGTAGCGTGCGCTGCCCAGCGGGCCGAAAAGCTCTGTCGCGAGGATTTCGGAAAAGCCGATGATCGCATTGAGCGGCGTCCGAAGCTCATGGCTCATGGTGGCGAGAAATTGCGACTTCGCCTGGCTGCTGGTGGCGGCGGCTTCGAGGGCCGTCATCAGATCCGCCGTCGTCGCTTCGAGTTTGCTTTTGGTCGCTTCCAGCTCGAGGACATAGGCGCGGAGGCGTTCGGCCTCGTGCACGGCGCGGCGCGTCAGGTGATGGTCGAAGAGGGCGCCGAGAAGCGCCAGTGCGACGACGATGAGCGTGATCGCAAAGACGCCCATTGCCAGCCATAGCGGCGCGATGGTCGTTTCGTGATGGATGATGGTCGGATCGAAAGCGATGGTGATGCCGGCCATCGAAGTGAAATGCATACCGCAGATGGCGACCGCGCCTACTGCGCCGCCTAACATGCGCGCGATCAGGGATTTCGAGACGATCGCGAGCCAGACCGCAAGGGAAGCAAAGGAAATGCCGATCACGACGGATGCGACGATGAAGGATTTGTCCCAATGCAAGGTGCCGGAGAGGTTGAGCGCCGACATACCGACATAATGCATCAGCACGATGGCGACACCCATGACCGCGCCGCCGAGAGCGGCGGCACGCGGCTTCAGCGCGATCCAGGTGCCGAGCCAGGAAAGCGATATGGCGATCAATATGGAAACGATGGTCGGCACCGCGTCATAGCTGACCGGAATTTCCGGGCGGAAGGCGAGCATGGCGACGAAGTGCGTGGACCAGATGGCGCCACCCACGACGAAGCCGGTGGAAGCGGTCCATATCTGGCGCCACAGGCCTTGCGTCACGCGGGCGCGGGTGACGAGACCGACGGCGGCAAAGCAGGCGAGAAGGCAAAGAAAGCCCGCCAGCACTACGAGGCGCAGGTCATGGTCAGTGGTGATGCAGCCGATAACGCGAAGCATGATGGCTGCACGGTAAGGCCGGCAGATTTAATTTGGCGTAAAACACTCGGCTAAAATCCCAAGTTTTCTGCGGTTTCCAGCCGTTTTTCCGCCGCACGCCGTTAATGAAACTTCGGCAGCCAATCGCCATGCGCGTCTATGAGTTCATCGACCATATGCCATATCTGATCGAGAGAAAGCTCGGCGCCGAGATGTGGGTCGAGCATGGCGGCATGGTAAATATGCTCACGCTTGCCGGTCGCCAGCGCCTCGACGGTCAAGGCCTGCACATTGATGTTGGTTTGCATCAGCGCGGCGAGGTGCGGCGGCAGACTGCCTGCCCGCGTCGGCGTGACGCCGTTGCTGTCGATGAGGCAGGGAACTTCGACGCAGGCGCCGTCGGGCAGATTGTCGATCAGGCCGCGGTTTACAACATTGCCATTGATGGTCGTCGGTTTGCCGGTGACGACGGCGCGCATGATGCGGGCGCCGTATTCGCCGGAAAACTTCACGTCGATTGTATTCGCGCCGACAAGGTCACGCTCCTGCGCGTCCCAGGCCGCGATCTGGTCTTCGCAGCGGCGGAGATATTCGTCGAGTGGCACGTTGAATGTCTCGATCAGGTCAGGCCGGTCGCGCTTGATGAACCAGGGCACGTATTCGGCGAAATGCTCGCTCGATTCCGTGACGAAGTAGCCGGTGCGGCGGAGGATTTCGTAGCGTACCTTGTTGGCGGCGGGTTCGCGGCCTTCGGAGGCGATTTTCTTGAGGCGCGGATAGAGGTCTTCGCGCGTGCCGTCCGCGTTGAGTTTTTCAAAGCGCGTATAGAAGGCCATGTGGTTGATGCCCGCGCATTGGTAGCGGATGTCCTTGTGATTGACACCGAGATCCTGCGCGAGTTCCCAGGCCGTGCCCTGCACCGAATGGCAGAGACCGACATGGGCGATGTCGGGGGCGAGCCTGCCCAGCGCCCAGCAATTGATCGCCATCGGGTTCACATATTGCAGCATCAGCGCCTTGGGGCAGAGGGTGCGCATGTCGTTGGCGATGTCGAGCAACACCGGCACGGTGCGCAATCCGCGCATGATGCCGCCGATACCCAGTGTGTCGGCGATGGTCTGGCGGACGCCATATTTTTTCGGAATTTCAAAGTCGATGACGGTGCCGGGCTTGTAGCCTGCGACCTGAATCATCACGATGACGAAATCGGCGCCTTTCAGCGCTTCGCGGCGGTTCGTCGTGGCGGTGATTGCCGGGGAGAGGCCGAGCGCGGCGGCGATCTTGTCGGCGACGATGCGGGAGGTTTTCAGCCGCGCTTCGTCGATGTCGTGCAGCGCGATCTCGCAATCGGCGAAGATATCGTTTAGCAGAATGTCGCCGACAAGGTTCTTCATGAAGACCGTGCTGCCGGCGCCGATCAGGCAAACTTTCGTCACGCGCTTTCCCCCGAAACAGTGATCGCTCGAGCATCGTCCAGCTTGCGCGACCCGTCAATTGCGGCCAGTTTCTTCGGTGCGGAACAGGGGAGAGACCATGGCGAGCGATGTCGCGATCGGGGTTTGCTATTATCCTGAACATTGGCCGGAGACGATGTGGACGGATGATGCGCGGCGGATGCGCGAGTTGGGCATTACCCGTGTCCGCATCGGCGAGTTCGCATGGTCGCGGCTCGAACCCGATCCGGGCCGCTATGATTTCGATTGGCTCCAACGCGCCATCGATACGCTGCATGGCGAAGGCCTCGGCGTCATTCTCGGCACGCCGACGGCGACGCCGCCGAAATGGCTCGTCGACCGGATGCCGGAGATGCTGGCCGTCGACCACCATGGACGCGTGCGCGGTTTCGGCTCGCGGCGGCATTATTGTTTTTCGCATATCGGCTATCGGCGCGAATGCGCGCGTATCGTCGGCGCACTGGCTGAACGCTTCGGGAACCATCCAGGCGTCGTTGCCTGGCAGACGGACAACGAGTATGGCTGCCACAACACCGTGCGTTCATACTCCGAGAGCGCGAAGTTCGGTTTCCGGCATTGGCTGAAAGATCGCTATGGCGACATAGCGACGCTCAATCGGGCTTGGGGCAACGTCTTCTGGAGCATGGAGTATCGGGATTTTTCCGAGGTGGATTTGCCGTCGGGCACCGTCACCGAAAGCAATCCCTCGCATCGCGTCGATTTCGATCGGTATTCGTCGGATCAGGTGCGCGCCTTCAATCGCGTGCAGACGGAGGTAATCCGCGCGCGCTCGCCGGGGCGCGATATTCTGCACAACTTCATGACCTTCCATACCGACTTCGATCATTACGAGGCGATGGAAGACATGGACATCGCGACCTGGGATTCTTATCCGCTCGGCAGTCTCGATGTCTTTCCCGCCGATCCGAAACACAAGGCGGCTTATGCGCGGACCGGCGATCCCGACATGCAGGCGTTCCACCACGATCTCTATCGCGGCACGGGGCGCGGGCGCTTCGGCATCATGGAGCAGCAGCCGGGGCCGGTGAACTGGGCGAGCTATAATACCGACGCGCTGCCGGGTCTCACGCGGCTCTGGGGCATGGAGGGTTTCGCGCATGGCGCGGAGATGGTCGCCTATTTCCGCTGGCGGCAGGCGCCTTTCGCGCAGGAACAATTTCATGCCGGCCTCAACCTGCCGAATAACGAACCGGACCGTGCCTTCTTCGAGGTGCGGCAATTGTCGCGCGAGCTTGAAGCGCTCGGGCCTCTCGGCGCGCCGCGACCGGCGCATGTGGCCATCGTCTATTCCTACGAGGCGCAATGGCTGTTGCGGGCGCAGCCGCAGGGGCAGAATTTTTCCTATATCGAACAGGTCTTCTCGATCTATCGAAGCCTTCGCGGGCTGGGTCTCGATATCGACATTGTGGGACCGGACGCCGATCTCTCGGCTTACGCCTTTGCGGTGCTGCCTTCGACGCCCTATGTGCCGGAGCGGTTGGCGGCGTCCCTAAATGCGTTTCAGGGCATGCTGCTTGTGATGTCGCGCAGCGGCAGCCGGACGCGGTCGCACTGGATACCGGACAATCTCGCGCCGGGGCCGCTGGCCGCTCTTCTCGGCATTAAGGTCACGCGGGCCGAAAGTTTCCGCAGCCATTCGGCCGTGCCGGTTCTCTATGACAATGAGCCGCACACATTCGATCGCTGGCGTGAATTCATCAGCGGTGAGGCGGAGGTGATGGCGCGCACCGGCGACGGGCATCCGGCGCTGACGCGGAAAGGCCGCGCCTATTATCTCGCAGGCTCGCCCGATGCCGAATTTCTCGACAGGCTGATCGGACGGCTTGTGCGCGAGGCGGGCGTCGCCGTCGAACCTTTGCCGATGGGTCTGCGGATGCGGACGCGCGGAGCCTATCGTTTCGTTTTCAATTATGGGCCGCAGCCCGCCGATGCTTCGGCGCTCCTCGCCGGCGATCTCGTCCTCGGGGAACGGGTATTGCCGGTCGGCGGCATCGCCGTGGCGCGTTTGCGTTAACCAGCGCCATAGCCTCTCTCTGCGATTTTCTCGCGAGCCGTGTTAGCGTGGAGTTCCATTCGTGCCGGAGCCCCACGCCTTATGACGACTTCCCTTTCGAGCCGCCGCCCGCTTCGCCTTTCCTTCGGTGCGGCCGCCATGACCCTTTTCAGTCTTTTGCTGTCCGGTTGCGCCGATGCGGGCACGCATGTGCGCGTGCCGGAAACGCGCAAGCCGCTTGCGCCGCCGGTCAATGCCGATAATCAGCGCTTTGCCGACTGGCTGACCGAGTTTCGGCTTGAGGCGATCAAGGCGGGGATCAAGCCCGGGACCTTCAACCGGGCGCTGGCCGGCATCGGGCCGGATGAGGATGTCGTCGCCGCCGACCAGAACCAGCCGGAATTCGTGAAGCCGGTCTGGGAGTATCTGAAAGGCGCCTTGTCCGATAAGCGCGTGCAGCGCGGACAGGCGATGCTGGCGGAAAACAAGGACCTGCTCGACCGGCTGGAAAAAGCCTATGGCGTCGACCGGCATGTGATCGTTTCGATCTGGGGTCTTGAATCCAATTTCGGCGACTTCATGGGGACGCAGAATGTCGTGCGCTCGCTGGCGACATTGGGTTTTGAAGGCCGCCGCCCCGATTTCGGGAAGACGCAGCTCATCGCGGCGCTGAAAATCATTCAGGCGGGCGATGTGCAACCCGAGGAGATGCTCGGCTCTTGGGCGGGCGCGATGGGACAGACGCAATTCATTCCGACGACCTATCTTGCCCATGCGATGGATTTCGACGGCGACGGGCGGCGCGACATCTGGCATTCGACGGCGGACACGCTGGCCTCGACCGCGCATTATCTTCAGGTCTCCGGTTGGGAGCCGGGCGGGCATTGGGGTTATGAAGTCACCATGCCGGTCGGCTTCGACTATGCGCTGGCCGATATGTCGCTGACGAAATCGGTCAATGAGTGGGGCAAGCTCGGACTGAAGCGTGCCGACGGGCGGCCCTTTGCCGCGACCGACACACAGGCAGGCGCATCATTGTTCCTGCCCGCCGGTTACAAGGGACCCGCTTTCCTTGTGCTGAAGAATTTCAAGACGGTGCTGGTCTATAATAACTCGACGTCCTATGCGCTGGCCGTCAGTTTGCTCGCCGACCGTTTCCGTGGCGCGGGCGAGATCAAAGGCAAGTGGCCGCTGGATGAGCGCCCGTTGACGCGTTCGGAGCGCGAGGAATTGCAGACGCTGCTGACGGCCAAGGGTTATGACCACGGCAAGGCGGATGGCATCATCGGCTATAATACGCGCAAGGCCATCCGCTCCTATCAATCCTCTGTCGGCCTGCCGCCTGATGGCTACCCGACATCGTCGCTGCTGGAAAAGATGCGCGGCAAATAACGCCGCGGCAAAGACGTGGATGCCCCCGACAAGCCGGGGCATGACGCTTTTGGGTCGGTTGAAGAAATCGTCATGGCCCGGTTTAACCGGGCCATGACGGCCAAGGTTCGCAATCATGCGACGAGCCGAGGCGATCTGTTTATTCGGTTCTTGGCCCAGAGCGTTCGGCTATAGTGATGCCCTATGAACCTGCGTCAGATCCGCTATTTCATCGCCGCCGCTGAAACCGAATCCGTGTCCCGCGCGGCGCAGGAGCTTGGCATTTCGCAATCGGCGATCACGTCGGCGGTGCAGGCGCTGGAATATGAGATGGGGGCGAGCCTCTTTGTCCGCCACGCAAAGGGCGTGCGGCTGACGCATGAGGGGCATCAGCTGGTGCTGCATGCGCGGCGCATCATGGCGGCGGTGGCCGATGCGCAGAGAGCGGTCAGCGTCAGGCCCGAGGCCATGTCGGGCGACCTCAATATCGGCGTGACGCATATGGTGTCGGGCTATTACCTCGCCGATCTGCTGGCGCGGTATCGCCGTGTCTTTCCGCAGGTCGATGTGCGCGTGGTCGAGGATGAGCGCACCTATCTTGAACATCTGCTGGTCAATGGCGAACTCGATGTCGGGTTGCTGCTCGTCTCGAACCTTCAGGACCGTCAGGCGCTTGAATCCGAAGTGCTGATCCGTTCGCCCTGGCGCATCTGGCTGCCGGCGGGCCATGCGCTTGCCGCGCAGAATGTGCTGTCGTTGAAGGATCTGGCATCGGAGCCGCTTATCATGCTGGCGGTCGATGAACTCATCGAGACGACGACCGCCTATTGGCAGGAGGAGGGGCTCACGCCCAACATCGTGCTGAAGACAGCTTCGGTCGAGGCCGTGCGCAGCCTTGTCGGCATGGGGGTCGGGCTCGCGACCCTGCCGGACATGGCCTATCGCCCCTGGTCGCTTGAAGGCGACCGGCTGGAAGCGCGCGAACTCGCCAATCCGATTCCGACCGTCGATGTCGGCCTCGTCTGGCGGCAGGGCGCGCCGCTTCGGCCGACCGCCGCGCAGTTTCTCGACATGTGCCGGGAATACACCCCGCCTCAGGCGCGGCGGCGCTCGGCCGGCGTGTGAGCTATCGGAAAATCAGAACCCTTGGTACTGATTTTCCGATTTTCAATTCCTCGATTGCCGTCCTAGCATTCCTTAACGGTCCGCCGGATTGCTTGCCCTGACCTCTTCTGGATCAGCAAGTCTCTGATCCTGAATGGTTTTCGGCGCATGTGGCGGGTTCTCAAAGGGGAGGGCGGCTTCATGCAGACCAGGCTTTTCATTGGCGGCGAGTTCGTGACCGGCGAAGGCACGGACGAGGACATCCTGAATCCCGCGACCGGGGCCCTGATCGCCAAGATTCCTTCGGCCTCTAAAACGCAGATCGATCAGGCGGTGGCTTCGGCGGCTCGCGCTTTTCTGAGTTGGGGCCGGACGACGCCGGGCGAGCGTTCCGGGCTGTTGCTCAAACTCGCTGACCGGATCGAAGCGGAGGCGGAAGAGTTCGCCAAGCTTGAAAGCCAGAATTGCGGCAAGCCTTATGCCCGCGTTCTCGAAGATGAAATTCCCGCCGTCGTCGATTGTTTTCGTTTTTTCGCCGGTGCGGCGCGCTGCATGAGCGGCAGCGCGGCGGGCGAATATCTCGCAGGCTATACAAGCATGATCCGGCGCGACCCGGTTGGCGTCGTCGCTTCGATCGCGCCGTGGAATTATCCGCTGATGATGGCAGCGTGGAAAATCGCGCCGGCGCTGGCGGCAGGCAATGTCGTGATCCTCAAGCCGTCGGAGCAGACGCCGCTCACCGCGCTGAAGCTTGCCGAGATCATGGCCGAGCTTTTCCCCGCCGGTGTCTGGAACCTCGTGCTTGGACGCGGCGACACGGTCGGTGCGCCGCTCGTTTCGCATCCCGGCGTTCACATGTCATCGCTCACCGGCGATATAGCGACGGGCCGCAAGGTTCTGGAAGCGGCGACCGGCACGTTGAAGCGCACGCATCTGGAACTGGGCGGCAAGGCGCCCGTCATCGTCTTCGACGATGCCGATATCGACGCCGTCGTCGAAGGCGTGCGCAGTTTCGGTTATTACAATGCCGGGCAGGATTGCACGGCGGCTTGCCGCATCTATGCCGGTCCGAAAATTTATGACCGGCTCGCCGCCGATCTCACCAGCGCCGTTTCGTCGATCAAATTCGGCGGGCCGGATATGGAAGACGCCGAAATCGGTCCGGTCATCAGCGAGCGCCAGCGGGCGCGCGTTTCGAGCTTTGTCGAACGGGCGCGGGCGCAGCGCCACATCGAAGTGACGACGGGTGGCAAGCCGGGTACGGGCAGCGGCTTTTTCTATGAGCCGACCGTCATCGTCGGCGCGAAGCAGGAAGACGAGATCGTGCAGCGCGAGGTTTTCGGTCCCGTCGTTTCGATCACGCGGTTCAGCGATCCCGATGAGGCGGTCAACTGGGCCAATGACAGCCAATACGGCCTCGCCTCGTCGGTCTGGACCAAGGACATCAGCCGCGCCATGGAGACGGCGGCGCGGCTTCAATATGGCTGCACGTGGATCAATACGCATTTCATGCTGGCCAACGAGATGCCGCATGGCGGCATGAAGTCATCGGGCTATGGCAAGGATCTTTCGGCCTATGCGCTGGAAGATTATTCCGTCGTGCGGCATGTAATGGTGAAGTTCTAGAATTTTGGGGGGCTTCAGGTCGTGAACGGTTCCGTGGATCAACAGACGCAACCGGCCGCCGCTCAGGACGCGGAGGGTGCGCCTGTCATCGTCCGGCTGCGCGCGGTGAAAAAAACCTACAAGGATGTCGTCGCCATCGAGCAGGTCGATCTCGATGTGCGGCAAGGCGAATTCTTCACGATGCTCGGGCCGTCGGGTTCTGGCAAGACGACGTCGCTGCGTCTGATCGCAGGCTTTGAGAAGCCCGATAGCGGCATTGTCGAATTGAACGGTGCGGATGTTACCGGCCTGCCGCCTTATGCGCGTGACATCAACACGGTGTTTCAGGATTACGCGCTTTTCCCGCATATGACAGTTGCCGAGAACATTGCTTATGGTTTGCAGGCCAAGGGCGCGGGGCGGGAAGAAACCGCGACGCGCGTGACCGAGGCTCTGCGCATGGTGCGGCTTGCGGAATATGGCGGGCGTTCGCCCGCGCAGCTTTCCGGCGGACAGCGCCAGCGCGTCGGCCTTGCCCGCGCCATCGTCAATCGACCCAAGGTGCTGCTGCTCGATGAGCCGCTTGGCGCGCTCGACTTGAAGCTCCGGCAGGAAATGCAATCGGAGCTGAAGCGCATTCAGGCCGAAGTCGGCATCACATTTCTCTATGTGACGCATGACCAGGAAGAAGCGCTGACCATGAGCGACCGCATCGCCATCTTCAATCTTGGGCGCATCGTGCAGGTCGGTACGCCGACACAGGTTTATGAAGAGCCGGTGAATGAATTCGTTGCCGGTTTTGTCGGCACCTCCAACATTCTCAACCGCGAGGGCAAGCGGTTCATTCTGCGGCCCGAGAAAATCCGCATCGCGGCGGAAGGCCAACCCATCGACGAGGCGGGGCTTCACACCGAAGCGGGCCGCCTTGTCGAAGCCGTCTATGTCGGCCAGTTCACGCGCTATCTCGTGGCGCTTGGGGACGGAACCGAAGTCGTCGCGGTCCGTCAGAATCTCGATCGTTCGACGAGCCGGTTCCGCGAGGCGCCGGGAACACAAGTTCAAGTTGCTTGGCGTCCAGACAGTCTGTTCGAGCTTCGGCAATAGCTCAGGCTTCGATGAAAAAAGAAGGGACGAATATCATGATGCACAGGGTGACAAAATATGCGGTGACGGGCGCTGCGCTCGCCGCCGCCGTTGCGTTCTCCGTCTCGGCCTTTGCCGAGCCGGCGGCGCCGAACTATCCCAAGACCATCGGCGCGGGCGAAGGCGCGCTCAACATCGTCGCGTGGGAAGGCTACGCCGAAGATGCGTGGATCAAGCCCTTCGAAAAGGAGACGGGCTGTAAGGTCAATCGCAAATATGCAGGCTCGTCCGACGAGATGGTCGCGCTGATGCGTCAGGGCGGTGGTTCTGAATATGATCTTGTTTCGGCTTCGGGCGATGCGAGCCTGCGGCTTATTCTCGGCGGCAATGTCCAGCCGATCGACGTGAAGCTCATCCCGGATTTCGACAACTTCGTGCCGGATCTGAAAGCGCCGCCGCATAATACGATCAAGGGCGTGCATTACGGGCTTTCCTATGAGTGGGGTCCGAATGTGCTGCTCTACAATACCGACAAGGTGAAGACCGCGCCGACGAGCTGGGCGGCGCTTTACGACGCGCAATACAAGGGCAAGATCAGCGTGCCGGACAATCCGATCCAGATTGCCGATGCGGCGCTCTATCTGTCGAAGAAGGATCCGAACCTCGGCATCACCGATCCTTATGAGCTCAACGCCAAGCAACTCGACGCCGTCGTCGCCCTGCTGAAGACGCAGCGGCCGCTGGTGAAGAAATACTGGGCGCTGGCGTCGGACGAAATCGAGCTCTTCAAGAATGGCGATGTCGTCATCGGCGCGGCCTGGCCTTATCAGACCAACACGCTGAAGGCAGCGGGCGCGAAGGTCGCGGATCTGATCCCGGCTGAAGGCGCGACGGGTTGGGCGGATAGCTGGATGCTTTCGGCAAAATCCAGCCACGTGAACTGCGCCTACAAGTTCATGGCCTATGTCTCGACGCCGGATGTGCAGGCGCAACAGGCGATCTATTTCGGCGAGACGCCCGCGAACCTCAAGGCTTGCGACGCGATGAACAAGGCGGACGCGGGCTCCTGCGCCAAGTATCACCTTGATGAAGCCACGACCTATATCAAGCAGATCAAATTCTGGAAGACGCCGCAGCAGACCTGCGCCGACGGAAAGAAAGACTGCACGAGCTATACGACGTGGCAACAGAAGTGGCAGGAGATCAAGGGTTGAGCGACAGCTCTTCCAAAGCCTTCGGCGGGTTGGCGGATGCTCTCTCTCGGGGCATCCGCCGCTTGTCGGCGGGATTGTGGAAAAGGCCGGCCATTGGCGCTGGTCTTCTTCTCGCACCGCCGCTTGGCTGGTTCATTCTGATCTATCTGGCGGCGCTCGCCGCGCTGTTCATTTCGGCTTTCTGGACGGTCGACAGCTTCACCGGCGAGATCGACCGGACATGGACCTTCGCCAATTTCCAGACCATTCTTTCAAGTGACATTTACCGCCTGATCGCGGTGCGCACCATCTTGATGGCGGCGGCGGTCACGATCACCGATGCGCTTCTCGCTTTTCCCTTCGCTTATTTCATGGTGCGGCTTGCCGGTCCTCGCCAGCGCATCGTTCTTTTCACGCTGGTGCTGGTGCCGCTCTGGTCGAGCTATCTCGCCCGCGTCTATGCGTGGCGACTGATCTTCGCCAATGAAGGCGCGCTCAATTGGGTGCTGCGTCATCTGGGCTTCGACGGTGTCGAGATCGGCTACACCAATTGGGCGATGTGGATCGTCTTTTCCTATATCTGGCTGCCCTTCATGATTATGCCGATTTATGCGGCCATCGAGCGCATTCCCTATTCGCTGTTCGAGGCTTCTCAGGATCTGGGCGCGAAGGCGTGGCGGACCTTCTTCAAGGTCATCCTGCCGCTGTCATGGCCCGGCATTGTCGCAGGCTCGCTCTTTACTTTTTCGCTGACCCTTGGCGATTACATCACACCTGTTCTCGTCGGCGGTCCCGGTTCCGATTTCATCGGCAACGTCGTTTACGCCAATGTCGGCATCGCCAACAATATTCCTTTCGCGGCGGCCTATGCGAGCATTCCGCTCGTGGTCATGGCCGCCTATCTCGCTTTTGCGCGCCGTACCGGCGCTTTCGACGTGATGTGAGGCTCAGATGGAAACCAGAGCGGCGCGCATCGCATTGACGGCATGGGTCGTGTTCGTGCTGGCCTTCCTTTTCATTCCGATCGTCATCATTCTTGTTTACGCCTTCAATGCGTCCAATATTCAGAGCTTCCCCATTCCCGGCTTCTCGCTGCGCTGGTTCGCGTCGGCTTATGAAAATCAGGAAATCAGGACGGCGCTCTCGCTGTCGCTGAAGGCGGGGCTCGTTTCGACGCTTATCGCGGTCTTCCTCGGTTCGGCGGCGGCGCTGGCGGTTCACCGATATGAATTCTTCGGCAGGGACGCGGTGTCGTTCATGGTTGTGCTGCCCATCGCGCTGCCCGGCATCATCACGGGCATGGCGCTCAATTCGTTTTTCGTCTTCTGGGGGCTCGGCCTTTCCTTCTGGACCATCGTCATCGGCCACGCGACCTTTTGTATCGTTATCGTCTACAACAACGTCATCGCGCGGTTGCGTCGCGTGCCGAAATCGCTTGAAGAAGCCTCGATGGATCTCGGCGCCGATGGCTGGCAGACGTTTCGCCGCATCACTTTGCCGATGATTTCGACCTCGCTCGTCGCGGGCGCGCTTCTCGCCTTCGCGCTTTCCTTCGACGAGGTGATCGTGACGACCTTCACGGCGGGCGCGCAGAACACACTGCCGCTGTGGATTTTCGGTGCGATCCGCCTCGGCCAGAAATTGCCGGAAGTGAACGTCGTCGTGCTCGTCGTCATGGCCATCACGTTTATTCCGGTTCTGCTCGCCTACAAGCTCACCAATCAAGCCGGGCCGATGGTAAAGTAGCCGGATATCCCCAGTTTCAATTGTCGAAACAAAGCCCATTTCCTGCTGAGACGATCCAGCGGGAGATGGCGATGAGCGGGCTTTCCATATTTTCAGCTTTCCCAGCAGCGGGGCCGTCGAGCTGGGCGCTCGGCGACAAGCCGGTCTGGCGCGGCGGTACGCCGGCGAATGCCGGATGGTGGCATCCGAAATCGGTCTTCGCCGCCGACTTCGTGAAGGCGCGTTATGCTCGGCAAGGCGCGAACTCGGACTTTGCTTCGGCGTTCTCCTTCGCGCGGTCGTCGACGGCTTTGCTCGCCGATGCGAGCGGTATCCGTCAGACATTCGCCGCCGATGCACTGGCGCGAATTTCCGGCGTCGGGGCTTATATCGGTGGCGCCTCGACGCAGCTTTTGACCGCGCCGTCCGATTTCAGCAACGCGGCCTGGACGAAAAGTGCGGGTTGCGTGGTCGCCGAGGAGACGGGTTATCAGACGCTGTCGGATACGAGTGCCAGCGTCATGGCCACTTTTACGCAACGCGTGGCTCACGCGGCGGATACGCAAGTCAGAACCGCCTGGGTGCTGCTGCGCAAGGATAGCGTGGCGAACACGGCGCGGGCCTTGTGGTTTGACTGTCCCGGCGACGGATCTGGCCGCCGCCGCCTCGTCCTCATCAACACCGCGACGGGCGCTTATGCGGCAAGCTTTGCGACTTTGAGCGAAGGAGCGCTTGCGGTCAGGGATCTCGGCTATGCGTGGCTCGTTTCCTGCGCCTATGTGAACAATGGCAGCGCCACCAGCGTGCAGATTATCGTCATCCCGGCGCGCCGGGCGGATATAGGCGATAGCGGTTCGACGCCGTCGCTGACCGGTTCCGTTAGCGTCTACGGGAGCGGTGTGATCGTCGGCACGGCCTTTCCGCCGTTTCTGTCGGGCGCGAAGCTCGCGGACGATTTGCGCGCCGCCGCTTCGGGCAGCGATCCTTTTGCAGGCTTCGCGGCGGGCAATTTGGGAAACGGACTGAGCATTCTTGCTGCCGTCAATCTTTCGCGGTCCGGCGATGGCGCGGTACGGCCGGTTGCCGAATTTTCCGACGGGACCGCGACCAATCGCCTGCGCTTCTATATCGACAGCGACGACAGGCCGGCGGCGCAGGTCGTTTCCGGCGGCTCGGTGCTGGCGACGGCGAAGCTAAGCGTGGTTTTGACGCCCGGGCGTGCGGTCCTCGCCGCGACTTACGATCCCGCGAGCGGGCTTTATCTGGCTTGCAAGACGGGCCTTGCGGAGGCGAGCGCGGCGCTTTCGGGAATGCCGTCGGGTCTTGCCGCTTTGCGGCTCGGGTCGAGCCTTGGCGGGAATTATCTCAATGATCTTGTCGAGCAAATGCAGGTCTGCCGTCCGCTCTCTCAGGCTGAAGCCAAGGATTGGGTGCAGACAGCGTAAGGCGGTCAGCGTAGCGGTGTGTCAAGGAAGGCCCGCAGTTGCGGTCTAACAACGGGCAGCAGAAACTCGTTCAGATAGAGATTGGGGTGTCCCTCGTTGAAATAGAGCGGCTTGCCGTTACGGGCAACCGCGCATGTTTCGGTGCAGAGATCATCTTCGACATGGATGGTCGCGTCGACAGGGATCGCGGCCGCCAGAATTGCATCGAGCGGCCTCGTGCGTCTTTCATACTCTTCGCGCGTGAATTCGATATCGGCCTTGCGACCGAGAATTTCGGCGCGCGCCAGAGCCTGCGGGACAGCTTCTTTCGCGCCGGGGACGGGCATCATGAAGGCGACCTGGATGCCGCTGTCCTTCAGGCGCTTGAGCGTCAGTTGGAGGCTGAGGCGGATATTTTCGTATCTCGTCTCGTCGTTGAAGCTCTGTCGGCCATGCCAGTCGGTATTTTTGTCGAAGAAAATTCCATTCCAGTAGCCGACCAGCACAAGCTTTCCGATGCCGCTGGCTTTCAGCAGATCCGAAAATCTGTCGCTCAGCGTCAGGCAGGGGACGCCATAGTCCACGCGCGCGAGTTCGAAGACCGGCGGGCATCCGGGCAGAGAAACGAGAAGACCGGAGACATTCTGTTCCTTGAAGAGTGTGTCGAATAGCGGCTTCAAGGCCATGGCCTGCGAATCTCCCCAGACGGCGACCGTCGGCTTTCCTTTTTGTCCGATGGGGCAGGGACCGAAGAGTTCGGATTCGGCAAGCCTCGCGGTCACGCAATCATATTGGCGGCTGAAATTTTCGGCTTGCGATGCGGCGCTTGCGATGCGGCGTATGTTTTCGGGGAGACGTTGGGGGAGGCCGAGCGTGGCGATCAGAACCGAACCCACGACGATGAACCCGATCATCGCGGCGAAGGTTGCCGCGAAGAGGCGGAGCCGGGCCGCGAGCGCGGTTTTGACGCGGAAGGGCCGTTCAACATAACGCCATGACAATGCCGCTAGAAGAAAGGCGAGCGAGATGATGCCGAAGGATTGCGCGAGAGAGAGGTCTTTCATTGCGAGCATCCGGGCGAAGACCAGAAGAGGCCAGTGCCAGAGATAGAGCGAATATGAAATGAGACCGATGAAGACCAGTTCACGGCGGCCCAGCAACGCCTTCATATGTGACGGTCCGTGCATGCCCGCGTGGATGACGAGCGCCGCGCCGAGAACAGGCGGCAGGGCGGAGAGGCCGGGGAACGATGTGGCGCTGTCATAGAGAAAGACGCTTGAACCGAGTGCGGCAAGGCCGATGACGGCGAGAGCATCTCTTGTCGTCGGGTTGCGCAAAACAGGTGCGACATTGAGCGCAAGCAACGCGCCCACCAGAAGCTCCCAGGCGCGAGGGAAGGGAAGATAGAAATTGGCGTCCGGCCAATGCCGTTGCGCGACCAATGACAGAATGAACGAACCGAGCGCCGCAGCGCCTATCGCCCAAGGAAGGCGGCGTGGCATATATCTGGCGCACAGGAGAAGGGCGATGGGAAAGGCGATATAGAATTGCTCCTCGACCGCCAGCGACCATGTATGCAGCAGCGGCTTTGTTGCAGCCGCATGATCGAAATATCCGGCTTCTTCCCAGAACAGGATGTTGGATGAAAAGAGGATGGTCGCGATGAGACTTCTGCCGAAAAGTTTCATTTCGTCGGGCAGGAACAGGAACCAGGCGGCGGCGACGCAGAAGAAGATGACGGTGAAAAGAGCCGGCAGGATGCGCCGGATGCGCCTTTCGTAGAAGGTCAGGATCGAGAAATGCCCCGATGTCATTTCGGAATGGATGATCGAGGTGATCAGATAGCCGGAGATGACGAAGAAGACGTCGACACCGACATATCCGCCGCTAAAGCCCGGAATATGCGCGTGAAAGAAAACGGCAGGCAGCACGGCCAGAGCCCGCAGGCCGTCGATGTCGGACCGATATTTTTGCACGTGACGCTACGATGACGATGAGAATTTGCGGGGCGTACGGAATGACCCGAAAATTATGGGCGCGATCGCCGTTGCTGTCCAGCGCCGGACGGCGGCTTATGCGGCCAGCGGGTAGCGCGGGACATTGCCGATGCCGCCATAGAGATCGAAGCCGCGCTTCAGCCAATCGTTGAGCTTGTCGTCGGCGGCAAGGATCGGCACCGTGCAGATCGCGCCTGCCCAGAGGAAACCGCCCAGCGCGATATAATCGGCATAGTTCGGCTGGTCGCCGCCGAGGAAAGGCATGGCGGCCAGCGCGGCGCGCATCGGGCGAAGCGCGTGCCGCAACTCCGGCAGACGGGTGTCTCGGCCTTCGACGAATTGCTCCAGCGTCTTCCCGCCGAGGCGGCTTTCGCGACTCTGGCGAAAATAGGGTTGATCTTCGGGGCGCGCATGATCGTGAATGTCGAGCACGCAGATGCCGAATACGCGGTTCATCACCTCAAGCCCGAACCAGCCGTCGAAGAAACGGGCCATGGCGCGCTCTTGCGGCGAGGCGAAGAGGGGCTTTTCTGGATAGGTCTTGTCGAGGTAATCGGCGATGGCCCAGCTGTCGCAGACCGTCGTGCCCTTATCCTCGATGATCGGGACGGTTTTGTATTTGCCGTCGCAGAGTTTCGGAATTTCGGTGAAGCCCACGGGCATGGCTTCAAAACCCAGACCTTTATGCGCCAGTGCATATTTGATGCGCCAGACGAAGGGGCTGAGCGCGCGGCCGTCTGCGGCAACCAGATCATAAAGGCGGATCGTCATTTGGACCTCCCGATTTTCTGTTGGGGATATGGTCCACTGCCCGGCGAAAAGGTCAAGGGAGGTTTGTCGCCGTCCCGGGGTCCAGGGGTATGAATAACGAGACCGCCGTGCCACGGCCCGGCTCGCTCTCGATGACGAGCCCGCCGCCCAGCTTCTCTGAAAGGCGGAGCGCCATGCTGAGGCCGAGGCCCGTGCCTTTGCCGAGACCCTTGGTCGTGAAATAAGGCTCGACCACCTTAGGCAAGACGAGCGGATCGATGCCGACGCCGTGGTCCCGGACTTCTATGACGGCGAATGCGCCGTCGGCGATCCGGCCCCATGGGAGCTGAAGCGGTGCGTCCAGAACCTTGGCATAGGCGCGTATCTCGATAGGCCCTCCATCCGGCATGGCATCGCGCGCATTGACGGCGAGATTGATGATCGCGGCTTGCAGTTCCGGCGTATCGACACGCGCGGAGACGTCGTCGCTTTTGTTCACCAGTTCGAAACCATCGCCGATCGATCTCTTGAGAAGGTCGATTGAACGCTCGACGATCGATTTGAGATTGGTGCTGGCGAGTTGCAACGGTTCCTTGCGCGAGAAAGACAGCAAGCGGCGCGTCAGATCGAGCGCGCCTTCCGTCGCGCGATTGAGGCGCGTGAGTTCGAGGCCGGATGTGGATTTTCTCTCGACGGCTTCTTCGATCTGGTCGATCTCGCCGATCATCACCGTCAACAGATTGTTGAAATCAT
>DASYEM010000037.1:0-12920 GCA_036499025.1 Parvibaculum sp. | reverse complement strand
CTCTCCGCCCCCAACCCTGAAAGGCCGTCAGGATTCCTTCGCCACACCCTCGACCAGCGGGACGAATCGGACGGGCATGAGCTCTTCGCGTTTCACACCTTCCCCTGTTCGCTCGATCCGCACAAGGTTCTGGTCGCCCCGACCGCCCGCGATCCCCACGGGAACGATCATGATCCCGCCCGGTTTGAGCTGTTCGACAAGCTTCTGCGGCACGGAAGGTGCGGCGGCGGTGACAATGATTCGGTCGAAGGGCGCCTGTTCAATCCAGCCTTCCGCGCCGTCTCCGACTTTCGACGTAATGTTATGCAAGCGCAATTCGTCGAAGCGTTTCAGCGCGTCTTTCAACAATGTGCGGTAACGCTCGATCGTATAGACGCGGCGGCAGAGCTTCGACAGCACGGCGGCCTGATAGCCCGAGCCCGTGCCGACTTCGAGCACCTTCATGCGGTCGGTGACCTGCAATTGCTCTGTCATATAGGCGACGACGAAAGGCTGGCTGATCGTCTGGCCGCATTCGATGGGCAGCGCGTGATCTTCGTATGCCTGTTTGCGGAACGAGGCGTTGATGAAGGTCTCTCGCGGAATGCGCTCCAGCGCCGAGAGGATTTTTTTGTCGCGGATGCCTTGCCGGCGCAGCGCCATGATCAGTTCGATCTTGCCCTGCTCGATGGCATCCATGGGCTCGCCGTCGGGCTCGTCCCCGTCTCCATCGCTGGGAGATCGACTGTTCATCGGGCCTTTATGCCTTCCCCAAGGCGGCGACCAGAGAGGCGCGCGTCTGCATGTGGGTGAGGTTCATGTGCAGCGGGCTCACCGAGATGAAGCCGTCATAGATGGCGCGCAGATCGGTGCCCTTCGGCGGATTGCTTGGAATGCGCTCGAAGCCCAGCCAGTAATAGGGATTAGAGCGCGCGTCGATGCGCTCCTCGACGGTCACCAACGACTGGTCGCGCTTGCCCTGCGCCGTCACCTCGATCCCTTTGACGGAGGCAGGTAGCAGATCCGGGAAGTTGACGTTAATAAGAACGTCTTTCGGCCAACCAGCCGCGATCAGCTTCTTGATGATGCCGGGCGCGAAATGCTCCGCCGTGGACCATTTGACGAGACGGCTTTCACCAAAACCGAAAGCCTGAGAAAGCGCGATCGAGGGAATGCCGAGCTGCGTTCCTTCCATGGCCGCCGCAATGGTGCCCGAATAAGTCACGTCGTCGGCGACGTTCTGCCCGCGATTGATACCGGAGAGAACGAGGTCCGGCTGCTTGTCCTTCATGACATGGCGAACCGCCATCAGCACGCAGTCGGAGGGCGTGCCCTTCACCGCATATTTGCGCGGGCCCATCTTGCGGATGCGGATCGGGTTTGCCAGCGACAGCGAATGCGCCGAACCGCTTTGCTCTTCTTCGGGCGCGGCAACCCAGACGTCTTTTGAAATCTTCAGCGCAATGCGCGTCAACGCCGCGAGACCCGGCGCGTGAATGCCGTCATCATTGGTGACGAGAATGCGCAGACCCGTTTTCTTCGTTACTGCCTTAGCCATGGGCGATGCTGTCCTGACCGCCCATATAAGGCTTCAACGCTGCGGGAATGCTGATGCTGCCATCGGCCTGCTGATAAGTCTCGAGGATCGCGACCATCGTCCGGCCAACCGCAAGGGCCGAGCCGTTGAGCGTATGAACGAAGCGCGTCGTCTTGCTTCCGGTCGGCTTGTAGCGCGCCTGCATGCGCCGCGCCTGAAAATCGCCGCAAACCGAGCAGGATGAAATTTCGCGAAAGGCGTTCTGTCCCGGCAACCAGACCTCGATGTCATAGGTCTTGCGCGCCGAAAAACCCATGTCCCCGGTACAAAGCGTGACGACGCGATAGTGAAGATCGAGCCGCCTCAGTACCTCCTCGGCGCAAGCGAGCATCCGCTCATGCTCATCGACCGCCTTCTCGGGCGCCGTGATCGAGACAAGCTCGACCTTGGGGAACTGATGCATGCGAATGAGGCCGCGCGTATCGCGCCCAGCTGATCCGGCTTCGGCGCGGAAGCACGGCGTATAGGCGGTGAAGCGTTTGGGCAATTCCTCTTCATTGAGGATCGCTTCACGCACCAGATTGGTCAGCGAAACTTCCGCCGTCGGGATCAACCAGAACTTGTCCTGATCGTCGCGGCTCTGGCCTTTGAAAACGGTAAACTGATCGTCTGCGAATTTCGGCAACTGCGCCGTGCCGAACATCGTCTGGTCCTTGACGAGCAGAGGCGGCGACACTTCTTCATAACCAAATTCGCCCGTATGCAGGTCGAGCATGAAGGCGGCAATCGCGCGTTCCATCCGCGCAAGCTGGCCCTTCAGCACAACGAAGCGTGAGCCGGAAAGCTTTGCCGCTGCTTCAAAGTCCATCATTCCGAGCGCTTCGCCCAAGTCGAAATGCTCTTTCGCGGCAAAGTTCAGCGCGCGCGGCGTGCCGTGCCGATGATGCTCGACATTGCCGCTCTCATCGGGGCCGACCGGCGTGTCTTCGAAAGGAATGTTCGGGATCGCGGCAAGCTCGGTGTCGAGTTCCGTCGTTAGCCTGCGCTCGTCCTCTTCGCCCTGCTGGATCGCGCCCTTGAGGTTTGCGACTTCCTCCATCAGCTTGGCGGCCAGCGCATCGTCCTTTTTGCCCTTGGCAGCGCCGATCTGCTTTGAAGCGTCGTTGCGCTTCTGCTGCATGTCCTGCAAGGCCACGATCACCTTGCGGCGGCGTTCGTCGATTTCGATCAGCCGCGCCGATTGAGGCGGGAGCCCACGCTTGCCCAGCCCTTTGTCAAAAGCCTCGGGGTCGTCGCGGATGATCTTGATGTCGTGCATGGAATCCGTCGCGGATTGGGACTAGCGGCGGGTTCTGTATACGCGGAAGGGTTCGGAGCGTCCAGAATAAGGGCAATCATACCAAACGACCGTCATGGCCGACTTGTCGGGCGAGAGTGGGATGCGCAGGGACTAACCCGTCGCCTCGACCTCGCCCGCCTCTTCCTTCGCCTTCTCGGCGGCTTGCGCAGCCTTCTTCTTTCGCTCTACGAGGACGACCGCGAAGATCGAGATTTCGTAGAGCATCACCGTCGGGATGCCGAGGCTGATCTGGCTCAGCAGGTCCGGCGGCGTCAGCACGGCGGCAACCGCAAAAGCGATGACAATGGCGTAGCGACGCCCCTTGCGCAGCATCGCGGCATCGACGACGCCGATCTTGGCCAGCAGCGTCAGGATGACCGGCAACTGAAAGCAGAGCCCGAATGCAAGGATAAGGCTCATGATGAAGCTCAGATACTCGCTGACGCGCGGCAAAAGCTCGATTGTCGCCTTGCCGTCGCCGCCCGTCTGCTGCATCGAGGTGAAGTAGTGCAGCGCCATCGGCATGATGCCGAAATAGACGAGCGCCGCGCCGATCAAAAACAGGATCGGGGTGGCGATCAGGAATGGCAGAAAAGCCCCGCGTTCATTTTTATAGAGGCCCGGCGCGACGAACATGTAGATCTGGCCGGCGATAATCGGAAAGGCCAGAAAGAACGCCCCGAACATGGCGAGCTTCATCTCGGTGAAAAAATACTCTTGCGGCGCCGTGTAGATGAGCTTGGCAGCGCCGGCGCCAGAGACGAGCTCATAAGGCCGCAGCAGGATGTTGAAAATCTGCTTGGCGAATGTGAAGCAGATGCCGAAAGCGATGGCGATGGCGATCATCGACTTGATGAGTCGCGAGCGCAGTTCGATCAGGTGATCGAGCAAAGGCGCGCGCGAGGCTTCAATCTCGTCGGCGGGATCGCTCATACCGGGCCCGCCTTTTTGTCCTGGACGGACGCGTCCACAGGAGCCGGGCTCTCAACGGTGAGCTTCGGCGTCGCACCTGCTTCGTCGCTTTGCGGTTCCTCGCGAGCGGTCGTCGTGGAGGCTGGAACTTCGACTGAGCGCTGCATCTCGGCAAGCGGCAGCATCGCGCCATCGCGCAGGTCCGCGACCTGTTTGCGAAGTTCGTCGAGTTCAGTCTCACGCGCGAGGTCTTCGAAGGAGTTCTGAAACTCGCGAGCCATGGCGCGCATCTTGGCTGTGTACTGGCCAAGCGTCCGCATCAGCCTCGGCAAGTCTTTCGGGCCGACGAAGATGATGGCGAGCACCGCCACGAGAAGCAGTTCGGACCAGCCGATATCGAACATGAGGTCTACCCGGATTGCGTCAGCCAGCTCCCGAGGAGCCGGGGCCGCGCCTTAGCCGTTGGCGGTCTTGTCCTTGGCATGCACGTTCGCATCCTGCGTCGCGCTGCCTTCAATGATCCTCGGTTCCGGCTTTGCCGCCGCCGGAACGTCGTCATCGGCGAGCCCCTTCTTGAAGCTCTTGATGCCTTTCGCGACATCGCCCATCAGGTCCGAAACCTTACCCCGGCCGAACAGCAGCACGATGACCGCCACGACGACGATAATATGCGTCCAACTCAACATCTAAAGTCTCCTCATTGATCTCGCCGCGCATGCGCCAAGGCGAGCCCCGATTTCAGTACCGTAACGCATATGGGCCGCGAGTTCTGGACTTTCGAGCGGAGATTTCGCGGTCCGGGGTTGCGGCATTTCGCTCGAAGGAGATTAACTTTCGGCGCTAAGTCCAACTGTCGTCCAAAATTATGGCGAGTTCTGACTTTTTGGATGAAGCCGGCTAGCTCGTTTGCCCTTCATCATCCCCCAAATGAGCGAGATGCTCGTCCAGCGCCTCGCCATATTCCTCGGTATCCTCGAATTCGCCATCGCCCTCGACGCCGCCTTCTGTAGGGATCGGAATATCGAACCCAGGTGGCAAGCGGCCGTCCAGCAGGCCCGCTGCCTTGAGATCATCAAGGCCCGGCAAATCGCCAACCGCCTCAAGCCCAAAATGCACGAGGAAGGCTTCCGTGGTGCCATAGGTCACGGGCCGGCCCGGCGTGCGCTTGCGGCCACGCAACCGCACCCAGCTCGTTTCCATCAACACATCGATTGTGCCCTTGGAGACGGAGACGCCACGGATTTCTTCAATCTCGGCGCGGGTGACGGGTTGATGGTAAGCGATGATTGCCAGCGTTTCCATGGCCGCGCGTGACAGCTTGCGTTGTTCAACCGCCGAACGCTCCATCAGGAAGGAGAGATCCTCGGCCGTCCTGAACATCCATTTATTCGCGACACGGACGAGGTTTACGCCGCGTTTTTCATAGAGTGCCTGAAGGTCTTGAATGACCGCGCCGACATCCGTGCCCGCCGGCAGGCGCGCCGCGAGACTGTCGATGTCCAGCGGCTCGGCGGCAGCGAACAGCAGCGCTTCCGCCATGCGCATCAACTGCGCATGTTCGGTCGCATTGGCCGGGAAATTCACGACGTTAGCGCCATCGGCGGCGGCCTCAACGGCAGCTTCCTCCGCAGGCGTGTCCTCAACCTCCTCGGCGGAAGTTTCGTCTTCGGACCCTTCGATCATCTCCGACATTTCAGGCATGTCCGTTTCGGTCGTGTCCGTCATGGCTTCTTCTATTGTCATTCTTCGGTCTGCTGGCCGTTGTCGGTGGTGTCTGCCGTTAGCGCACTTTCGGCAGCGGCGTCTTCCTCCGCAAGCCTCTCAGCTATGGCGGAAGCCTCGCGGTCTTCATCTCTCTTCCTGCGCATGAAGAGCGGCTGGTAAGCCCCTGATTGCCTTATCTCAACTTCGCCATCCTTGGCCAGCACCAACGCGGCACTGAACATGCTGGCAAGCGTCGAGCGGCGCAGCTCGGGGCTCATATACTCGGTCGGCAAATAGGCGTCGATGCGCCCCCAATCGAACATCATACCCAGCATGGATTCGAGGCGCTTGCGGGCAACTTCAATGGCCATGATCGGCAGCCGCTTCGGTTCCCAATGCGTGACATGGGTTTTGAGGCGTTGATCGGAATAAGCCTTTAGAAGATCATAGAGCGTTCCTTGATATGCACTTGTTTTAACAAGGCGAATACCTTCAGGCGCGCCGCGCTGAAATACATGCAGGCCGAGACGTTGGCGAGCAAAGATATTCCGCGAGGCATTGCGCATCGCTTCGAGACGCTGGAGCTGGAAGGCAAGCCGCGCCGCCATCTCCGCGCCGCTCGGCCCCTCTTCGACATCGGGGGGTGGCAGCAGCAGACGCGATTTCAAATAAGCGAGCCAGGCCGCCATGACCAGATAGTCGGCGGCGAGATCAAGCTCCATCCGGTGCGCGCGATTGATGAAGTCGAGATATTGCTCGGCTAGCGCCAGAATCGAAATGCGGGTGAGGTCGACCTTCTGATTGCGCGCGAGCGTCAGCAAAACGTCGAGCGGACCTTCGAAGCCATCGAGATCGACGATCAGCGAATCAGCGGACTCTTCCTCCGCGGCGCCGCGCGGGGGGCCTTCCTCGAAAGCATCGGGCGCTGCGGCGTCAGGCGGCAAGCCTGGCGCCCCGGCGTCTGCTTCGCTATGTGAGGACGTTTCCTGCATCCGGCCCTTATACCCCGGGCCCCGGACCGCTGGTACCCCGTTTCGCAGTTATCCCCAGGAAGCGCCCATCAGTTCCCGGAATCGGGCGAACCCGGCCGGCTCATCGAAATCGGGCGGCGTGCCCAGCCGGGCCAGCGCTTCGGTCGAGCGGCGCAGCGCATCCCCCGCCAGCATCGGGACTTCGCCCGCCACCATTTCCATCTCGTCCATCTTGCCGTTGCAGTGAAGCGCGATGTCGCAACCGGCCTTGAGACACGCCCGCGTCCGCTCGGCAATCGTGCCCTTCAGCGCCTGCATCGACACGTCGTCGGACATCAACAATCCATCGAAGCCGATGACGCCGCGAATGATGTCGCCGATGACCTTGCGCGATGTCGTTGCCGGCGCCTCGGTATCGAGTGCCGTGTAGACCACATGCGCCGTCATCGCGACCGGCATGTCGGCCAGCGCCTTGAACGGCGCGAAGTCCGTGGCGCTGAGCGTCTTCGCATCGGTTTCGACAACCGGCAGGCTCAAATGGCTATCGACGCCTGCCCGCCCATGCCCCGGGATGTGTTTGATGATCGGCAACACGCCGCTTTCGAGCAGCCCTTCAGCGGCGGCCCGGCCAAGCGCGATCACCGGTTCGGGCGTCTCGGCATAAGCGCGGTCGCCGATCACGTCATGGGAGCCCGGCACCGGCACGTCGAGCACCGGCAGGCAATCGACGTTGATACCGACACTGGCAAGTTCCGCCGCGATCAAACGGCTGCCAAGCCTCGCAGCCTCGAGCCCCTGCTCTTTTGAGTGCGCATAAAGTTCGCCATAGCGCCGTCCCGGCGGATAGGTCCGCCAATGCGGCGGCTTCAGCCGGGCGACGCGGCCGCCCTCCTGATCGATGAGCACCGGCACATCGTCATATCCGGCGATCTCGCGGAACTCATCGGTCAGCCTCCGAAGCTGCTCGAACGAGGCAATGTTGCGAGCGAAGACGATGAAGCCCCACGGTTCCGCTTCCCTGAAAAAGCGCCTCTCAGCGTCGGTGAGCTTATGCCCAGCGCAGCCGTAAATGGCGGCTCGGACGGGCATTACTTCGGCCTGACGAGGCAGGCTTGCCCCTTCGCTTTCAACTCGGTGCAGAGCGTTTGTGCCTTGGTCTTGTCGAGATAGCCCGCGCGGAGGCGGTAATAGATGCCCTTGTCGCCCAGATCTGCTTTCTGGATATCGGCACTCAATCCCGCGAGAGACGGGAATTTCTTTTGCAGCTTCTTGAGTTCGGCGCGCGCCGAGGGCTCGTCGCGGAAGGCTGCGAGTTGCGCCACATAGCCGCCAGCTCCGCTCGTCGCGGCGGGCGCGGTTTCCGTCACGGACGGAGCGGTCGGCGTTGCAGCCGGTGGCGTTGGCGGCGTCATTTGCACCGGACCGACCGGAGCCGATTGAACCGGCGAGGTGCCTGTGTCCTCCGTCACAGCCGAGGCAGGCGGCGGCTCCGTCGCCGAAGGCGATGTGGCGGGAGCGGGCTCCTGCATCGTCATCGGCTCTTCTGGCTTGGGCAAAAGATGTTCGGCATCGGGCTGAGCGTTGTCATCGGCATTGCTGCCCGACATGCGGTCATAGACCGAGCGATCCTGATGCGGGATTTCCATGCCACCGGGATTGACCGGCGCGACCTTGGAGGGTGTGCCATCGGCGCGGATCACGGGCGGGTTGCCCTGCGCGCCCTGCTTCAAACCCTGCTTATAGGCGAGGAAGACGACGCCCGCGAAAACGACGATGAGCGCAATGATTGCGAGTACGACAATGGGACGACGGCGCCCCTCGTCTTCCTCGTCGGTCGCATCATAGGTGTAATAGTCGTCCTCTTCAGGTTCGTAGCCGTAACCGGGCTCTTGCCGTCCGCCATCCGACATCAGCGCATCTCCTCCGCCGGCTCCACGCCGAGAACGCCGAGACCCGCCGCCAGCACATGGGCGGCGGCGCGAATCAGGGCGAGCCTTGCTAGGGTAACATCCCCGTTCTCACTCAGGATAAACCGCAAACCGGGTTCATCCTTGCCCTTATTCCAAAGACCATGGAATCCCGCAGCCAGATCGTTGAGCGCGAAGGCGATGCGGTGCGGTTCGTGCGCCAGCGCCGCCTGTTCGATGGCGCGCGGAAAAGCGCCCATCAGCTTGATAAGACCGAGTTCGGCTTCGTCCGTCAGCAGCGCGACATTGGCCTTGGCGAGCGCCGCATCCGAAATGTCGAAGCCTTCTTCCTTTGCCTTGCGCAATACCGAGCTGATGCGTGCGTGAGCGTACTGCACATAGAAGACCGGATTGTCGCGCGACTGCTCCATCACCTTGGCAAAATCGAAATCGAGCGAGGCATCGTTCTTGCGGGTCAGCATCATAAAGCGCACGGCATCCTTGCCGACTTCATCGACGACATCGCGCAACGTGATGAAATCGCCCGCGCGCTTCGACATGCGGAAAGGCTCGCCATCGCGGAAGAGCCGCACGAGCTGGCAGACCTTCACGTCGATCTCGGCTTGGCCATCCGTCACGGCGGCAACCGCTGCCTTGACGCGCTTGATATAGCCCGAGTGATCGGCGCCCCAGACGTCGATCAGCTTCTTGTAGCCGCGACTGAACTTGTCGAGATGATAGGCGATGTCCGGCGCGAAATAGGTCCATGAACCATCGGACTTTTTCAGCGCACGGTCCTGATCGTCGCCGAATTGCGTCGAGCGGAACAGTGTCTGCGGCCGCTCTTCCCAATCGTCGGAAGTCTCACCCTTCGGACGTTCGAGAACGCCCGTATAGATCAGGCCCTTGTCTTCCAGCAGGTTCAGCACCGCTTCGATGGCGCCGGTCTTGTGCAGCTCGCGCTCGGAATAGAAAACTTCATGCACGATGCCGAGCACCGCGAGATCGCCGCGGATCAAATCCATCATCATGTCGATGGTGGTGTTGCGCACGAGGGGCAACCAATCGGCTTCGGCCATCTGCGTCAGCTTCTGTCCATGCGCTGCCGCCAGCGCCGCGCCGACCGGCTTCAGATAGTCGCCCGGATAAAGCCCTTCGGGGATCGTGATCGTCTCGCCCAGCGCTTCGCGGTAACGCAGATAGGCGCTACGGGCCAAGACCTCGATCTGACCGCCCGCATCGTTGATGTAATACTCGCGGCAGACGCGATAGCCGACTTTCTCAAGCAGGTTGCCCAGCGCATCGCCAAAGACCGCGCCACGCACATGGCCGACATGCATCGGCCCGGTCGGATTGGCGGAAACATATTCGATATTGACCGCTTCGCCCTTGCCAAGATCGCTGGCTCCGAAGGCCGCGCCGCTCGCCAGAATGTCGGCGATGCCCGTCTGCCAGATGTCGCTGGTCAGACGCATATTGATGAAGCCGGGTCCCGCAATCGTTACTTCGGTGACGGAAGCCTCGCCCTTGAGCTTGGCCGCAAGCTTCTCGGCCAGCGCGCGTGGCGACATTCCGGCGGGCTTGGCCAGCACCATGGCGGCATTGGTCGAGAGGTCGCCATGACTCGCGTCGCGCGGCGGCTCGACGGCGATGCGGGCAAAGTCGAGCCCAGCGGGGATCGCCCCCTCCTGTGCCAACTCCGTCAGAGCCGCTTCGACCCGTGCCTCGAAATGCCGAAAAATATTCATTCTGTCCGTCAGTTAGCTTGAATCTGAGCCTGTGATTGCGGGCGCACTCTAACCTCAGGCCCTCCGGCTTTCCAGTCGCCAGCGACAAATTGGTCCTTTCGCGTTTCGGCTCGAAATGCTCATCTCCGCACATGGGGTACGAGTCTTACTTCGGCAGCAGCTTCCTTCAGACGGTCCGCCAGCGGACCGCCGGGATGATTGCGCTTCTGGCGATCCTCGCCCATATCGCTGTTCCGACGCTCTATGACCTGGCCAGCCCCACGACGCGCGGGCTGATCCAAGCCACGATCTGCGCCGGTGGGGAAGCAAAAGAGATCTTCCTCGACCAGAACGGCAAGCCCGTCAAACAGGCCCCTGCCGATCATCATGAGTGCAAGTCCTGCATCAACCATTGCTCGGTTCTGGTGATCGCAGCCGTTGCGACCATAGCCCCGCAACTGGCGGCCCTCGTCACTCTGCCCTCCGCGCCGGGGCTCGTCAGCGCGCTCTTCCACGCCGCCGCTCATCCGCGCGGCCCCCCGGCCTGATCGCCACGATCCTCCGTCACATTTGAAGTTGGTCCGACGTCTGATGCAGGGAACACCCGCATCGGACGCTCGTCGCGTATCAGAGAGAAAACATGAAGCGATATTTCCCACATGGCCTGGCAACGGCCATCATCACCCTTCTGTCCGCCGCTCCGGCCTTCTCCGCCGAAGCCCCCGCTGTCATCCTCGACCCGCTTACCATCACCGCCGACGAGCCGACGGCGCTTGACGGCCTTGATCCCGGCGACGCCAAGTCCGGGACACTCACCGCCCCGGGCATCAAAGAGAAGCAGCGCGAGCTCGCCCGCATGCCGGGCGCAGTCGGCATTATCCCCGCCGACAAATTTAAAGACACATACGCCGCCAATCTCGAAGATACATTCGCCTTCACACCCGGCATCTTCGCCAAGAAGCGTTACGGTCAGGAAGTCCGTCTTTCGATCCGCGGCGCAGGCCTCAGCCGCAGCTACCATCTGCGCAGCATCGAGCTTCTCCAGAATGGAGTGCCGATCAACGACGCTGATGGCCAAGGCGATTTTCAGGAAGTCGATCCGTTGATCCTTCAGCATATAGAGGTCTATCGCGGTGGCGACGGCCTTCAATATGGGGCGGCGGTTCTCGGAGGGGCGATCAACCTCGTTACCCCCACGGCTTACACCGCGCAGGCTGAAAACCTGTTTCGCGTCGACGGCGGCAGCTTCGGCACCATCCGCGCTCACGGCGAAGTCGCGCGCGTCATCGACAATGTCGATTTCTTTGCCTCAATGACCGGCCTGACCTCGGACGGCTATCGCGACCACAGCAAGGAAAAATCGGGCCGCTTCGCCGCCAATCTCGGCTATCGCGTCAATGACGATGTCGAGACGCGTTTCTATCTCAACTATAATTCCGTCGATCAGGAATTGCCGGGCACGCTGACGCTCAACACGGCGTTGAACAATCCCACGGTCGCGCAAGGCAGCGCGCTCGCGGGCAACCAGCAACGCAATTCGCGTTCAGTGCGTTTCGCCAACAAGACGACGTTTGCGATCGGTGACGACGGCAAGCTCGATGTTGGTGCCTATTTCGGCTATCACACACTCTTCCATCCCATCTATCAGGTGCTCGATCAGGGCAGCAGCAATACCGGCATTTTCACGCGCTACACTGATGAAGGCACGCTGTTCGGACATCGCGATGTGGTGACGGCAGGTTTGCGCTATGGCTACACGGCGCTCACGGGCAACAACTATGCCAATGTCAGCGGCAGTCGCGGTTCGCTCTTGCAGGAGAGCACGCAGATCTCGACAACTTCGACGCTCTATGCCGAGAATGCTTTCTACGTCATACAAAACGTCGCGCTCGTGACAGGCGTACAAGGCATCAACTCGACGCGCCGTTATGATACGACCATCGCCGCAACCGGCATCCAGAAGAGTGACGATGCCGATTTCACCTCGGCGAGCCCGAAGATTGGCGTACTTTGGGATATAGCTTCCGCCGTGCAGGCTTATGCCAATGTGACGCGAAGCTATGAACCGCCGATCATGAGCGATCTCACTCAGACGCTTGGCGCAAGTACACAATTCACGCCGCTTGACCCGCAGCGTGCGCTGACTTTCGAGGCAGGCACGCGCGGCACGGTTGGTCTCGCTGCATGGGACGTCGCGCTTTACCGCGCCAAGGTCGAAGACGAACTCGTCAACTTCACGACGAGCCCCAGCATTCCGGCAGCGACTTTCAATGCGCGGCGGACTTTGCATCAAGGCGTCGAGGCATCGTTGGTGCTGGATGCAGGCGGCATACTTCTGCCCAAGCGGCTGCCGGATGGCGACAAGCTCACATTCGAACAGGTCTACACTTACAGCAATTTCCGTTTCGAGGGTGACGCAACCTATGGCGACAACAAGCTCGCCGGCGCTGTGCCGCATGTTTATTCGGCGGCGCTGCGCTATCGCTCGCGCCACGGCTGGGACATTGCGCCGACAATCGATTGGGTGCCGGATGGCGGCTACGTCGATTACGCCAATACGCAAAAGGTGCCGGGCTATACGACGCTGGGCCTTCAGGGCGGCATCGATCTCGCCAAGGGTCTTCGCGTCTTCATTGAAGGTCGCAACCTGACCGACAAGCGCTACATCGGCAGCTATACCACCGTCACGACTTACGCGCCCACGCAGGAAAACTTTTACCCCGGTGAAGGCCGCAGTGTCTTTGCTGGCTTCACCGCATCGTTCTGAGGATCGTACACATGAAACATCTTTCTCTCATCGTCGCTGCAACGGCGCTTGTTATCTTCGCCGCTCCCGCGTCCGCT
>DASYEM010000036.1:0-13393 GCA_036499025.1 Parvibaculum sp. | reverse complement strand
ACATATTCGCCAAGTTCGAGATTTGAAAGCTGCAACAGCTTGATCGCCTGCTGCAGTTGCGGGGTCATCACCAGGGCCTGGCCCTGGCGCATTTCCAGTCGCGGTGCTAGCGCCATCTGTGGTGCAGCCCCCTACGCATCTTACAGCGAAAACCTGTCGCCGAGATAAAGCCGGCGCACGTCTTCGTTACCCACGATTTCGGAAGGCTCGCCTTCCATCAGAACATGACCGTCATGAATGATGACGGCTCGGTCGATCAGCTCCAGCGTTTCGCGCACATTGTGATCGGTGATGAGAACGCCGATGCCGCGATCCTTCAAATGCGCCACGAGATCGCGAATGTCGCCGATGGCGATCGGATCGATACCGGCGAAAGGCTCGTCGAGCAGCATGAAGGAAGGTTGTGTCGCCAGCGCGCGCGCGATCTCGACGCGGCGCCGTTCGCCGCCCGACAACGCGACCGACGGCGTGCGCCGCAAATGGGTGATCGAGAATTCAGCCAGAAGATCGTCGAGCTGGGCTTCGCGGCGGTCGCGGTCGCTCTCGACCACTTCAAGCACGGCGCGGATATTTTGTTCGACGGTCAGCCCGCGAAAGATCGAGGCTTCCTGCGGCAGATAGCCGATGCCGAGGCGGGCGCGGCGATACATGGGCAGATCGGTGATGTCATTGCCGTCGAGCGAGATCGCGCCGTAGTCGGGCGAGATGAGGCCGGTGATCATGTAGAAGACAGTGGTCTTGCCGGCGCCGTTGGGTCCGAGAAGCCCGACGGCCTCGCCCCGGTTGACGCCGAAGCTGACGCCGCGGACGACGGGGCGGCGGCGGAAGCTCTTGCCGATCTTGGAGACCGTGAGGCCGGGGTTGCTGGCAACGAGACGCGGTCCCTGGCCGGACTGTTTCTTCGGTGCAGACTGGATGGTCGCGGTTTTGGCGCGGCTCGGCATCGGTGCCCCTCAATCAATTGCCATCATAGAACGGCAGTTGGCATTAAAATTGTATGAAGTGCAGCCGTTAACCAAGCCTTGTTTTACTTTTTAGGCTGGTTGGAGGGGGTAAAAAGCGCTTTGACGCGCCCTTTTGATCCCGTTTTCCCCGGCCCTGCTTCCGCATTGCCGGCGACCCGGCTGCGGCCGGTATTAAGGTCAATAAAGAGCTTCGTGCCCCGGATGACGTTCTTGCCCTGGCTGAGCACGACATTGTCGCCCATGACGATCTTGCGGTCTGCGACCGTGTAGCGCGCCCATTCACCATCCGCCGATTGGTCGTCCTTGGACAGCACATGGACATTGCCGGTCGCATAGATTTCCTTGACCTGGGTGCGCCCGCCATTGGCGTCCGGCGCATAGGTCGCCTGAAGGCGCTCGGAACGAAGTTTGGTCTCCCCCTGAACCGCCACCACATTGCCGATGAAGGTCGCGGTCTGCTTTTTGTCCTCTACCTCGAGCGTATCGGCCTCGATTTCGATGGGCTCGTTCGGGTCGGTGGCAAAGCCTCCCAGCGGACCATTGGCGGCGGGTTTGGCCTTTGCCGTGACCTTGGCGGGCTTGGCGGCGGGCTTTTTTGCCGTCGATTCGGCGGCGCTTGCCGGTGTCGTGATGGCGCCGACGAGCAGCGGAGCGACGGCGAGCCCCCCGGCGAGCGCTATTCCGGCGAACAGCGCTCCGACCTTGCGACCTTGCAGCATCGTCTTTCCCCCAAACCGATTGAATCCCCAAACCGCACGCATTTTACTGCTTCCCATAGATGCGCACCTTCACATGCCCCGTGAAACGCATCTTCCGCTCTCCATTGTCGGCTGTCATGCGGTCGGCGCGCAATGTGCCGAGGGGGCCATGCCCTTCGACCGCATCATCGCTTGCGACGGTGCCGGCGCGAAAATTGATCTTCGCGGACGTGCCGTGAAATTCGTAACCGGTGGATGCATAGATGTCGATCTTCTGATGCAGATCGAGCACGTCCGTCTCGGTGTCGAGAAGCCCCGATGTCGATGACAGCGAGACCCAATCGGTGTCGTCGGAAAGCTTGAGATCGGCCTGCACGTTGTCGAGGCCGATATGACTGGGCAAACCTTTTGCCTGCGTCGCCGTATCGGCGGTCAGCAAATAAGGGTGCCCGGATTTATCGAGGCCGGTGATGCGCGGGGAAACCATGCGCAGATCGTTGTTCAGCGTCGCGATCTCGCGGAAGGTGACGTCGAGCCGGTCGCGCGAATCGAAAATGCCGGAATAAAACAGAACGGTCGCCATCAGCACGATGGCGCCGAGCGGCAGCACTACCTTCATCGCCGAGACGAAACGGCTGTGCCGGCTGCGGCCCCAGCGTTCTTCGGCGGGCGCATCCTCATCCGGCGGCAGGTCGGGGTCTTCGTTCAGCGGTCCGCTCATTTATTGTTGCTCTGCCCACGGAACAAATATGCTTTGGCCGCGCGACAGGCGGGCGATGTCCGGCGTGATTATGCGCGCGAAGCCTTCGCAGCGTCAACGAAGCCCGATGAAGTTCCCAGGTAAAATCTCAATGGAATCAATGAGAAACTAGTGAGCGAAGATGTCTTCTTCAGGCCAGCCGGCAAGGTCGAGGGCGGCGCGCACCGGCAGGAAGGCAAAACAGGCTTTGGCGAGCTCCGTCCGGCCTTCGCGCGCCAGCATCTGATCGAGGATCGTCTTGATTTCGTGAAGATGGGTCACGTCGGAGGCCGCATAGGCCATCTGCGCATCCGTCAGCTTCGCAGCGCCCCAATCCGAGCTTTGCTGCTGCTTGGACATGTCGACGTTGACGAGTTCCTTGGCGAGGTCCTTGAGCCCGTGCCGGTCCGTGTAGGTGCGCACAAGCTTGGAAGCGATCTTGGTGCAATAGACCGGCGCCGTCACAACGCCGAGATAACGCTGCATCATGGCGACGTCGAAACGCGCGAAGTGAAAAATCTTCAGCACATTCGGGTCGCCCATCAACGCCCGCAGGTTCGGTGCGTTATAGGTGCCGCGGTCGAGCTGCACGAGATGGGCATTGCCGTCGCCCGCCGAAAGCTGCACGACGCAGAGCGGATCGCGATGCGGATGAAGTCCGAGCGTTTCGGTATCGACCGCGACGCTTGAGCCGAAGGAGAGCCCCGCCGGCAAGTCGCCCTTGTGCAGCGTGATCGCCATTTAGCCTCGATGCAGCATCAGGATCGTATCGTGGGTGCCCGCCCGTCTGGTAGTCCGGGAGGACTTCGCCGCCTTTGCCGGGGTCCGGCTAAGCGCGAAAAAGAATGGTGCCCAGGAGAAGACTCGAACTTCCACGCCCTTTCGAGCGCTAGCACCTGAAGCTAGTGCGTCTACCAATTCCGCCACCTGGGCAAACCGAGGGCAGACTTAAATTGGGGCTCTCGGCTTGTCAATGGAGGCGGGCCCGGTAAGCGCCTGAAATCTATCGCGAAGCCTTTGCCGCCGCCCCGCCATTGGGCTATCTAGGACGATAGGCGGGTCCTTCGGGGCTGGCCGGGCGAAGCGTGACAGGAGATGAAGCAGATGACGGGCAAACAGCGGGCAAGGGCGGAATTGCAGCCGGGGGCGCTCGTCACCGTATTTGGCGGTTCGGGCTTTGTGGGCCAGCATGTGGTCCAGGCGCTGGGGCGCCGGGGCTACCGCGTCCGTGTCGCCGTTCGCCGCCCCAACGAGGCGCTTTTCCTGAAAATGTCGGGCGTCGTCGGCCAGATCGAGCCGGTGCAGGCCAATATCCGCGACGAAGGCTCCGTGCGCGCTGCCGTTGAGGGGGCGAGCGCGGTGGTCAATCTCGTCGGCATTATGAGCGAAACCGGCCCGCAACGCTTCGAGGCCGTGCAGGCGATGGGTGCCGAACGGCTCGCCAAAGCCGCCAAGGCGGCCGGCGCGCCGATTTTCATTCAGGTGTCGGCCCTCGGTGCCGATGTCGAAAGCCCGTCTGTCTACGCGCGCACCAAGGCGCTGGGCGAGCAGGCGGTGCTGCGTCACATTCCGGCAGCCGCCATCCTGCGCCCCTCGGTCATTTTCGGGCCCGGCGACACATTTTTCACCCGCCTTGCAGGCATGGCTCGTTTGCTGCCGGTCCTGCCGATGATCGGCGGCGGCGCGACGCGCTTCCAGCCCGTCTATGTAAAAGACGTCGCCGAAGCCGTGCTGCGCGTCATCGAAACCGATGCCGCCGATGGCAAGGTCGTCGAACTCGGCGGACCCGAAGTGCAGAGCTTGCGTCAGGCGATGGACCTCGTGCTGCATGAAACCTGCCGCAAGCGTGTCTTCGTGCCGCTGCCTTTCGCGCTGGCGAAATTGCAGGCATTGATCCTGCAACTGTTGCCGAACCCGCTTCTGACCGTCGATCAGGTGCGCCTTCTCGCCGCCGACAATGTGGTCAGCGACGCCGCCCGTGGCGAAGGCCGTACGCTCGAGGGGCTTGGCATCGTCGCGACGGCGCCGGAGGCGATCGTGCCCGCGTATCTGGTGCGCTTCCGCCGCCGTGGTCAATTCGAACCGGCGCCGGAGCTTGCGCGCGCGCTTGAACATCAGGAGCTCAAGCAGTCTTGAGGGTTCTCGTATGAATATCGGCGAAGTCGCGGAACGCACCGGCGTTCCTCCAAAGACCATCCGCTATTACGAAGAGATCGAGCTGATCCCGAGCCCGGCGCGAGGGTCGAACGGATACCGTGCGTATACGGATGAAGCCGTTCACACGCTGCGCTTTGTCGCCAGCGCCCGTAATCTCGGCTTCACGGTCGAACAATGCCGCGCCCTGCTGGCGCTTTACCGCGACAAGGGCAGGGCGAGTTCCGATGTGAAGCGCGTCGCGGAAGAGCATATCGCCGCCATCGACCGCAAGATCGAAGAGCTGGGCGCGATGCGAAAAGTCCTGGCGACGCTGGCGCAGCGTTGTCACGGCGACGACCGGCCCGATTGCCCGATCATCGACGAGTTGAGCCAGAAAACTAGGCAAGGCGGAAAGCGCCGCCGCGCCTGAACCTGTTCGAGCGACAACCACCAGATTGCGAGCCCATGCGTCAGCTTTACCACCTCCCGATTTCGCCGGCCTGCCGCAAGGTGCGGCTGGTGCTGGCTGAAAAGAATCTCGCTTTCGAAATGGTGGAAGAGCGCGACTGGGAACGCCGCGAAGAATTTCTGGCGCTCAATCCGGCAGGCGAAGTACCGGTGCTGATCGAGGAAGACGGCGCGGTCATCGCGGGCGCAACGGCCATCGCCGAATTTTTGGAAGAGACGCAATCTTTCCAGCGGCTTCTGCCGGAGGATGCGCAGGACCGCGCCGAGGTGCGCCGCCTGATCGACTGGTTCGACCGCAAATTCGCCGCTGAAGTATCCGACGGATTGATCTTTGAAAAAGTGACGCGCCGTTTTCTCGGTGCCTCCGAAGGCGGCGGTGCGCCGGACATGGGCGTTGTCCGCGCCGCGCTTCACAATCTGCGCTATCACCTCGATTACATCTGCTACCTGATGGAAGAGCGCCGCTGGCTCGCCGGCGATGAAATGACGCTTGCCGACCTGACCGCCGCCGCGCATCTCTCCTGTCTCGATTATATCGGCGATGTGCCCTGGGGCCAGTATACGGCCGCGAAGGACTGGTATGTCCGCATCAAGTCGCGCCCCGGCTTCCGTCAGATCCTCGCCGATCATGTGGCCGGCATGCCGCCGCCGAAACTCTATGCCAATCTTGACTTCTAAACGCGGGCCGAAGGATGAGCGCCCTCTGAAAGAGCGGTTGATCGCGCGCGCGATGGAAGCCGGTTTCGATGCGGTGCGGATTGCCAGACCCGACGCCGCGCCGGAAGCCGCCGCCCGGCTCGCCGCTTGGCTTGCTGAAGGCCGTCACGGCGAGATGACGTGGATGGAAGGCACGCTGGAACGTCGCGGGCGTCCCGTCGATCTATGGCCGGACGTCAAAAGCGTGGTCATGCTGGCGATGAATTATGGACCGGATGAAAATCCGCTGGCGCTCCTTGAAGAGCGCGACCGCGCCGCCATCTCCGTCTATGCACGCAATCGCGACTATCACGACCTCGTCAAATCGCGCCTGAAGCAGGTGGCCCGCTGGCTCGCCGAAACGACAGGCGAAGACGTGAAAGTCTTCGTCGATACCGCGCCGGTGATGGAAAAGCCGCTGGCCGAAGCCGCCGGCATCGGCTGGCAAGGCAAGCACACCAATCTCGTATCGCGCGAATTCGGTTCCTGGCTTTTCCTCGGCTCGATCTTCACGACGCTCGATCTCGACGCCGACCAGGGCCATGACGACCGCTGCGGCGAGTGCCATCGTTGTCTCGACATTTGTCCGACAAAGGCTTTCCCCGCGCCCTATCAGCTCGACGCCCGGCGCTGCATTTCCTATTTGACCATCGAGAACAAGGACCACATCCCGCGCGAATTCCGCAAAGCCATCGGCAATCGCATTTATGGTTGTGACGATTGTCTGGCTGTCTGCCCGTGGAACAAATTCGCGCAGGACGCCCGCGAAATCGCGCTGCAACCCCGCGACGATCTGCGGGCTCCGACGCTCGCGGAACTGGCGATGCTTGACGACGCGAGTTTCCGCACCCGCTTCTCCGGCTCCCCGGTGAAGCGCATCGGCCGCGACCGCTTCATCCGCAACGTGCTGATCGCCATCGGCAACTCAAGGAATGCCGCGCTCGCCGGGATCGTCCGCACGCATTTAAATGACGCCTCGCCTTTGGTTCGCGCCATGGCGGTCTGGGCATTGGGCGAACTCGCGCCGGATGATGCGCGATCCCGGGCATCGGATGCGCTTGTCAGCGAGCCGGACGAACATGTGCGCGAGGAATGGAAAATATCCATCCGGTCCGCGTAGATCTACTTTCCCGTCTTGTCGAGATAGCCGCGCGCGGCCTCCGCTGACGGATCTTTCGGGCGGCCTGTCTCCTTGGCGAAGCGCACGACGTCGGCCCAGTCATTGCGCCCGCCCGCGACATTGCCGTTGGCGACGCGCAGACGCCCGCGTTCAAGAAGCGCGGCGAGATCATGTGGCGCGATCGAGGCGGCGCGTTCGGCGTCGGCCAGCGCCGCTTTGGGATAACCGAGATGGCGCAGGGCGGCGGCGCGCAACGTCAGCGCATCGACGGATGTCGGCAATTCGGCGAGCACTTCGCCCGCATCGACGCGCGCGCCCTCCCAGTCCTTTGCCAGCGCCCTGATATTGCCCCGGGCAATGAGATATTGGCTGTCTGGATCGAGCGCCAGAGCCTGATCGATGGCGGTGCGGGCACGGGCGAGATCGTCGGCCAGCACCCAGGCATCGGCGGCTTGCGCATAGGCTTCGGCGCGCGCTTCCTTCGGCGCGCTCTCCATGTTGAGCGCGACCTGGCTGAAGGCGGTTGCCGCTTCCGCTGCGCGCCCGAGCGCCGACAGCGCCAATGCTTCGCAATGAAGCGCCGCCGGCGCTTGCGCGCCCGCATGCGGTCGCCAGGCCCGGGCATAGGTCAGAGCCTTGGCCGCGTTGCTCTGCACGAGAGCGACGCAGGTGTCATAATCACCGACCGGCACCATAGCGGCGCGTGCGGCAAAAGGCGTGAGCGTGGCAGCCAGGGCTGCGGCGAAGAGCGTCTGTCGGATCGTCAACATGGCGCGTAAGCTCGGCTACGGCGAGGCGGTTTGCAAGTCTCAAAGAATGACAAGTCTCAAAGAGTGAAATGAGGTGGTTTGGTGAACGGCGACGCGAAGAGGCTTTTCTGTTTCGGCCTCGGCTTCAGCGCATTGACGCTCGCCCGCCATCTGATGCCGCGAGGCTTCGCCTTTGCGGGCACTTGCCGCTCCGGCCGGAAGGCCGACGAACTCCGCGCCAAAGGCATCGAGGCGCATATCTTCGCGGAAGAAAGGCCGTTCAACCCCGAGGCGCTTGCCGGAACGACGCATCTCCTCTTGTCGGTGCCGCCCGATGACGAAGGCGATCCCGTTTTTCGCGCTCATGGCGGCGACATCGCGGAAATCGCATCGGGCCTTCAATGGGTGGGCTACCTCTCGACCACGGGTGTCTATGGCGACCGCGCGGGCAAATGGGTGGATGAGGCGTCGCCGCTTGCGCCGACGACCGGACGGGGCGACCGCCGCCTGCGCGCTGAAGAGCAATGGCGCTCGCTCGGATTGCCACTCCACATCTTCCGTCTCGCAGGCATTTATGGGCCGGGCCGCAATCAGCTCCGCAGCGTCGCCGATGGCAGCGCACGGCGCATCGTCAAAGCCGGTCAGGTTTTTTCGCGTGTCCATGTCGAAGATGTCGCCGCCGCGCTTGCCGCCTCCATGACAAAGCCCAATCCTGGCGCCGCCTATAATGTTTGCGACGACGAACCCGCGCCGCCGCAAGACGTGGTCGCTTTCGCCGCCGGGCTTTTACAGCTGCCGCTGCCGCCGGAAGTCGCATTCGAAGACGCGCAACTGTCGCCGATGGCGCGCAGCTTTTACGAAGACTCCAAGCGCGTTTCGAACCGCCGCATGCGCGAGGAACTGAATGTTGGATTGCGATATCCGACATATCGCGAAGGCCTGCGGGCTTTGCTCGAAACGGATCGGCCCGCGCTTTAGGCGTCTTTCACTTCCTCCGCAGCCATCCGTTGCATCAGATCGGCGGCGAGACGCAAGACCTCCCGCTCGGTCGGCGAGAGTTTCTCCAGCGCCCGCGAGAGCCAAGCTTCCCTGAGCCGCGAATCTTCGCGCAGGACCAACCGTCCGGCTTGCGTGATCCGCACCGGCACGCGCCGCCCGTCGGTTGGATCGGGCACACGGCGGATAAGTTCGCGTTCCTCAAGCGCCGCAAGCACGCGCGTCAGCGATTGCGGCTGCATCTTGTCGAGAGAGGCGAGCAGGGTGGGCGTCATCTCGCCGCCGCGATGCAACCGGCTCAGCACAATAAGGCTCGTCGCGCTCAATCCCGCCGCCGGCCGCGCGGCGCGCATGTGCCGCGACAGCGCCGTGACGCCCTCGCGCAGGGCGGCGGCAATCCCGGCTGATTTTTGATCGGACAAACTGATAACCATAGACTTTGTATATGAAAAAACGAGAGACGCAAGGATAGCCTGTTTACATATATTATGCCTTCAAAACCATCATTGATTTATTTAACATTAGCTTGGTATATTGAGCTATGGCCGTGGACGCAGCAGATCAAACCCATGAGGGGACATTTCCCCCGTCTTTGTGCGCGATCTCCGTCACTTTCTTTCTTGTCGGTTGCGCGAGCCTTGCCGGTGATCCGTCGGCCTTTGCTGAACGCCAACTGGTCGCGCAGCGGAAATGGCTCACAGCACCGGCCTTCCGCAGCTTTCGAATTCTGAGCCGCGTGACGCCCGGCCTGCCGCCGGTCAATCTCGCTGTCGCCATCGGCCGTCGTCTTCACGGCGTCGCTGGTTCTCTCGCCGCCGTATCGGGAATGCTCGCCGCACCCATGGCGGCGGCACTCACCGCCGGACTTCTCTACCTGCTTTACGGCGTTCACATGCCTTACGCATCGACCATGCCTGACGCATCGACCATGTTCAGCACCGGCAATTTTCTCTCCGGGCTTGCCTCGGCCAGCGCCGGTCTTGCTTTCGCCGCCGGAGCTAGGGGTTTTCGCCGCATCGGTCTGACGCCCGGTCATGCGCTCGTCGTCCTGTTCATGGCCGCTGCCTATGCGTTCGGCCATCTGCCTTTCGTTCTCGTCGTCGCGCTGGCCATGCCGCTCAGCCTCATCGTTGCGCTAGTGAAGGGCCACAAGGTAAAGCCCGTGGACGAAGCCAATGGATGAGGAACGCCTGCCCATCCTGACGATCATTCTCGTGCTGCTGTCGCTCGTTTCCATCGGCGGTGGCCCAAAGTTGATGGCGCCCTTCGCGCATGAGCTCGTGCATCTGCGCCACTGGATGACGGGCAAAGAGCTTGCGGGTCTTTACGGCTTGACGCGCGCCGTGCCCGGCCCCGGCGGCTTGATCCTGTTGGCAGGCGCCGTCGGCGGAAAAGTCGCCGGCTGGATGGGCATCGTCGTCGCGCCGCTGGCTCTGATCCTGCCTTCATCCTGCCTCTGCTTTGTGGCGACCTCGCTCTGGCAGGCGCAGCCGCGCGCGCAGTGGAAGGCATTGATGATGCGCACCGTCGCTCCCGTCTCAGTCGGGCAAGGCGTCGCAGGCGGTATCGCCATCTTGCAGATCACGCATGGCGGCACGCCGGGCCTCGTCATGGCGGGCGCCGCCTTCGCTGCCCGTCTGGCAGGGCTGCCTGCGCTTGCCGTGCTGGCGGCGGGCGGCATTCTCTTCTGGCTCTATTCGATCTGAGCGAGCAGCGTCTCAATCGTCTGCATCAACCGCGCAAGATCCTCCGGCGTCGAAAGCCGGTGGTCGCCTGTTTTCGATAGCTGGATCGTAACGTCGGCGGAGGTGAGCGCATCGACGAGCCGCATCGCATGGCTCCACGGCACATCGGCATCGGCCATGCCTTGCAGAATGCGCACCGGCAGCGTCAGCGCGATAGGCCGCCCAAGCAGCAGATGAGCGCGGCCCTCTTCGATGAGCCGCATCGTGATCTCATAGGGCTCATCGTCATAGTCCGAGAAGCGGCGATAAATGCTCTCGCGCTGGAGGACATCGCGCACCTCGTCGGAAAAGCCTTTCCACATCAGCTCTTCAGTGAAGTCCGGTGCCGGTGCGATCAGGGTCAACGCCTTGACGCGCTCGGGCCGGGCAAGCGCCACCAGCAGCGCCATCCAGCCGCCCATGCTGGACCCGACAAGCAATTGCGACCCGGTCGTCAGTTCATCGAAAGCGGTCAGCGCATCGTCCAGCCAGCGCCCGACGGTCGCCTCGGCGAAATCGCCGCTCGACGCGCCATGGGCGAAATAATCGAAACGCAGCAGCGCCCGGTTGTTCGCCGCCGCCCAGGCCGCCAGAGCTTCGGCCTTTGTGCCGGTCATGTCGGATTTGAACCCGCCGAGCCAGACAAGCCCGGTCGGACCGGCAGGCGTCGCCGGAGTTTCAAGTCTGTAAGCAAGGCTCTCGCCGTCGGGGCGGGCGAGCTTGCCCGAGCGTTCGCTGTCGGTCATCTTGGCCTTGTATGCTGTGCTGGCGACATTCAATAGATAACCGGCATTCCCGTCGATAAAGGACTTCGCCTTGTCCGCTTCCTTTGAGGGGCTCGCCCGCCCGACCATTCTGCAGATCGTTCCGACGCTCGAGATCGGCGGCGCCGAGCGCACGACGGTCGATATTGCGCGCGCCGTGATGAAAGCGGGCGGCCGCGCCTTGGTCGTGAGTTCCGGCGGCCGGCTTACGGCGGAACTTGCCGAAGCAGGCGCGGAGCATATCGACATGGCGGTGCAGTCGAAAAACCCGATCGTCATGGCGCTCAACGTCGAACATCTGACGCGCCTCATCGCGCGCGAGAAAATCGATCTCGTTCATGCCCGTTCGCGTGCGCCCGCCTGGAGCGCGCTGGCAGCCGCGCGCCGCACCAGCCGGCCTTTCGTCACCACCTATCATTCCAAGGTGCATGAGAGCCCGCGCCTCAAGGTCTTTTACAATTCGGTGATGGCGCGCGGCGACGCGGTCATAGCCAATTCCGCCTATACGGCATCGCGCATCCGCAAGGTCCACGCGCCGGACGCCGCCCGTGTCTTCACCGTGCCGCGCGGCATCGACACGGGTTATTTCGATCCCGCCTCTTTGCCGCCCGCCCGCATCGACGCGTTGCGCGTGCAATGGCATATCGCAAAGGATGCGCGCCCCATCTTCATGCTGCCCGCGCGCCTGACGCGCTGGAAAGGTCAGGCGCTGGCCGTCGAAGCGGCGGCGAAGCTCAAGGCGGCTGGCCGCGAAGATTTTCTATTGTTGCTTGTCGGCGATGCGCAAGGCCGCGACGCCTATGTGCATGAGCTCGAATCGCATATCCGCGACGCCGGGCTTTCCGATCTCGTCCGCCTCACCGGCCCCTGCAACGACATGCCTGCCGCTTACGCCTTGTCCGACGCGGTCCTCTCTCCTTCGATCGAGCCCGAGCCTTTCGGCCGCACGGCGGTCGAGGCGCAAGCCATGCTGAAGCCCGTCATCGCCAGCGACAGCGGTGGCCAGCGCGAAACCGTGCTGACGCCGGAAAACGCGGGCGGTCTCGATCATGCGACGGGCTTTGCGGTTCATGCCGGTGACGCCGCCGCGCTCGCCGCCGCCGTGACGGTGATGCTCGATCTCGGACGCGAGGCCCGGGCCGCGATGGGCGCGCGCGGCCGCACCAATGTGCTGACGCATTACTCGGTGGAAGCGATGGCCGACGCGACGCTGGCAATCTACGCGCGCCTGATCCGCCCCTCGCATGGCTGACATATTGGCCATCTTGCTGACACCCGGCGCCGAAGGCGAGGCGCGGCTCCGTGCGCTCCGCCTCGACCGGCATGGTGCAAGGCTCGTTCTGCTGACCCGTCCTGAAGCCGCCGCCGGGCTCGCGGGCCTTGCCGACGAAGTCTGGAGCGAGGGGGTGGCGAAGGGGCCGGGCCGGTTTCTCGCCCTTGTGAGGCGTATCTCCTGGATGAGCTTTGCCGAGGTTCACGACCTCGAAGCGAGCCCGCTCACGCGTCTTATGCGCTTTTGCGTTTGGCCGAGGCCGAAATGGCACCTACATAAGCACCGGACGGGCCTTTAGACGGCAAACCTCTCCCTTTGGGGACTTGCGGCCAAGGCCCATCAAATCTATAGCTTTCGGTCTGGATGTCCGCCGGAGAGCCTGATTTCGGGCTTGCCGCGCCTTTGAGGGTTCGAGGTGCTCGAACCCATGGCCGCCGCGGACGAGAAAAAAGGAGAAGCGTACATAGCTCGCAGACCGATTCAGGCGCCGCCCACCCGCGAGGGCCCGCGCATTAATGAGATGATCGATGAGTCGACCGTTCTCCTCATCGACGCCGAAGGCGAAAAGCGGGGCGTGATCCCCACTGTGGAAGCAATGCGTCTGGCAGAGGAAGCAGGGCTCGACCTCGTCGAAGTGTCGCCCAATTCCAAGCCGCCCGTGTGCAAACTTCTCGACTTCGGGAAATTCAAGTTCCAGGCGCAGAAGAAGGCCAACGAGGCCCGCAAGAAGCAGAAGACCGTCGAGGTCAAAGAAATCAAGATGCGCCCGAACATCGACACTCATGACTATGAAGTGAAGATGAAGAGCATGCTGCGGTTCTTCGAAGAGGGCGACAAGGTGAAAGTGACCTTGCGCTTTCGTGGCCGCGAAATGGCGCATCAGGAACTCGGCATGGCTCTCCTGAACAAGGTCAAGGAGCAGGTCGAGGAAATCTCCAAGGTCGAAGCCTATCCCCGCCTTGAAGGCCGCCAGATGGTCATGGTGCTGGCGCCGAAATAAGGCCGCCGTATCGCAGATGATGAAGGCCCGGCATTGCGCCGGGCCTTTTTCTTTGGTTCGTCGTC
>DASYEM010000035.1:0-13759 GCA_036499025.1 Parvibaculum sp. | reverse complement strand
CCGCCGCAACAGGCAGGCCGAGCTTCAGCGCCCGCTTGATATGCGCCGGGCGAAACGAGATCAGCGGCTCATCGGATTTGAGTGCCAGCACAAATAGGAACGGCAGCAGGAAGAGCGACATCTGACGGCAGAGAAAAGCCGCGCCGAGAAAAATCCCGGCCCAGACAAGTTTGCCGCCGCGGATCACTTCATGCAGCGCCGCCGTCACCAGAAAGAAATTGATGCTTTGGGCGAAGAACCAGACGCGGTCGGCGCGAATGCTGACGTAATAAAGCGGCGTCGCGAAAGCGAGCGCCAGCATCAGCCAGACGATCGTCTGGCTGTCAGTCTCCAGTTTCCTGAAAATCTTCAGCCAGAGAAACAGCGAGCCCGCGAAAGCGAGAAAACCAATGGTTGCAAACCCGGCAAAATCATTTCCGAAAAGCGCGATGAAAGGCATCGCGACGATGGCGGGAACCGGCGGAAAGATCACATAGGTCTTGCCTGCAAAATGCGCGCAATCGCTGTCGAAACATTGGGTGACATCGAGCCGGCCATTGAGAAATGCCTCAGCCAACAGCGCGTAACTGTTCGTGCCCGGCTGCTCCGTCACCAGATGATGCAGAAGGCCGACAAATAGAACGAGGCCGAGCCCCAGCCCGGCTATCAGCAAGAATTGTGTGCGATCGAGCGACCGCGCGCTCCTGAGGATAGGTAAAATTTGCATTGATCAGCCTGCGAAACCGGTAGCGATATGGCTGACGCGTGGCGTCCGCCGCGGTGGCGCGCTCGCCTGCGCCTTGGCCGCCAGAATGCAGCCCCAGGTCATGCCGAACAACACAAAGAGATGACGCCAATTGTTGACGTCGATAATGAAAGCCTCCGCCATGTGCCCGATGATACAGGCATAAGCAATGATGAGATACTCCTGACCCGGTCCGTTCGCGAACACCGCGCGTTTTCCTGCGACGAATGTCAGACCAAGGAAGGCGAGAAAGCCGAGCCCGGCCAGAAAGCCGCCGCCGACCAGAATGTTCAGATAGACGTTATGCGTGTCGAGCTTGTTGATGATCGCCCATTGCTCCGGTCCGATGCCGAGCGGACGCTCAAGCGACATCATAAAAGCCTTGCGCTGGCTGTCGAAACGGCCCTCCTCGCCAACGTCGTAATCCTGCGTCAGCGAAGCACGCTGCTGAAAGAGCGCCTGAATCTTCGGCGTTGAAAGCGCCACGCCGACGATGGCGACAATCATAAGCCCCATAAAGCCTGAAAAGACTATCAGCCGAAGCGATTGCGCCGTCGAGCGCGACGTTGCGAGCGTCAATCCGATGAAGATGCCGCCCGAAAGCAGAAAGCTTCCCCAGGCGCCGCGCGAAAAACTCAGCAAGATGCCAAGCACCAACACGCCGATGAAGGGTACGAGCAGCAACGCCTTGGCGCTTTTCCCTGTGCTGAGGCGCAGACACAGATAAAGCGCCGGCGGAATGAGATAGGGGCCGAAGACGTTCGGATCGTTGAAAGTGCCCATGGCCCGGCCAAAGAGCGTGAAGCTGTCGCTGCCGGGGATGAGGCCGAAATAGCCGCCGATGCCCGCCAGCGCCGCGCAGACCGCGCCGACGACGTAGCCATTGAACATCAGCTTCAACCGATGTTCGGGCGCTTCGAACACGTAGCTCGTGAAAAAGATGAAGGCGCAAACGAGATAGGTCGAGACCTTGATGAAGTCCGTCACCTCGTCCACATACATCGCGGTCATGCCGCCGATGCCGTAGCCCGCCAATACGCATCCCCACAAGGCTACCGGCCAGGCTAGGCCGCGCGGAAATTTCAAGCCGAGCATGAAATAGAATCCCATGCAGAGGATCAGCACGAGATCGAAGAGAACCGGTTGGCTGACGCCGGGCGTGCTTCGCTGGTAAAAACTCGACAACATGACGAGAAAAATCAGCGTGTCGCCCAGACGCGCGGTCCAGCCGGATGGCCCTTGCTTTGCCACCGCCTTTCCCACCTGCTCGTCTGGAAACCAGCCGTCCATCGCCGTACCTCAGAACGCATTCTCGCCCTGCACCATCGACAGCGGCGTGCGCGCGATGATGTAAAGGTCGAGAAGCAGGGACCAGTTTTCGATGTAATAGAGATCGTGTTCGGTGCGGCGCAGGATTTTCTCGCGCGTATCCGTTTCGCCGCGCCAGCCGTTGATCTGCGCCCATCCGGTGATACCGGGTTTCACGCGATGCCGCGCGAAATAGCCATCGACCACGTCGCCGTAAAGCTCATCGCCCGCCTTGGCGAGGATCGCATGCGGGCGCGGGCCGACAATCGACATATCGCCCTTTAGCACGGTGATGAATTGCGGCAGCTCATCGAAGCTCGAACGGCGCAGGAAACGCCCGACGCGCGTCACACGGTCATCATCCGCCGTCACCAGCTTGTCGGCATTGGCGTCGGCGAGCGCATGTTTCAGCGAACGAAACTTGTAGACTTCGACCAGTTCATTGTTGAAACCATAGCGCCGCTGCTTGAAGAAAACAGGGCCCTTGCTATCGAGCTTGATCGCAATGGCGATGAGCAGGAAAAGCGGCGACAGGAAAAGCAGAAACAAAGCCGCGAGGATCCTGTCCTCGGCGAGCTTCAGCACATAGTCCCAGTCCGATAGCGGCTTGTCGTAGAGATTGAAGAACGGGACATTGCCGACATAGGAATAGGTCCCCGCCGTCATGCGCAGCGGCGCGTCGAGCGCCGACAGGCGGATATCGACCGGCAAGACCCAGACCTTGCGCATCATTTCCAGAACGCGGCGTTCTGCCGTCAGCGGCAGCGCCATCACCAGCAAGTCGATGCGGTTTGAGCGGGCGAAGCGCACAAGCTCATCCACCGTGCCGAGCTTCGGAAAGCCCGCGATGTCGTCCGGCACACGCTGGTCGCCACGGTCATCAAAGACGCCGCAAATCTTGATGTCGGACGCCGACGAGGCCCGCAGCGCTTCGATCAACCGAAGCCCGCGCTCGCCGCCGCCGACAATGACGACGCGGCGCTCCAGCCGTCCGGTCTTCATCCAGTGCCGGATCATCACCGAGAAGCCGCCGCGCGCTATCAGGATCGTGGAAAGACCACTCGCATACCATCCCGCGAACCAAAGGCGCGAAAGATCGTCGCTGACCTTCAACATGAAGCCAAACACCGTCAGCGTCACGAAGACGCCGGTCCAGGCCATGCCGACACGGCCGATCTGCAACATGGTCCGCTGCAATACCGGAATGCGATATAGCCCGCTCAACTGGAAGCTCAACACGGTCAGCACCGTGCCTGCGAGGATCGTCGGATAATAGATGAAATTCAAAACCGGCGTTTCGTTGCCGACATAGCCGCGAAACAGCAAGAACCCTGTCAGCGCGACAAGCGCAGCATCGAGCATCCGCATCGTGCCTTGCACGACCGAAGGCGAGATCATCGGAATGATCGGGGCGCGCCGTTCGCGCGACGGCGCAGCTTCGCGCATACTGCCTTCACGACCGCGCTGCGGACCGCCTGCCCCGTCCACCGTCGCGTCGCTGGGCGCCGCGTAGATGCCGGGGCCGCGTTCGGCGCCCTCGCTCATGAAGGCACTCCCTCAATGCGCGCAGGCACGGGCTCGATCTCGCCGACAGTCGCGGCCATCTTGTTGTCGATCAGTGTGCGATAAAAGCCGAGTACGCCATCGACCATCTGCGAGGCCGCGAACTCGGCGCGCACGCGGGCGCGCAAACGTTCGGACAGCGCCGTCATTTCATCGGGATTGCGGATCGCATGGCGCAGCCGGTCGGCCAGTCCGCCGATGTCGCGCGGGCTCACCAGCGAGGAGGCGTCGGGTCCGAAGATTTCCGCCATGCCGCCGACGCGTGTCGCGATGACGGGCAAGCCCGCCGCCGCCGCTTCGAGCACGATGTAAGGCAGGGATTCATGGTAAGACGGCACGACCGCGACGCGGCCCAGCGCAAAGGCTTCGCGCGCGGGCATCGGCCCCATGAATTCGATTTTCACGATCGACGGCACATGGGCTGCGATCGCTTCAAAGAAGCCGCGCCGCTCACCCGAGCCGACGATGCGCAGATGCATTTTTTCGCCAGCCAATGTCGCCGCATCGATCAGCGTCGCGACACCTTTCAGCTCGCGCAACTCGCCGACGAAAACGAAGTCGGCCGCATCATCTTCGTGCAAAACCGGCGTGAATTCATGTTCCGTCACGCCGTTATGGATCACGGCGGATGTGGAATTGGGTTCGCCGACTTTCTCGATGAATGTCCGCAGGCCGAAATCCGATTCAAAGATGAAGCCGTCGGTGCGGCGGCGCATCAATCGTTCGGCGGTCAGAAAGGCAAAGCCCTGCATCTCGCGGCGGTCGAAATGCAGCGCGCCGCCGTGAGGCGTGTAAACGCGGACGCCCCCGGCAAAGCGCGGCAGCATGCGCACATAGGCGCCACCCTTGGCGCCGTGGCCGTGGATCACGTCGGCGCCGACAAGACGGGCGCGCGACATCATGCGCAGCATATTGGCCGCATCGCCGATGCCCGGCATGCGGTTCATCGGGATGACATGGATGCCGAGTTCGCAATGTTTCGCCAGCGCCCGCAAGCGGTTCAGCGACACCGGATCGCCCGGCACGTCGCCGCAGATCACGCCGACCTTGTGACCGGCTTTGCGCTGGCCTTCCGTCAGATCGCAAACATGACGAAAAAGTCCCCCAAGCGGCGCGCGGAGAACATGCAGAATACGCATCGATTGCGACGGAGCCGAACTCAAAGCTTCACCCATCAGAAGTACCGTTCTTGAACAAGAATTGTGTCGCCAGGCCGCACGGGCGCGCCGGCATCGACATCCATTTCGACGAGCTTGTCGCCGACCTTGCGCGTGACGTGGACCGTGTCCTGCTCGGCGCGATAGGAAAATCCGCCGGCAATGGCGACGGCGCTTTGCACGGTCATGCCGTTGATGAAGGGGTACTGACCCGCCTTGGTCACTTCGCCGAGAATGAAGAACGGGCGGAATTCGGTGACCTGCACGCTGACATTCGGGCTGCGCAACAGCGTCTTGCCCAGCGCGTCCGCAATACTCGTCTGAAGTTCGCTGGTGGTCAGGCCGCGCGCGGCAACAGGCGGGATGAGCGGAACGGCAATGCTGCCGCTACCATCGACGGTGAACTCGCCGCTGAGATCGGTCTGCCCGAAAACCGTGACGCGCAGCTTGTCGCCGCTGTCCAGCGTGTAGGGTTCCTGCGCTTCGGCGAGCGGTCGTTCGCCGGTTTGCGCCCTGCCCGCGCAGCCCGCAAGTCCGCTCCCTGCCACTCCCAGGCAAAGCACCAGCAACGCGATGGCATGACGAGCCATGAGCCCACTATCCTTGAATGTCCCGCTTATGTGAGACGGTAGGGCCCGAGTGGTTAATTTTTCGGAAGCATTTCAGCGCTAAACCGTCGCATCGCTCACGCAAATAGCGGGCCCGGCTCGCGTTTCCGGCTTTCTACCGCCGCCGCGTTAAAGCTTCCGTTACCAAAACGCCGTCTACTGGTGCGATCACAAAACCCGCGCAGCGCGGGCGGAGCGCATGAGCAACATCCAAGGCACACCCACCGTTTCCTTCGGCGACCGCCGACGCGCCGCCCCGGACAGCCAGGGCGCCGTCGATATTTCGCCATGGGAACTGTTGCGCGGCATCTGGGCGCGCAAGGAAATCATTCTCGTCGCCTTCGTGGCCTTCATGGCGCTGGCCTTCCTTTGGCTGATGACGGTAACGCCGACCTATACGGTTGAATCGCGTATCCTGCTCTCGACGCGGACCGGCGAAGTCTCGAGCTTCGACGCCGCCAGCGCGCCGACACAGCCCGATTCCGAAACCGTGCAGAGCGAATTGCAGGTGCTCACCTCGCGCACGCTCATCGCCCGTCTCATCACCGATCTGAAGCTCGATCAGGAGCCGGAATTCAATCCGTCTCTGCGCAACGGCGTCATGGGTCGCGTCTCCGCCCTGCTCGGCCGCCGCCCCGGCGTACCTGACGAGGACGTGATGATCGACCGCGTTCTCGGCAAGCTGAACGTCTATCAAAAGGGCACCTCCCGCGTCGTCGCCATCGAGTTCACTTCGACCAGCGCCCGCATGGCGGCGCTTCTCGCCAATCGTCTGGCGGAGCTTTATATCGCCCAGCAGATCGAGCAGAAGAACGGTCTCAACAGCGAAGCGACGAAGTGGCTCGCCCAGCAGATCGAGGATCTGCGCGGCAAGGTGCAGACGTCGGAAGCCGCCGTCGAAGCCTTCCGCAGCGAATCCGGTCTCTTCCTCACCAATGGTTCGACCGTTCCTCAGCAGCAGCTCACCGACCTCAACGCCCAACTTTCAGCCGCCGAGGCCGACCGCGCCGAAACCGAAGCGAAACTTGAAAACGCCCGCAGCCTGATCGCAGACGGCAACTCGGTGAATTCAGCCGCCGCCGTTCTTCAGTCGCCGTTGATCCAGAGCCTGCGCGGACAGGAAGTCGCGTTGCGGGCCCAGATCGCGCAGATGACCGAGACCTACCTGCCGTCGCATCCCAAGATGATCGAGGCCCAGGCCAACCTCGCCGACCTTGACCGCCAAATCGGTAAGGAAATCGACAAGATCATTCAGGGCCTCTCCAATGACGCCCGCGTCGCCGGCACCCGCGTCGCTTCGCTTCGCTCCAACCTCACCCGTTTGCAGTCGCGCATGGGCGCACTCAATCAGGATGAGGTTCAGCTTCGCGCATTGGAGCGCGACGCAACCACCAATCGGTCGCTGCTCGAGAGTTTCCTGAAACGCTACGAGGAAGCCAATGCGCGCGCCGAAGCCGATGCGCGCACCGCCAATGCGATCATCATGTCCCGCGCGCAGGAGCTTTCCGAGCCGACCTTTCCGAAAAAAGGCGCGGTGCTGACGCTCGCCATTTTCGCGGGTCTGTTCCTCGCCCTCATCGTCAGCGTCTTTGCCGAAGTCTTCTCGCGTGGCTTCCGCACAGCCGAACAGGTCGAGCGCGTCACCGGTACGCCGTTCCTCGGCCTCACGCCGGAACTCGACCGCATTCCGGGCGGTCCCGCCGCCGACGTGTTGCGCGACCCCCTCGGCCTCTACGCGGAAGCCATACGCGGCTTGCAGGGTAGCGTCATGCTCGCCCGCGTCGGCAATCGCCGCGCCCGCACCGTGCTCATCACGTCTGCGCAAAAGGACGAAGGCAAGACCTCGACCGCCGCGAGCCTCGCCCGCGTTCTCGCCATGGGCGGCTATCGCACCATTCTCGTCGATGCCGACATGCGCGCGCCTTCGGTTCACCTGACGCTCGGCATGCCCGAGCAGCCCGGTCTCTCGGAATTGTTGATGGGCCGCGCCGCCTTCCAGCATGTGATCCGTCAGGACTTCGGCAGCTATGCCCATGTCATGCAGGCCGGCGCCGCCTTGCCGAACCCGACGGCGGCGCTTGCTTCCTCGCAGATGCAATGGGTGTTGAAGGCGCTCGATCAGGCTTATGATTTCGTCATCATCGACTCGCCACCCGCCATGGCTGCCGCCGACGCGCAAGTGTTGACGAAAATGGTCGATGTCACCGTGCTCGTCACGCGCTGGTCCAGCACCAGCCGCCGCGTCGTCGCCCGTGTCTTGAAGACGCTCTCAGCGGCCAGCGGACGCCGTGTCGGCATCCTGCTCACGCGCGTCAATCTGCGCCGCTATCGTCGCTACACCGATAGCGTGATCGAGGAATATCCGGCCCGCTCCGGCCGCGCGGCGTAATCGGTTTAGCTGATCGCCGCCGCCTTGCGTCCGAAAACCAGTGCCACGGCTTTCTTCCGGCCGCCCAGCACCCGCTTCATCAGATCGTAGCCGAACCGCGCCACATCATAGGCGGCAACCTTGATCGTATCCAGCACCGGGTGCACGCCTGCCGATGCCTGCGGCATGCCGAGCTTGCGCAGCCCTGCATTCACATAAGAGAGCTTCACCATCCGCAGCGAATGGTCTGTGTGCCAGGTGATCGAAAACGAAACCGACACCGTCGGTCCGTTCTGCACCCAATGCGGATCGAAGAGCGGCACGAAAATGCTGTCGCCGGATTCCAGATTCTGCTGCGTGCCGACCTTCTCGAACTCCTCGCGATACGGCAGGTTGCGATGCTTGCCGGGATAGAGCTCCAGCTGCTCTTCGGTGACGATGTCGCGGTTCTGATGGTTGAACAGCGACATGCGCTTTGTCCCGCGCACCTGAAGCAGGAAGTTATATTCCGGGTCCATGTGCAGCGGCGTCACATTGTTCGGCGAGGTCACGAAGATGAAAGCCTGACGCTTCTTCGCGCCGCCCATCACGCCGCCGGTCTGCACCGCCACCTGATCGAGGCAGGCATCGAGCAGCGCCTTATACTCAGGATCGGTCTCGCAATTCTTGATGACCATCCAGGACTGACAATCCTCGATGCGGCGCACGGTCTCCTCGGCGCTCAAGCCGTTTTGCGGCGTCAGCTTCGGATCCTGATTGGGCTGCACCGGGCCGTTGAACTCGACCTGTTCGGCGGGCAGCGTCGCAGCAAGCCGCGCCAGCCGGTCAAGCTTGAACAGCGGATGGTCGCCAAGCTGATGCTTCAGGCGGAAGGTTTTAGTCGGCATGTCCGCTCCGACCGAGCCGGCTTCGACTTTGATGAGATCAGTCACGTTCAACCTCTTTGCGCAGGCGATGGTAAAGTGTGCGGGCAAGCGCCCAGCCGCGTTCCGCGATGCGCGTCATGCGGCTCGAATAGGCGATCAGCACTGGGCTCAGGACATGCGCCGTCGCGACGTTCACCTCGCGCATGGCGCGGCGCTCGGCCCAGATATGATCGATCATCGGGTGGTTCGGGATCGCGCAGCTATCGACCCAGCCGATGCGCGGATCGTCGTGGAAAGCGCCGATGGCTTTCATCATCAGCAATGCGCCGGGCGAATAGCGCGCGAAATTCTCGTCATAGGCGATCTTGAAACTGTAAGCGCCGCCACCCGCGACGAAGCTCGCCAGCATGGCCAGCGGCTTGCCGTCGACCGCGATCTCAGCGGCGTGGAATTTCCCGGCCCGCTGCGCCTCGCGGCACATGGCCTCGAAGAAAGCGCGCTCATTCGGGCGCTCGGCCAGCGCCGTGCCGCGCTTGCCTTTCCAGCCGCTGCGCTCCAGTTCGAAGAAGCTCTCAAGCCAGCGATTCAGATCGAGTTCCGCGCCCGGCGTCTCGAATTTCAATTCGCCGGTCTCGGCCAACCGGTTCCACAGCCGGTTATATTCCTTGCGCTTCTTCTTGCGCATATGGGCGGCGAGATAGGCTTCGCCGTCGAGATCGGATTTCAGGAAAGCTCTTTCGTGGCATCCCGTCTCGGCGAAAGGCCGCGCCCGCTCTGCAAGCACATCGGCCAGCGCCTGCCCGAAAGCGCCGTCTGACTGAAACAGCGGAAAGCGCATGAGCGGCGCGCCTGAGCTGTCGGCAAAGCCCATGAACCGCCGGATTGCCTCGTGCTCAAATCCCGCGCGCACCAGCGGCGTCGCAAGGAAGCTGTGGATATGCATCCAGATCGACCAGACGCAAAGCGGCAGGCCGAGATAGAAGCGGCGCGCCTGATACGGAAACGCGCCGATCAGCACGCGCTTGCCGTCTTCCTGGCTCCAGATCAGCGCCACGGTCGCGGGCGATCCCACCTGCAGATGCGTCAACGCGGCGGCAAGCGTCGCCGCTTCAAAGAGTGGATTGCTGTCCGTCGCATTGGCGGCCAGCTCGTCGAGCGCGGCGACATAAGGGCCAACGGCTTCGGCGCTGTCGAGCAAGGTGATGTCGGCCTCGCTTGAGGCCGGCGCGCGGCTGCGGCGCGGCGCTGCGGAAAACATCGAATGGCGCTTCAGGTCGGTCATGCGGGGTCCTGATGCGTACGGGCAAATGTAAAGACGAAGGCCGAGATGCCGAGACGGCGGCGCACCGCGATGAAGAGCCAGACGCTGGCGAAGATCAGCGAGATCGCAGTCGATCCCGCCGCGCCTTCAAGGCCGAAGCGCGGAATGAAGATCAGGTTGAGCAGAATGTTCAGCACGGCCGCGCCGCCATAAGCGCCCGCCGTCACGTTCTGATTGCCGGTCATGTTGAGCAGATATTCAATCGGCCCGGTTGAGGCGCGCGCGATGAAGCCCAGCATCAGAATCGCCAGCAGCGGATAACCGGCGCTGAAATCCTGTCCGAACAATCCGAGCGCGATATTGCCGAAAAGCAGAATGAAGGCGGCGGCGGCGAGCGTCGGCCAGAAAATCCACTGAATGATGTCGTGGACGAAAGCCTGCAAACCCGCGCGATCGTCTTTCGCGTGCAGCTCGGCAAATTTCGGCACGGCAAGCGCGGCGACGGCGAAGTAGATGAAGGTGATGAGATTGACGATTCGCGTCGCGGCGAAATAGACGCCGACATGATCGGGATCGACATAGGCGCCCAGCAGTACGATGTCGCAATTCAGCAGCGCCAGATAAAGCCCTTCGGTCAGCACCAGCGGCATCGACGCCATGATCCAGTATTTTGTATGCCGGAACGGTTTCGCCTTCGGGATCGTCTGCGCGATGCGGCGATTGAGCAGCAGGCGCTGCCCGCCCAGCGTCAGCACTGCCGCGATGAGCGCGCCGATGACGGCTGCAAGGCCCGTCAGCTCGCCCATGACGAGATAGATGATGCCGCCGATCACGACGATGGCGAGCGGCCTCACGATATAAGCAGGCAGATAAGCGAGGTTGACCCAGCCGAAAGCGCGCGCCGTGCCTTCCAGCGTGTCGGTCAGCGCGAAGGCGGGCACACAGACCAGCGCGACCGCGAGCGGCAGCAGATAATAAGGCGCGATCTGATTGTGGAAGACGGCGAGCACCGCAAGGCCGAGCGCCGTGGCGATCACGCCGAAGATCGCCACCATGCGCCATGACGCTTCGAGAATGCCGGAGAGCCGCCGCCATTTCTCGTTGACGCGATAGTCGGGCACGAAACGCAAGGTCGAGGTGCCGAAGCCCATCGGCGCGAGAATGCCGAGGATGATGACCCAGACCCAGACGTAAGCGAAAATGCCGTATTCGAAGGCGCCCATCCAGCGCGCGAGCAGAACCTGGCTCAGCAGCGTGATGGCCGCACCCGCGATGCGGATGCCCATCACCATCGCCGCGCCGTTTATCACATGCGCGAGATGTCCGTCGGCGAGCCGCGTCAGCAGCGGAGCGGCAAGCCTTCTGAACGGTTGGGGCAGCACCGAAGCATCCATAAGACAGACAACGTCCTTCAGGCCCGGGCGGCAACCCCCGGGAGCGAGCCCGCGACGGCGCGCAGGCGGGTGAATGCCTGCCAAAGTACCGGGGTCTGCTTGATGAAGCGTTTAACTTTGAGGAAAGCCGCCGTTGGCAAAAGCGTCAGAAGACCGCGCACCGTCGCCGCTTCGAGATGGTCGAAAAGCTTAATTTCCACTTCGCACCAATCGGCCTTATAGCCTTCGTCGCCGATGGTGAAGTCGAATTCGGTGTGGCCGGCCTCGATCGCATGCTTCATCAGATCCATCAACTGGATCATTCCGGGACCGCGCTTGGCGAACTCTTCCTGCTCGGCATAGCTGGCGAGCACATAATGGTAGCGGCCGCCGAAGCTCACGCCCCAATTGGCGGCAGCGATCTTGCCGCCAACTTCGAGGTGAGCGACGTGGATCAGGCCCTCGGCGGCGGCATCCGTCGCCAGCGCCATATAGAAATCGCGGACGCCCGGCTTTTCAAACATGTTGGCGACGCCCATGCGGGCGAAAGTGGCGGACTTCTGCTCGATCAGCGCATCAACGGTGCGGGCGATGGCGTCCTTGTCCGTCGGCGTCACAAGCACCGTCTCGCCGAATTCTTCCATCTTGCGGCGCTTCTGGCGGTCGCGCTTCTTGCTGCCCGAAGAACGCTTGTCGTCGTAATAGGCGTCCCAGGTGGGCTTCAGGCGCGTCATGTGAGCCGACGAGGCGTGCTGCGAGATGCGGCCGAGCTGCATGAAGGGGTTCGCCTGACCGCCGATCTTTTCCGGCATCCGGCTGAGTTCCACAACATCATGCTCGGGCAGCGTCTGGCGGATCTGCTTCCACAGCGCCTTGAACTGGCCATTGCGCACGCGGTGCGGGAAAGCTTTGGAGAGAACCGGGCCCTGATAATCGCAAAGCCCGCCGCCGAGCCAAACGAGCTTGGCGCCCGTCAGACCGCGCTGAATGCCGAGCGGCAGAATGAAAAGAGCGCCTTCCTCGTCGGCGTCCCAGCCCGTGACGATGCAGGGTTCGATGCCTTCGAGCTTGCCGATATGGGCAAACCAGGTGGAGAGCCATGCGTGGCTCTGGAAAGCCGTGCAGTCGCCGGTCTGCTCCAACGCCGTCCAGGCGTTGCGGAGCGAGGCGAAATCGCTGTGAACCGAGAGCAGTACTTCGGGGGTCGCGCGCCACGGGCCTTCGATCACCAGACCTTCGGCCTGTTCGGCTGAGGTGGCGGAGGCCTGCGGGGCGAGGAAATTAAGAGCGGTTGCCTGGTCTTCGATTTTGTTGAGCGTCTTCACGGGGGGCCTCGTGATGGTTCAATTCGGTACGTTTTTTGTTTCGTCCCGGGACTGAGTGGTTCTTTTGCGAAACCTTTTCTCAATTCCGAACGGGCATTCTTGCCATACCGATCAGATTGCAAGGCGCGTGCTACTCTTTAAGGGACATTGGGTGGCACACCGGCGAGACGGATCGGCGGCAAAGGCAGAGATGACCGTTAACCTTCGGCGCTCCCTCACAGCGGCGAAACCCGCATTGGCCCGCAGCACCCTGCTCGCTCTTTATGCAAGCGGCGCGCATCGTTTCGTGCCGCAGTCGATCCACGGCGTCGGCACCATCTTCATGCTGCATCGGGTGCGCGAGCCCGATGGGGCAGGTTTCGCGCCGAACAGCATTCTCGAAGTGACGCCGAAATTCCTCGAAGAGACGCTGCATCACGTCCGCGAGCGCGGTCTCGTTACTCTTAGCCTCGACGAAGCCGTCAAACGGCTGGCGGCGCGCGACTTCTCGCAGCGTTTCGCCGTCTTCACGCTGGACGACGGTTACAAAGACAATCTCACCGTCGCCGCGCCAATCTTCGAGCGCTACCGGGTGCCCTTCACGGTCTATCTCGCGACGAGCCTGCCCGACGGCGCCGCCGAACTCTGGTGGGTGGCGCTTGAGCGCATCATTGCGATGGCGAATGAAGTCCGCATTCGCTTTCCCCAAGGTGAAGAGATTTTCCGTACAGCCTCGACCGCCGACAAGAATGCGGCATGGTCCGGCATCTACTGGAAGCTCAGGGCGCTAGGCGAAGACGCGTTGCGCGCCGAAGTCCGCCGCCTCGCCGTCGAGCATGGTCTCGACATGGCGGCGATCACCCGCGAGCTTTCGATGAGCTGGGCCGATCTGCGCAATCTCGCTGACCACCCTTATGCGAATATCGAGGCGCATACGGCGAGCCACTTCGCCCTTGCCCAGGTTTCCGAAGAGCGCGCCCGCATCGACATCGCTCACGGCCTCGCCCGTCACGAGGCCATGCTCGGCGTCCGCCCTACCCACTTTTCCTATCCCTACGGCGATCCGTCCTCGGCAGGGGAGCGCGACTTCAGCCTCGCGGAGGAATTCGGCTTCCGCTCGGCGACAACGACGCGCAAGGGCGTCATCCATCCCGCCCATGCGGACGCGTTGACGCGCCTGCCGCGCCTCTCGCTCAATGGCGATTATCAGGATGTGCGGGTGCTCGA
>DASYEM010000034.1:0-39343 GCA_036499025.1 Parvibaculum sp. | reverse complement strand
TGGCTTCGACGAAACCCGGTTCTTTCAGCATGGCGTCTTCCTCTGGCTACGGAAGACATCATATATTCTAGTTGCGAATAATTCGCAACTAGAATATATCGGAAGCCGCGCCGCGTTCAGCGCGCCGTCTGAAACTGAACTTCGCCGCCATTCAGGAAACATGTCTTGCTGAAGAGTTTCAAATCCAGCGGGTTCGGCAACCTGACATCTTCAAGATCGGGACAAGGCTTCGTCAGCGGATCGTATGATCGATCGATTTGCGAAATGAAGACGATGATAAGTCCTCGTTCGCGCGCGAAGGAATCCAGCGTACGAACTTGAACGCTCAATGCCGGGTTCTCGCGTTTCTGATCGAGCAGTTGCAGATAATCTATAACCGCCAATGTGCCGCGCGGCGCGGCAGCCAACCGCCTCACAATATAGTCGGCGCTCATCTCGTCGGAGCTGTCGAATTCAAACAAAGCATTGAAATGCGCCGGTTCGACGCCGATGTCGCGGAAACGATCCAGCACATCTCTTTCCGTATATTCCAACGTGAAGAACACGGCTCGATGGCCGGCCTTCATGGCCTCGACGGCGATCTCGAGGCTCATCAAGGTCTTGCCCTGGCCCGGACGAGCGCCCACCAGCATCAGATCGCCGGGAGAGAGGTGCGCAAAGAGCTCGCGCGCGGGTGCGGTCGCGGATGCTTTAGCCGCAAGCAAACTCCACCCGCTGAAGCCTTCATCCACGGCAACGCGGTCGAGCGCTTCATGGAGTGGTATATTCTTTTCACGGGATAAAAGTTTGGCCGTGCGCTTCAAACGATAGATTGGCGCAGATAGCTTCATCGCAAGAACCTTCCATTGCGAGCAAGCGTCACAATCCCTCCTTATGCTTGATGCTCGAACAGTTGGCTCGTAAGTCGGAAGCGCGCACCCTGCATGAATGATGCTTTCCCGATTGGAGGGGGGAGGCGAGGGCCGCGCCGGAATCGATCATAGCGCATTTCTCGCCGCCGGAGAATTGCCAACCGCGAGTTTCGACACGAGCGGAGCGCCGCGATCCTAAAGCCCCAGAACCAGCTTCGCCATGATGCCGCGTTGAATCTCGTTCGAGCCGCCATAGATCGTCGCGGCGCGATTGTTGAGATAGCGCGGCATGGCGGTGAGCCCGTATTTAGGGCCGACCGCCGCGACATTGGAGCCCGGCTCGCGCGCGGACCTTTGATCGACGTCGCCATAATAGGCGATGGCTTCCAGCACCAGCTCGTCTATCACTTGCGTCATCTCTGAGCCGCGCGTCTTCAACATTGAGGAAGCGGGCCCGGGGTTCTTGCCGCCCGACAGCGCCGACATCACGCGATGTTCGGTGATCTCCATCGCTTTCACCGAAATCTCGGCATCAGACACCTTGGCGCGAAACGCCGGATCGTCGATCAGCCGGGCACCATTGTCGGAGCGCTCGGCCGAGGCGATCATTTTGATCCGCTCGATGCCGACCGCGAGTGCCGCCGCATAGGCGCCGCCGCGTTCGAATTCGAGCAGGTACTTGGCCACCGTCCAGCCTTCATTCTCCGGCCCGACGCGATTGGCTTTCGGCACGCGCACATCGTCGAAGAAAACCTGATTCACTTCATGCTCGCCCGCCAGCGTGATGATCGGCTCGACCTTGATGCCGGGCGTATCCATCTCGAGCAGAATGAAAGTGATGCCTTGCTGCGGCTTGCCATCCGAATTCGTGCGCACGAGGCAGAACATGCGATTGGCGAAATGCGCATGCGTCGTCCAGATTTTCGATCCGTTGAGCACATAGTCGCCACCGTCGGAAACCGCGCGAAGTTGCAGCGAGGCAAGGTCCGATCCCGACCCCGGCTCCGAATAACCCTGACACCAGTAATCTTCACCGGCGAGAATGCGCGGCAGGAAAAACGCCTTCTGTTCCGGCGTGCCGTATTTCATCAGTACCGGCGCGCACATGCGCAAGCCCATGGGCGAGAGGCCCGGCGTGCCTGCGCGCGCGCATTCCGACGCCCATATATATTTCTGCATCTCGGTCCAGCCGGTGCCGCCATATTCGACCGGCCATGCGGGTGCGGCCCAGCCTTTCTCATTCAGGATTTTCTGCCACATCAGGTTCCACGGCTTGTCCGTGAAGACGCTGGTGGTGAGGCTGCCGGCTTCTTTCAGCTCGGGCGTCAATTTCTCATCGAGAAAGGCGCGCACTTCGTCGCGAAAGGCGGCGTCATCGCCCGTCAGATTGAGATCCATGTCGTCCCCACGAATTTTTATTGGCCGACGCTGCGTCAGTTCACGCGCAGTCGTTTCGGCCTTTATTTGTCAGGCCTTCAGGCAGTCTGTCGAGACTTCCATGCGGCGGCAAGCCTGTTGCGGCGGGCCGTCCGGCGCGAGGCGAACCGCGGCGCCCGCGAGTTTGGCAAGCCCGCGCACCGTGGGCCTAAGCAAAGCCCCGAGCTTCGAGGTGACATAAACACCCGAGACGGCCTGCATTTCCGGCGTTAGCAGGTCGATGGCGGCTTGTGCGAAGAGGCGCTGAAACGGACGGCCGAGCGGGCCGAAGGGCGAGGCGTCGCCGACGAGCTTCAGGAAAGCCGGCACCGTGTCGTTGACATAAAGCTTCGGCAGCATCTCTTTCATATAGGCGTCGATCTCGTCCGCCGTGGTCGGCACCCATTGCGCACCGAAGCCTTTGCCGACGATCTCGCCTTCCGCGTAATAGCGGTCCTGATCGGCGCGGCTCATCTCCGGTTCGACATAGCGGATATGCGCGTTGAGAAAGCCCCATGCCGCCGTCACATGCACCCATGTTAGAAGCTTTGGGTCCATCGCCCGATAAGGCACGCCTTCATGCGTCGTGCCGGTGACGCGCTGATGCATCCGCGTCACGCGGTCGAACGTCATCTGCGCCGCCTTTTTCGGCCCATAGGTCACGGCCATCGCCGCGAGCCCCGTATTCTCCATGCGTTTGATCGGATCGACCTTGAATGTCGAATGATCCCAGACGCCCGCGCGAACCGCGGGCTCGGCCAGTTCGAGAATAACCGCCGCGATGCCCCCCACCGCGAGCCCGACCGGGTTGTTGTAGACCCGCCAGGTGACCGAGCCCGGTCCACTCAACCCCGGATCGCCCGTGGGAGTGAGAAAGTCGATATGCATGACAGGCCGCGACTTGCCCTTGCGCGACGCAACGGGGGCGGCGTCGCGCCTCAATACAGCGCTGACGGCTTCAGGCGTCTGGTCGTCATGGGGTAGAGCCGACATGGGGCCTCGCATCTACTCTGGACAGAACACTCAAGCTGCCATTGTATTCCAAGTAATTACTCGGAATACTCGGATTAGCGCGATCCTGTCCGGCCATGGCCAGAGACCCCTCAAGTGATTGATCTGGAACCGAAAAAGCTGCCCAAACAGACGCGCTCCAAAGCGAGCTTCGAGGCGATTATCGACGCCTCTGCTCAGCTTTTGCGGGCGAGCCCCTATGAGGCGCTGACCACCAACCATATCGCCGAGCGGGCGGGCGTCAGCATCGGCACGCTCTATGAATTCTTCCCCAATAAGGAAGCGATCATCGCCGCGCTGACCGCCAGATTGATGAAGCGCCTCGTCGAGAACATGCAGGAAGCCTTCATCGCCGCCTCGCGTCTCGACGCCTGGAACGGCGTCGCGCATCTGACCGGGCAAGCTGTCAACGCCATCGCCGCCGACCGCGTCGTTTTCCATGTGCTGTTGCGCCAGATTTCCTTCGTCCAGCACCTGCCAGTGGTTGAAGAGGCGAGAACGGCAATGACCGCGCTCGCTCAAACTATCCGCGTGCAGGCGGGCGACGCTCTCGATCTGCCCATGCCCGAACAGGACGCATGGCTGATCGCGCAGATGCTCTACAACACCATTCTCGAAATAGCGTTTCTCGATCTTGGCGAAGACGACCGCAAGCGCATGACGCGCGAACTCGCGCGCCTCGTCTATCGCATGGCGGTGGGCCGCGATCCCGACCCTGACGGGCCGGGGCTTTAAAGCCCCAGCACTGCCTTCGCCATGATGTTGCGCTGAACCTCGTTCGATCCGCCGAAGATCGACGAGGCGCGCGTGTTGAGATATTTCGGCATCACCATCAGCGCATGCTGCGGACCCACCGGCGCGACATTGGAGCCCCAGGTGCGGGCCTCCATCACATGCGGTTCGGCATAATAGCCAATGGCTTCCATGGCGAGCTCGGTGATCTTCTGGCTCGTATCGGCGCCGCGCAGCTTGATGATCGAAGCCGCCGCGCCGGGATTCTGGCCATTGGAGAGCTGCGACATGATGCGATGCTCGGTGAATTCGACCGCCGTCACTTCGACATCCGTCTCGTCGATCTTGCGGCGGAAGGCCGGGTCGTCGATCAGTTTCGCGCCGTCGTCGTTGTGCTCGGTCCCGGCCATGACTTTCAGCCGGTTGAGCGAATTGCGCAGGTTCGCGCCATGCGCCGCACCGCCGCGTTCGAATTCGAGCAGATATTTCGCCACCGTCCAGCCGTTGTTTTCCGCGCCGACGCGGTTGGCCTTGGGCACGCGTACATCGTCAAAGAAAACCTGATTGACCTCGTGGTCGCCCGCCAGCGTGATGATCGGCTCGATCTTGATGCCCGGCGCGTCGAACTCGTCGATCAGGATGAAGGAAATGCCTTCCTGCTTCTTTGCCGAGGAATCCGTGCGAACGAGGCAGAACATCTTGTTGGCGATATGCGCGCCTGTGGTCCAGATCTTCGTGCCGTTGATGATGTAGTCGTCGCCATCCGACGTCGCCTTGCACTGGAGCGAGGCGAGGTCCGAGCCCGAGCCCGGTTCCGAATAGCCCTGACACCACCAGTCCTCGCCCGACAGGATGCGTGGCAGGTAATGCGCCTTCTGGTCGTCGCGGCCATGGCCCATCAGCGTGGGGCCGACCATGCTCAGTCCCATGTTGGAGCCTGACGGCGCGCCGGCAGCGGCGCATTCCGACGCGTAGATAAAGCGCTGCATCACATTGAAGCCTGCTCCGCCATATTGCTTGGGCCAGCTCGGCGCCGACCAGCCGCGCTTGTGCAGACGCTTCAGCCATTCAAGCCGCAGATCGTGGTCGGCGAGAATGCCCGGCGTCAACCGCGCATGGGCTTTGAGATCGTCGGTCAGGTTTTCATCGAGAAAGGCGCGCACCTCGTCGCGAAAGGCGACGTCCTCGGGTCGCATGCTGAGATCCATTTCGTCCGTCCTCCCGTTTGGCCCGGCTCATGTTTTTTGTCGTCCGACCGGCGCTTTGCCCTACACTATAGCTCCGATAGTCCCGAGCCAAAATCGGTCCGTCAGTTCATTCCCGCCGACCCTCCGTTCAGGGTTTGCGAATGGCCGCTTTCGTCCTGTTTCGAGGCTTGTTCTCCTGCCGTTTCGCCCCGCAGCCGCCAAGCAGAGCCCCGATCCCCGCATGGATTTCGCCAATCACATCATTCTCATCACGGCGGCGCTGATCACCTTTTCGATCTTTGCCGGCGTGCTGTCGTCGCGGGTCGGCGCGCCGTTGCTGCTCGCCTTCCTCGCCTTCGGCATGCTGGCGGGTGAAGACGGCATCGGCGGCATCAGGTTTCAGGACTTCCGCGTCGCTTACCTCACGGGCTCCGTCGCGCTGGCCCTGATCCTTTTCGACGGCGGCTTGCGCACGACACGCGAGGCTTTCTCGCGCGCCCTCGTGCCGGCGTTGGTGCTGGCGACTTTCGGCGTCTTCATTACAGCAGGCATTACCGGCGTCGCCGCACATTATGTCCTGGAATATAACTGGCTCGAGAGCCTGCTGCTGGGTGCCATCGTCGGACCGACCGACGCCGCCGCCGTCTTCCTCCTGCTCCATCTGCGCGGGCTGCGCCTGAGGCCTCGCGTCAGCGACACGCTTGAAATCGAATCCGGCATCAACGATCCGATGTCGATCTTCATGACCCTGGCATTGGTGAGCCTCATCGACCACGGCCTGCCCAAAGGCAGCCTCGGCGAAATGTCGGCAAAGCTCGCCTTCGATCTGGTCCTTGATTTCGGCTGGCAGATGGGCGGCGGCGTTCTCTTCGGCCTTGTCGGCGGGCAGATCGTGCTGCGCGCCATCAACCGGCTGAAATTTTCGCCCGGCATCTATCCGATCCTCGCCGGCGCTCTGGCTCTCGTCATCTTCGCCACCGCGCAGGCAGCCGAAGCCTCGGGCTTCCTCGCCGTCTATCTGGTCGGCACCACGCTCGGCAACAATCCGCACCGCGCCACCGCCGAAATCAGCCGCTTCTCGGACGGCCTCTCCTGGCTTGCCCAGATCGGCATGTTCCTGATGATGGGGCTTCTCGTCACGCCCTCGAAGCTCGTGCCGATCCTCATTCCCTCGCTCATCATCGCCGCCGTGCTGATCTTCGTCGCCCGCCCCATCGCCGTTATTCTTTCCATCGCGCCGCTGAAATTCAAACGCGGCGAGGTCGCCTTCATCTCATGGGTTGGTTTGCGCGGCGCTGTGCCGATCTTCCTTGCGACAATTCCAGTTCTCGAACACATTCGCCATGCCCAGACGATCTTCGGCATCGCCTTCATCGTCGTGCTCGCCTCGCTGATCGTGCAGGGCTGGACGATCTCGACGGCGGCGAAAATCGTCGATGTCGAATTGCCGCCGCGCCCGCAGGCCCGCGCTCGCGTCGAAATCGGCCTGCCTGCGGGCATCGATCGCACGGTTGTCGCCTATACGGTCGATCCGATGAGTATCATCGCGCGCCGCCGCATGAGCCGTATGCCGCTCTCCGCCGTCGGCACCGAAATCATTTCGGTGATGCGCGAAGGACAGGTGCGCAACACGACGCCCCCCGATGGTTTAAAGGCGGGCGATGTCGTTATGCTCGTCACCAATCCCGCCGACCTGCCCTTGCTCGATCGCCTCTTCGCCGCCCGCAAAACGCGGCTGAAGGCGATGGATGTCGGCTCTATCGACTTCACCCTGAGCGCGGACGTCAGTGCTGGCGAGGTCGCCGACATGTACGGCTTCCTCGTCACCCCGCATGAGCGCGACCTGACGCTCGGTGCGGTCATGCATGCGCGCCTCGGCCGCACGATTGCGAAAGGCGCGCGCGTCCGCGCCGGCACCGTCGATCTGATCGCCCTCTCGACCGGCGACGACGAAAGCCCGAAGAAGATCGGCCTCGACCTCGATCCGCCGCCGCCCCAACGCCTGACGACCTTGATCCGCCTGCGTGTCGGCGAGGCGGTGCGTTCGATCCGCGAGCTCTTCCTCGCCGATCCCAGAAATTAAACGTACATTCCGGCAAAACACCCAAGGGAGAAGACAATGGATCTCGGACTCAAAGGCAAAAAGGCGATCGTCACCGGCGCGACGCGCGGCATCGGCCGCGCCATCGCTGAAACGCTGGCCGCCGAAGGCGTGGACCTTGCCATCTGCGCCCGCAACAAGGATCAGGTTGCCGAAGCCGTCGCCGCGCTGAAGAAGACCGGCGTCAACGTCATCGGCGCCGCCGTCGATATAGCCGACGGCCCGGCACTGAAAAAGTGGGTTGCCGAAGCGGGCAACACGCTCGGTGGCATCGACCTTCTGGTCACGAATGCCAGCGCGCTCACCATCGGCAACACCGAGGAAGCCTGGAAGGGTTGCTTCGACATCGACGTCATGGGTGCGCAGCGCGCTTTTGAAGCGGCCTTTCCCTTCCTCGAAAAATCCGCCAAGGCCTCTGGCGATGCCGCCGTCATCTTCATCTCGTCCGTTTCCGCCGCCGAAACGACAGACGGCAACGCCTATGGCGCGATGAAGGCCGCACAAATCCATTTCGCCAAGGGCCTCGCCAAGCAGCATGCGGGCAAGCACATCCGTGTCAATGTCGTTTCTCCTGGCACGGTCTATTTCAAGGGTGGCGTCTGGCATATGGTCGAAACCAACATGGCCGACATGTTCAAGGCGACGATGGCCCGCAATCCCATGGGCCGTATGGCGACCCCGCAAGACATCGCCAATGCCACGACCTTCCTGCTGAGCCCCGCCTCCTCCTTCACCACGGGCATCAACATGCTGGTCGATGGCGCGATCACCAGCCGCGTGAACTTCTAACCGTATCTGCCGCTTTTCCCGGCCCTTCCCCATGAAAGGGGAGGGCCGGGAAGGGGTCGGGTTACTATCGCTTGACTACATACCAACCAGTCGGTATCAATCGAGCATCAGGAGAACGAACATGGCCAACCAGTCTGCAAAACCGGATGCCCGATCGAAACTGCTTGATGCCGGACTGTCGTTGATCCGCACCAAGGGCTATTCCGCCACCACGGTCGATGATCTTTGCGCGGCCGCGGGGGTCACCAAAGGAGCGTTCTTCCATCACTTCAAAAGCAAGGATGAGTTCGGCGTCGTCGCCGCCGATCATTGGTCGCAAACGACCGGTGCGCGGTTTGCGCATGCTCCCTATCACGACCACGCCGATCCGCTCGACCGTGTCCTCGGTTACGTCGCCTTCCGCAAGGCACTGCTAAAAGGCGGCGTGCCCGAGTTCACCTGTCTCGTTGGCACCATGGTGCAGGAAACCTATGAGACCAGTCCCGCCATTCGTGACGCCTGCGATCGCAGCATCAGCGGCCATGCCGAAACGTTGGAAGCCGATATCGAAGCGGCAATGCAGGATTGCGGCCTGTCCGCCGATTGGACGCCGAGAACGCTTGCGCTCCACATACAGGCCGTTTTGCAAGGCGCTTTCATCCTGGCCAAGGCCAAAGGCGGGGCGGCGATCGCCGCCGACAGCATCGATCATCTGACGCGTTATCTGGAACTGCTTTTCCCCCCAAAAGACATCGACCATCAGTCAAAAAATCAGACCAGGAGGACATGACATGCCCAACACGATCCGCCTTCACCGCGTCATCGCCACAAAGCCCGAAAAGGTCTATCGCGCCTTTCTGGAAGCGGATGCGATCGCAAGCTGGCTCCCGCCTTATGGTTTCGTCTGCACAGTCCATGAACTCGACGGACGAGTCGGCGGCAGCCACAGAATGTCTTTTCGCAATTTCACGACGGGCGGCGGTCACTCTTTTGGCGGCACCTATCTTGAACTCGTTCCCGGCGAACGCCTTGTCTACACGGACAGGTTTGATGATCCGAACATGCCGGGCGAGATGCGCATCACCGTGACACTGAAAGCCGTTTCGGTGGGCACCGAAATCCATATTGAACAGGGAGGCGTGCCGGACATGATCCCGCCTGAGGGCTGTTATCTCGGCTGGCAGGAATCCCTGAACAAGCTCGCAAAGCTCGTGGAGCCCGACATCAACCAATAGAGAGCCAACAGAGAGCGCGCGACGATGATCCCCACCATCACCGCCTTTGCAAACTCGCCCGATGGCGGCAAGGGGCTGGCGCGCGATATGCGTGTGCGCTGGGCACTCGAAGAAGCGGGCGAGCCTTACGACGTTCGTCTCGTTTCTTTCAGCGAGATGAAAGAGCCCGCGCATCTGGCGCTTCATCCGTTCGGGCAGATTCCGACTTATGAAGAGGGCGATCTCGCCCTCTTCGAGTCAGGCGCGATTGTCTTCCGCATCGCGGAGCGCCATGCAGGCCTGCTGCCACATGATGCGAAGGCGCGGGCGCGTGCGATCACATGGATGTTTGCCGCGCTGAACACGGTGGAGCCGCCAATCGTCGAGCGCTCAATGGCCACGCTGACGGAGCGCAACGAAAGCTGGTACGGCGAGCGTCTGCCTCTGCTCGAGAACCGCATCCGCGTCCGGCTCAACGAACTCTCCGCTCATCTTGGCAATGCCGACTGGCTCGACGGCGCGTTCAGTGCGGGCGACCTCATGATGGTGTCGGTGCTGCTCCGGCTGATCGGATCGGGCTTGCTCGACGAATATCCGAACCTCTCCGCCTACGTTGCCCGCGGCGAAGCCCGGCTCGCATATAAGCGCGCTTTCGCCGCCCAGTTGGCGGTATTTACCGGCAAGAAATCGATCAGCTGACAAAAACTCGCACGTGGTGAAGAGCGAACCCTGAGTAGTACGGCTTCTTTCCTGCCCTCCCGTTGAGGAGAGGGCAGGAAAGGGCTTTCCTTCAAAACGGTTGTCGGCGCTAGCTTTCGGCCCGGCGTCAGGACCGTATAAACGAAAGCAGATCGGCGTTGATCAACGCGGCATGCGTCGTCGGCATGCCGTGGGGCAAGCCGGGATAAGACTTCAGCGTGCCGTGCTTCAGCAGTTTTACCGACCTGGCGCCTGTGGTCGGGAATGGGCAAATCTGGTCGTCCTCGCCGTGCATCACGAGAACCGGCACATCGATGGATTTCAGATCGTCGAAAAACTCCGTCTCCGACAGTACCCTGACGCATTCGTATTGAGCTATCGCGGCACCCATCATGCCTTGCCGCCACCAGTTCTCACGAATGCCTTCCGAGATTTCCGCGCCCGGTCGGTTGAAGCCATAAAATGGGATCGTGATGTCCTTATAAAATTGCGAACGGTGGTTCGCGGTGCCATCGCGAATACCATCGACGACCTCCTTTGGAACGCCATCCGGGTTTCGATCCGACTTCATGAAGGTCGGAGGAATGGCGCTGATCAGCACCGCTTTTGCGACCTTCCCCTTGCCGTATTTGGCAACATATCGCGTTACCTCGCCACCACCGGTCGAGTGGCCAATATGGATGGCGTTTTTCAGGCCGAGAGCTTTGACGACTTCGGCGACATCGGCCGCATAGGTATCCATGTCGTGGCCGTTCGCTGTCTGTGTCGAACGTCCATGGCCGCGACGATCGTGGGCGATCACGCGATAGCCATGCGCCAGAAAAAACATCATCTGACTATCCCAGTCGTCAGCACTCAGAGGCCAGCCATGGTGAAAGAAGAGCGGCTGACCGTTTCCCCAATCCTTGTAGAAGATTTCGGTGCCGTCCTTGGTCGTGATCGTGCCCATCGATTTGAATCCTTGCCAACAGAGAGGCTGATTTCACCAGCCTTGGCGCGCATTCAAATATCGGTCGCGATCCGCGTCTTACCGGTTCTTGCGGTCCCTGGACGTTTTGTGCTGCTCCAGGTGTTTTTTTGCACGTCAGCGCGTCGTTGCGGCATCGAGTGCATGGGGACTATCTGGAAGGCAAAATGCTTCTCGCCTGTTCGCGTGCGAACGCAGCCGGCGTGCGCCCCTCGTGGAACCGAAAGCGGCGTGAAAAATGACTTTGATCGGCGAACCCGACCGCCTGAGCGATGTTGGCGAGCGACATCTCGGCATTGACGATCAGGGCTTTGGCCTGCTCGATCCGGGTGCGTTCCACATATCTCGCCGGTGACACGCCAAGATGTTGCTTGAACACACGGCTGAAGTGAAACCGGCTTAATCCCGCCGCACCGGCCAATTCGCGAAGAGAGATGATCCGATCAGGATTATCCTCGATGTAGTTAATCGCTCGGCCGATGGCGGCTACATCGACCGATGCCGTCGATCGTTCCTCGATGCCTACCGCATTCGTGTAGCTTCGAAGAAGATGCGCGCACAGCGCGACGGCCATCGAGTCGATAAGCATATCCTGGGCAGGGTGCGATGCGCGGTTCAGTTCCGCTCTGAAGATCGCCCCAATGTGCTCAATGATCGGATCGCGCAAGCGCGGAGCGTCGGCAAACTCAAACTGCCTTTCCCCGGCCCTGCGCAACTCGGTGGCCATCTCGTTCATCCTGTCAGGGTCCACGCGGATGTCGAGATGGGCCGGCGCAAGGCCATGCCAGCGCGACTTGCGGCCTGCGGGTAGAATCGAAAATTCGCCGATGCGCGACGGGCTGGTGAAAATCTTTCCGCAGGATTCCCTACGAATGGAGGGCGAGGTCCCAACGCATAGACCAATTTTGACATGATCTCGCGGTGGGGAGGTCAAATCCTCGATGTAAACCTCGGCAAATTCATTGATGTGAACGCCTTCCCAGGACCGCTCTGAACTTGTCGCTTTCAAGGGAAAAGTTCGAAGAAGCTCCGACTGAACACCATCAATCGTCCCGACGGCCATTCCCGGACCCTGCGGCATCGTCATCCCCCGTTCGACGTCGAGCCCAACCTTAAAGCATGCTACCTGCGCGTCCCATTAAATTAGTGCCAGGTTTCCAACCGGGTTCGCCGAAATCAACAGCAGATCGAGCCGCGCCAGTACGTCCTGATGGAACGGCTGATCGGTGTGTCGTCAGACCTTCGCAGCCTCCATCCGCGCCAGCTGCGCAATCACCAGATCGAGCGGCCCCGGCGAAATTGTCCGATAGAACGCGACGACTTTCCCCGTTACCTCCGCGATGAAGGCCTCACCGTCGAAGGGAAGACCTTTGGCTGTCTGTTCCGCCAGCATGAAGGCGGCGACCGTGACGGCGCGGCGCATGTAAGGCACGAGGTTGGCCTCCGCGTAGAAATCGCGGAAGGCATCCGCCTTGGGTGGATGAAGCGTCTCGGTGATGGTCTTGCGCGGCACGTGCGCAAGGATCGAAAAGGCGATCTCGAAAAAATCGAGACGGCCCGCGCAGAGCGCGCGCAACAGCACCGTCGCGTTGAGGCGGCTCTGCTGATGCAGGCTGCGCGCGAAGGAGCCGAGTTCCGTATTGTCGCGCGCTGTGGCGATGCGCTCGACAATGGAGCGTTCCAGCGTCGCTTTGGTCAATTCCTCGGCCAGCAGCGGTGGTACATTGTGCTCGCGCGTCAGAATATCTTTCATCCGCACCGCAATCGACCGGTCGATATCGTCGTCCAGCGCCAGCGAGCGGCAGGCTTGCGCAAGCTCATGCGCCGCCTCGGGTCGCGCCGCGACGAGTTGCAGAATATTGGACTTGTCCGAATGATCCTCGGCGGCTTTGAACAAGGATGGCCCGCCGATACAGGCGCCCGCGTTTTCCAGAAGCGCCTCGACAACATTGGCGTTCTCGGTGCCGACCAGCGCCTCGGCGACCGGTGCGGAAATATGCACGCGCTGCGCAATGGCGATCTGTTTCGTTTCGCTGGTGGCACGCCTTGCAATCAGCGTGATCAGGAATCCATCGCAAAGCACCGGCGAATGCTGGAGGATCGGCACGGCAACGGCCTCGACGTCGCGGGCGAGTTGCTCCGCCGTTTCGCGCGGCAGTCGGTCGTAATGCGAAATCGCTTCGGCGAGCATTTTTCGTACGCGCGCTTCGGCGTCTCGCGCCAGCGTTTCGATGATCCTATGGGCCGCCTCGCGGTCGGCGTCGTTGATGAGGCCGCGCGCCAGCAACTGCGCCACCGCAGTCGCGGCAATCTCCCGCCGCTCGCCCTTGTCGGGCGCGCCGTCCTGATCCATCTGAGTCCTGTACTGGAGCATTGGAAGACCGCGAAAGATTGAGACCCGGTTCGGGCTGGTCTCCCACTCTATTGGCGGCGGCCTTAACCGGCGGCTAATGGTTTCGCGTCTCGCTTGTTAAGCGTGAGCCAGCGTTCCATGACACGGCGCGCAAAGGAAATCTGCGCGTCTAGCGCCTCTCCGCCGAGTCTGGCTTTAACCACCTCAAACGGTTGCCGTTCCGCTTTCGTACGAAGCTCCGTCCACAGATCGACTGTCTCCGGCGTCACTTCGAGGTGAAACTGGAAACCGTAAGTCGTCTCGCCGATGCGGAACGCCTGATTGACGCAGGTCTCGCGGGTCGCCAGCCTGACGGCACCGTCCGGCAGGTCGAACGTATCGCCATGCCATTGCATCAACGCAAGCTCCGGCGCGGCGTCGCCGAGCAGCGGATCGCCCGCCGCCGCATCGGTCCATGTCTGCGGCAGGAAGCCCCATTCGTCGTAACCCATCTTGTAGACGCGTCCGCCAAATGCGCTCGCCAGCATTTGTGCGCCCAGGCAGACACCCATGATCGGCTTTCGCTCTTCGTGGAAGCGCCGCATCAGCGCCCGCGTCTTGCCGATAAAGGGGTAATCCGCCTCCTGATAAACGCCCATGGTCCCGCCCATGACGACAAGCCCGTCATAGCCCTCGGTCGTCTCGGGAATGTCGCGCTCTGCGCCCGTCACCAGATCGCATTTCGCCAGCGTGAAAATGAGGTCGGCCTCAACTCCGAGCCGCGTCGCCTCCTCCAGCAACACGCCCGGCCCGGAATTGATTTCATTGACGAGATAAAGGATGCGCATGAAGGGCGATGCGTCAGGCGATGGCGAAGCGGTCGCTGGCGCGAACCATCACATCGACGATGCCGGGCTCCGTTGCCGTATGTCCGGCATCAGGCACGATGTTGAGTTGCACATCGGGCCAGGCCTTCGACAATTCCCACGCGGTGAACATCGGCGTCACCACATCGTAGCGGCCTTGCGCGATCACGCCCGGAATGCCCTTGAGCTTGTGCGCCTCGCGGATCAGCTGATCCTGCGGCTCGAACCAGCCCTTGTTCATGAAGTAGTGGCATTCGATCCGCGCGAAGGCGAGGGCGAAGTGCCCGTCGGCAAAGCGCGCCACGCGTTCGGGATCGGAGAAGAGGGAAAGTGTCGTCCCCTCCCAGATGCTCCAGGCTTTGGCGCAGGCGATCTTTTCCGCTTCGCTGTCGCCGGTCAGCCGCTTGTAATAGGCCGCCATCAGATTGCCGCGCTCGGCTTCGGGGATGGGGGCGATGAAATGTTCCCAGGCGTCGGGGAACATAGCGTCCGACCCCTGCTGATAGAACCAGTCGAGCTCGCGCTTGCGAAGCGTGAATATCCCCCGGAGGATAATTTCGCTGACGCGGGCTGGATGCGTCTCGGCATAGGCGAGCGCCAGTGTCGAACCCCATGAACCGCCGCAGAGCTGCCAACGCTCGATCTCCAGCAGATTTCGCAAGGCTTCCATGTCGGATACGAGATCCCAGGTCGTGTTGCCGTCGAGCTCCGCATGGGGCGTGGATTTTCCGCAGCCGCGCTGATCGAAGAGGATAATTCTGTAGGCGCGAGGATCGTGAGTCCGCCGCATCGTCGGATTGCTACCGCCGCCCGGGCCCCCATGAACGATGACGACCGGCTTGCCCTTCGGGTTTCCGCACTCCTCGTAATAGATCGTATGAAGCGCCGAAACCTTCAGATTTCCGGTCTTGTAGGGCTCTATTTCGGGGTAAAGCGTGCGCCGCGCGGAGTTGTCGAACATAGGGGAAAAGTCCCTTGTCGGAGGCATTCGCTGCTGGCGAACGGCCGTGGAAAACAGAATCAAGCCTCTGAAATATCACATGTTTTTATGTCTGTGGCCCAGGCCGCGAGGCCGTTAACTAAAAAAACATTCATCCTCATGCCACAACGTGTTGACCTCGGGGCGGCACGGTCTACTATATCTGGACACCTCGCACTGATTTGGGGCTCCCCGGGGGCGCGAGGCCATCATTTGAATACACGAGTCCTGCCTCTGTTGGGCAGAGAGACGGCGAAAGCGTTTGCTTCGCCTGAAGGGATTTTGCGTCTCCTGCGGCGGCGGAGCGGGCGCAACCACGGGCCAAAAGGGGATAGTCATGCTGAACGATACGTCGAAAGCGGTTGATATGAGCGATGTCGAGGCCACCGTTTCCGCGATCATTACGGGCGAGCGCGCGCCGAGCCGTGCCGGAGCCCATCGTCCGCGCGCCGATATGGCTGCGACGGCCGAGCCCGAAATGCCCTTTGGCGAAATGGACCAGGCCGTTCAGGTGGCTCGTGGATTCCGCGCCCGCGGTTTCCGTGTGAAGCTCGACCATTCGCGCGACGCGCTGCTGACCGAATTCGGCAAAGCCACCCTCAATGACCGCTATCTGATGCCCGGCGAATCCTATCAGGATCTTTTCGCGCGCGTTGCCTCCTACTACGCGGACGACGAGGCCCACGCCCAGCGCCTTTATGACTACATCTCGAAGCTCTGGTTCATGCCTGCGACGCCCGTTCTCTCTAATGGCGGCACGCAGCGCGGCTTGCCCATTTCCTGCTTCCTCAACGAAGCCTCCGACAGCCTCGAAGGCATTCTCGGCCTCTGGAATGAAAACGTCTGGCTCGCGGCCAAGGGCGGCGGCATCGGCTCCTACTGGGGCAACCTGCGTTCCATCGGCGAAACCGTCGGCGGCAACGGCAAGACCTCGGGCATCATTCCCTTCATCCGCGTCATGGATTCTCTGACCTTGGCGATTTCGCAGGGCTCGCTCCGTCGCGGCTCGGCGGCGGTCTATCTTCCGGTCGATCATCCTGAAGTCGAAGAGTTCATGGAAATGCGCCGCCCGACCGGTGGCGATCCGAACCGCAAGGCGCTGAACCTTCACCACGGCATCCTCGTTTCCGACGCCTTCATGCGCGCCGTCGAGGCAGACGCCGAATGGGCGCTGCTGAGCCCGAAGGACAAGACGGTTCAGAAAACCATTTCGGCCCGTTCGCTCTGGATTCGCATGCTGACCTCGCGCATCGAAACCGGCGAGCCCTACATCATATTCAAAGACACAGTGAACAATGCGCGGCCCGAGCATCACAAGCTCGCTGGCCTCGAAGTGAAAACCTCGAACCTCTGCGCCGAAATCACGTTGCCGACCGGCATCGACCAGCATGGCGAGCAGCGCACAGCCGTTTGCTGCCTCTCGTCGCTGAACCTCGAAACCTATTTCGAGTGGCAGGACAATCCGAACATCATCGAAGACACGATGCGCTTCCTTGATAACGTGCTGCAGGATTTCATCGAGCGCGCGCCCAGCGAGATGAGCCGCGCGAAATACGCCGCCGCGCAGGAACGTTCCGTCGGTCTCGGCGTCATGGGCTATCACTCCTTCCTTCAGGCCAACATGATCCCCTTCGAGGGCGTGATGGCCAAGGTCTGGAACAAGCGCATGTTCAAGGCGATTCAGGAGGGCGTGAACGCGGCTTCCAGGAAACTCGCCGATGAACGCGGCGCCTGCCCGGATGCCAAGCAGTTCGGCTTCAATGAGCGCTTCTCGAACAAGACGGCGATTGCGCCGACCGCCTCAATCTCGATCATCACCGGCGGCACGTCGCCGGGTATCGAGCCCATCGCGGCAAACTCGTTCACGCACAAGACGCTGTCCGGCTCCTTCAACGTCCGCAATCGTCATCTGACGAAGCTGCTCGAAGAAAAAGGCCGCAACGATGACGACATCTGGTCGTCCATCGTCACCAATGGCGGTTCGATCCAGCATCTCGACTTCCTGTCGGATGAAGAAAAGGACGTCTTCAAAACCGCCTTCGAACTCGACCAGCGCTGGGTCATCGAACATGCCGGCGACCGCGCCGCGATGGTCGATCAGGCGCAGTCGATCAACCTCTTCCTGCCGGCCGACGTGCATAAACGCGACCTGCACAAGCTGCATCTGATGGCCTGGAAGCTCGGCGTGAAAAGTCTCTATTACTGCCGCTCGCTCTCGATCCAGCGCGCCGAAAAAGCCGAAGTGATCTCGCTCGTTCCGGCCAAGAAGCTCGACGTGAAGACCCTCGATCAGGTGGCCAGCGAAGCCCGCCGCGAAGTCGTCGAATACGACGAATGTCTGGCCTGCCAGTAAGGCCAGACACCTATCCACAGCAATCTGTCATTGCCGGCTTGACCCGGCAATCCATTGCCGCAAACTCAGAATGGGCGGCTCTGGATGCCCGGATCAAGTCCGGGCATGACAAAGTGAGAATTGCCGGAAACAAAAGCAGACGACGGAATTCATCCCATGTCACTTCTCGAAGAACGTCTCGTCTATAAGCCCTTCCGTTATCCCTGGGCCTATGATGCTTGGCTGACGCAGCAGCGCATCCACTGGCTGCCGGAAGAAGTGCCGTTGGCCGACGATGTGAAGGACTGGGCGAAGAAGCTGACGCCGGGTGAGCGCAATCTGCTGACGCAGATTTTCCGCTTCTTCGTGCAAGCCGACGTCGAAGTGAACAACTGCTACATGAAGCACTATTCGGGCATCTTCAAACCGACCGAAGTCGCGATGATGCTCTCGGCTTTCTCCAATATGGAGACGGTCCACATTTCCGCCTATTCGCATCTGCTCGACACCATCGGCATTCCCGAAGCCGAATACGAAGCCTTCATGAAATACAAGGAAATGAAGGACAAGTTCGACTACATGCGCGAATGGGGCATGGGGTCGAAAAAAGATATCGCGAAAACACTCGCGGTGTTTGGCGCCTTCACCGAAGGCGTGCAGCTCTTCGCTTCTTTCGCCATCCTGATGAACTTCCCGCGCTTCAACAAGATGAAGGGCATGGGCCAGATCATCACATGGTCGGTGCGCGACGAGACGCTGCATACCAATTCCATCGTGAAGCTCTTCCGCACCTTCATCGACGAGAACCGCGAAATCTGGGACGAAGAATTGCAGCGTGACATCTATAAAGCCTGCGAGACGATCATCCATCACGAAGACGCATTCATCGATCTCGCATTCGAAATGGGCGATATCGAAGGTCTGACGGGTCAGGAAGTCAAAGACTATATCCGCTACATCGCCGACCGCCGCCTGATCCAGCTCAATCTCCAGCCGATCTATCGCACGGACAAAAACCCACTGCCCTGGATGGACGAGATGCTGAACGGCATCGAACACGCCAACTTCTTCGAAAATCGCGCGACGGAATATTCCAAGGCCTCGACCAAAGGCACATGGGATGAAGCCTTCGATTGATCGCCGCAGGCGCGTGAGGGGATTGAAATCATGAACCTCGCCGCCTCCTGGCAATTCTGGGCTGCTCTGTCTGCGGTCTTCGCGGCGCTGACGGCAATCTTCGCCAAGGTCGGCATCGAAAACATCAACTCCGATCTGGCGACGTTCATCCGCACCATCGTCATTCTCGTCACGCTGGCGCTGATCCTCTACGCGACCGGCGAATACCGCTCGCCCGAGCCGATCTCCGTGCGAACGTGGGGTTTTCTAATCCTCTCTGGGCTCGCGACAGGCGCCTCATGGATCTGCTACTTTCGTGCACTCAAGATTGGCAATGCCGGGCAGGTCGCGCCGATCGACAAGCTGAGCGTCGTCCTCGTCGCGGTCTTCGGCGTCGCCTTTCTTGGCGAAAGACTGACCGCGTTGAACTGGATTGGCGTCGCGCTTATTGCGCTCGGCGCGCTCTTCGTGGCCTTTTGAGATCGCTGGCGCGGGCGGACAATCCCGCCTAACCTTCGCCCATGCGCATCCTCATCGCCGTCCTATTGTCGTTTTTCGCCACCTCGGCTTTCGCCGCCGAGCCTTGTGCTCCGCGCAAAGCCGTCGCGCCCGCTCTGGCGCGGCTCGAAACGGCAATGGCGACGACGCGTTTCGTTACCTACAACCCGACCGGCCTGAAGGTCATCGAAGGCAATATCACGCCAGCGAGCGCCGAAAACATTCGGGCCGATCTGAAAGCGCTGCGTCCCTATTTTGACGGACTCATCACCTATTCGGCGCGCGACGGCAACGAGCATGTCGCCGACATCGCGCAGGAGCTCGGCTACAAGGCCGTCGTCATCGGCCTCTGGACACCAGCCGATCCCGAAGAGGTGAAAAATGCGATCAAGGCTGTAAAGGCGCATCCAAAGCTCGTTGTCGGCATCTCGCTCGGCAACGAAATCGTTTTCGGTAAGCGCGGCACCTGGGCGAACCTCCAATCTTATCTCGCCCTGATGCGTTCGCGGATTCCAGATGTGCCGTTGACCATCACCGAACCTTTTGCTCAATTCCTCGAAAGCGATGCCGACGATGTGCGCGGGCAACTCGATTTCATGTTGGTGAATATCCATCCGATTTTCGAAAAATGGTTCGCGACCTCGGGCCCTGACAACTGGGCCGACTTCGTCGTCAAGGTAACGGACAAGCTCCAGGGTGCTTACTGCGGACCAATCATCGTCAAGGAAACCGGCTTGCCGACCGGCCCGGTGACTATGGGATATGATGCGGAGAAGCAGGCAGCCTTCTGGCGCGCGCTGGAAGCGCAGTACAAGCCGTCTCACGCTCGCGCCTTCTCCTATTTCTCGGCCTTCGATGCACCCTGGCGCATTGCCGACTTCAACCCGGTCGCAGGTACCCATCCCGAAGAAGCCTTCTGGGGCCTCTTCACCGAGGCTCGAGAGCCGAAGCCTGCCGTCGCCGGCCTCCCCAAGCTGAAGAAGTAGGCGCACGCCTCTATGCCGGGGCGATGGCCTCGCTTATGGTCTCGTCCGGGCGATATGGGCGAGGGGCCGACGTGACGACAATCAATCTGACGATGGAAGAGCGCCGCCTGTTTTCACGCGCCGCGCGCCGGATCATTCCGCTGATGATCCTTCTCTACATGGTGAGCTTTCTCGATCGCGTGAATGTCGGCTTTGCCGCGCTGACGATGAACGCTGACCTCGGCTTCACGCCGGAAATCTTCGGCTGGGGCGTCGGTATTTTCTTCATCGGCTACTTCATCTTCGAGGTGCCTTCGAACGTCATCATCGAGAAGGTCGGTGCACGCCTCTGGATCTGCCGCATCATGGTGACATGGGGCCTGATCTCCGGCGCCATGGCCTTCGTCTCAACGCCGATGAGCTTCTACATTCTGCGCTTCCTGCTGGGCGCAGCTGAAGCGGGCTTTGCGCCCGGCATGATCCTTTACCTCACTTACTGGTTTCCGACCGATCTGCGCGCCAAGCTCTATGGCAGTTATTTCATCGCCATCCCGCTGGCGAGCGTCATCGGTGCCCCGTTCTCGTCTTGGTTGCTAGGCTTCGACGGTCATCTTGGCTTCAAGGGCTGGCAGTGGATGTTCATCATCGAAGCCGTGCCCGCATTCATGCTCGGCGTTGCGGTCCTGTGGCTGCTTCCCGACAATCCGACGAAAGCGCGTTGGCTTACCGCCGATGAGCGCGCCCGCATCGCCGATTGCCTGGCCCGCGATCGCGCCAACACCCATGTCGATGCGATGCACGCGCTCTGGCCCGCGCTGAAAGACGCGCGCGTGCTGCTGATGTGCGCGATTTATTTCGCCATCGTCATCGGCCTATATGGCATCAGCTTCTGGCTGCCGCAAATGGTCAAACAGATGGGCTTCACCAATATCGAGGTAGGTTGGATTGTCGCCGCCGTTTATGCAGTCGCTGCTATCGCCATGCCGCTCTGGGGTTGGTCGAGCGACCGCAGGCAGGAGCGCATCTGGCACACCTCCATTTCCTGCCTCATCGGCGCGGCGGGCTTTATCGGCGGCGCCTATTTCCATGCGCCGCTTCTCGTCATCGTCTCGCTCGGTATTGCGGCCATAGGGACCTACGTCTCGATTGTTCCCTTCTGGGCGTTGCCTCCGATTTTCCTGAGCGGCACGGCGGCAGCGGGCGGCATCGCGCTCATCAACGCTACCGGCAATCTCGGCGGCTTCGTCGGGCCTTATGTCGTCGGCTGGGTGAAGAACGCGACGCAGAGCTATACGGCAGGCATTCTCGCGCTTGCAGTGGCGCTGATTGCCGCTGCGGGACTCATATTGCTGATGCGCATCTTGCTCGCGCGCAGCGCCGACCGCGTTCGTCTTGCCGCCGATTAGCTGCGGCCCTGTTCCTTCAGCGGCACGCTCGCGGCGGCTTTCTGGAAAGCAGGCCGCGCGGACAATCGCTCATAATAGGCAACGACATTCGGAAACGGATTGATGGACACGAAGCCTTTCGCCAGATGCACGCTGTAGCCGATATTGGTATCGATGGCGGAGAAGCCGCTCTTCAGCATGTAGTCGCGGGTGGCGAGACGTTGGTCGATCACCTCCAGCGATTTCTCCAGTCGGCGCGACTCGAGCTTCTGGACAACAGGTGAGCGGTCTTCGCGCGCGATGAAGACTTTCTGCTGCACAAGACTCGCGCCATGGACCGCCATAGTTTCCGCATAATGCAGCCAAGTGAGCCACTCCACCCGTTCGGGATTTTCCGGCCCGCGCCCAAGCCCATTTTTGTCATAGGTTTCGCAAAGATATTGCGTGATTGCCCCGGATTCGAAGACCACTGTCTCACCATCGACGAGGCAGGGCACGCGGCCAAGCGGAGAAATCGAAAGATATTCAGGCGTCCGCAACGCTTCCATGCTGAAGGTCAGTTCCATAAGCTCGAAATCCAGTCCAAGTTCATGGAGAAGCCACAGAGAGCGCATCGAGCGCGCGCCGTTGACGTGATAGAGCTTCATCCAGTCCTCCCCGGAATTCGTTTTTCGCATTTCGCCCGACAGGCGTGCTTTCGGCAAGGGGCTTCATGCGCTGGACGCTTGAACGGACGCCACCTAGACTGCGCGCGGCCAGCCCGGAATGAGAGCGGATAATGAATTCGGCTTTGAAACTAGCCCTACTTACCCTCGCGTCGCTGGCCGTTGCGGGGCGCGCGAGCGCTGAGGTGCGCCCGCAGCGCATTGTTTCCATGAACCTCTGTTCCGATGTTCTGGCGCTTGAGCTTGCTGAGCCCGGGACGGTCAAATCCATCTTCCGCGTCGCTGCCGATCCCGAAGACTCGCCGGTTGCCGATCGCGCGCGCGGCATTCCGCTCAACAATGCGACGGCGGAAGAAATCCTGAGCTATAGGCCGGATCTCGTGCTTGCTCATAGCTACTCCTCGCCCTTCACGCTGAACCTGCTCGCTCGCGCCCATGTGCCTGTGGTGCAGGTAAAGGATGCCGACAGCTTCGAGGGCATTCGCGACAACATTCGCCGTGTCGCCGCCGCTCTTGGCGAGAGCGAGAAGGGTGAGGCATGGATCGCCCGCTTTGATGCGAGCCTTGCCGCCAGTGCGCGGCCTAAAGGCAATCATCCCCCGCGCGCCGTCATCTATCAGGACCTCGGCGGTGCGGCGGCGGCCAACACCATTCTCGGCGCACTTCTTGACCATGCAGGCTTCGAGAATGTGGTCCGGGCGTCGTCGAGTGGCGGTTTCGTCAATCTCACCATTGAAGAGTTGATCGAGAAGCGCCCCGATCTCGTCGCTGTCGGCATATATCGTGCGCATGAGCCGTCGCTGGCGCATGAGGTGTTGGCCCATCCGGCGCTGCGGTCCTACGTCGCTCAGCGCGCGCGCGCCATCGACTTGCCAGCAAAGCTCTGGACTTGCGGCACGCCTTTCGTCACCGATATCGCCGACCGTCTTGCGCATGCGCGGGATGAGTTCGCCGCGCCGGAGACGAACTGATGCGCCGTCTGCCGAACTACGCCTTGGTCAACCTCGCGCTTGCCGCCGTAGCGGTTTTTTTCTTCATCGCCTCCGTCTATGTCGGACGTGGCGGAGAATTGCTCTTTGCGAAACTTCACACCATCGACGAGATCGACCGCTCCCTCGCTTGGTTGATCCTCGAGGAAGTGCGTCTGCCGCGTGCGCTGCTTGGCCTGATCGTGGGCGCGACACTCGGGCTCACCGGCGCAGGCTTGCAAGGGCTTTTGCGAAACCCGCTCGCGGAGCCCGGCCTCATCGGCGCATCGAGCGGCGCGGCTCTGGGGGCGGTTCTCGTCTTCTATTTTGGCTTTGCCGCCAGTTCGGCGATGATGGTCCCGCTCGGCGGCGTTGCGGGCGCACTGGCAAGCCTCGGTCTTCTCTATCTGCTGGCGGGCAAAAATCCATCCATCGTCACGATCATTCTTGCTGGCGTCGCGATCTCCGCATTCGCTTCCGCGCTGACTTCGATGGCCCTGAGCCTCGCCGCTTCACCTTATGCGGTTTACGAAATCATCTTCTGGCTGCTCGGGTCTTTCACCGATCGCAGCATGGATCAGGTCTGGTTCTCAGCTCCTTTCATCGCCGTCGGTTTGGCGCTTGTCGGTTCGACCGGCCGCGCGCTCGATGCGCTGACATTAGGCGAGGACACAGCGGCAAGCCTTGGCTTCAATCAGTCGTCTTTGAAACTCCGCGCGATCCTCGGAACCGGGCTTGCTGTCGGCGCATCCGTCTCCGTCACCGGGGTCATCGGGTTTGTCGGCCTTGTCGTGCCGCATCTGGTGCGGCCGCTGGTCGGCCACCAGCCAGGCCGTTTGCTTCTGCCCAGTGCGCTGGCCGGCGCCGCGCTGGTTCTCGCCGCCGATATCATTGTGCGCCTGCCGACCATCGGCCCGGAACCCAAGCTCGGCGTCGTGACATCGCTGATCGGCGCGCCGTTCTTCCTCTGGTTGATCCTGCGCACAAGGCAGGAGGCGAATTGATGCGGCTCAACGTCTCAAACCTCCACGCGTCTCTCGGCGGCGCTCGCATTCTCAGCGGAGTCTCACTTGACCTCGAAGGTCCGAGCTTCGTCGGTCTTATCGGTCCAAACGGCGTCGGCAAGACGACGCTCGTCCGTGCTATCGCAAACCTCATCCCCTTTGAGGGCGCAATCACGATTGATGGAACAGCGATTGGCACGATGGAAACGCGCGCCCGTGCCCGCGCGCTCGCCTATCTCGCGCAAGGCGCCGAAAGCCATTGGCCTTTGACCGTCGAACGCCTTGTGGCGCTTGGCCGCTTACCGCACCTCGAACCGTTCCATACGCCGCAGGCTGCCGACGAACTGGCCATCGAACGCGCCATGCACCTGGCCGACGTTGAGACTTTTCGTGATCGCAATGTGCTGACGCTCTCGGGCGGCGAGCGCGCCCGCGTCTTGCTTGCCCGCGCGCTGGCGGTCGAGGCGCCGCTGCTTCTCGTCGATGAGCCCGTTTCCTCGCTCGATCCTTACCATCAGCTCGGCGTCATGGAAGTTCTGCGCCGCTATGCGCGCGAAGGCCGCATGGTTGTCGCCGTGCTGCACGATCTTTCGCTCGCCGCGCGTTATTGCGACCGTCTGGTTCTGCTGAACGATGGCCGCATTCATGCCAGCGGTACGCCGCGTGATGTACTGACGCCGGAAAATCTCCGCGCCGTTTACCGGGTCGAGGCGCAAATGAGCGGCGAAGGTGAGAGTTTCTCGGTCACGCCGACAGCGCGCATCTCCTGAAACGAAAAGCCCTCCTCGACGAAACGGGGAGGGCTTTCAGCGCCGACGTCGTGTGTGCGTTACTCCGCCGCGACGTAATTCCCGACCTTCTGGCCGAAATTCACGGTCTTCAGGTACTCGATGCCCTGCTCGGCAATCGCATCGCCGATCATCTCGTCGCCTTCGCCTTTCAACTCGTCCATATCGACATAGACGGCATAAAAGGCCTTGGTACGCTCGGTGATGATGCCGCCTTTGAGCAGCGTCTTGATGAGCACTCGGAAAATATTTGTGCTGCTCGCCATCGCCTTGCGCCGCACTTCGTTGGTGCGCGCCTTGATGAGCTCGTCCTGCACTTCCTGCCAGTCGAGGCCGAAGCGGGCATACATGTATTTCTTCTGTTCGGGCGAACCGAGATTGAAGAGCAGCGTCTGGAAACAGGTCGCCGCCCAGTCTTCAATCGTGTTGCGCTCTTCCTCGTTGAGCTTCGGAATGGTGCGGTCGGCCCAGATCTTGCCGAATTTATGGTGGAAGGCTTCGTCCGTCATCACGAGCTGGCAGAGATGCTTCAGAAGCGGATCGTTGGAATGCGTGTAGAGCGAGGCGAAGGCGCCCATGGCGAGACCTTCGACCAGCATCTGCATGCCGACGATCTTCTTGTAGACCTCGGGCGCCAGAACCATTTCGGTGAGCAGGTTGCCAAGCGTCGGGCCGACAGGGAAGGGCTTGCCCCAGCGCGTTTCGATATACTTCGAAAAGCCGGTAACGTGGCGCGCTTCTTCGCGTGTCTGGTTCGCCGCATATTCCTGCGCGCCCGGATCCTTCAGGATGTGGCAGAGCGAAGCCGATAGCGCCAGCGCGCCCGCTTCGCCGTGCAGGATCGAGGACAGCGACCAGCGCGTGCTCTCATTGGCAAAGTCGATCTTCTGCTGCTCGGTCAGCCGTTCCGCGAGCGGAAGCTGAAGCTCCAGAACCTGATGGAAGGGAATGATCGGCGTCGTGTGCATGTCGAAAGGTTGGGCATAGTCGATATATTTCTTGTCGAGCGGATCCCAGAAGTGGTCATGCGTCGCCGAGATGATCTTGTCGAAGGCTGTCGAACGGTTGTTGTAGCGGTCGACTTCCATCATCGCGGGGAAATCATCCGGCGCCACGGCGTCATAGGCGGCGTCTTTGGTGATGTGCGTCATCGGTTGTCCTCCAGCATGAGCGGCGGCCAGACGCCGCGCCATGGATCATCCCTGGGCACCGCCATGCTGGCGAGCTCTTGGCATTAATGTGGGGCAGGAAAGAACAATCTCCCAACTTCAATCGGTGTTTTGTTTGAAAATGGAAAACACTGTAAATGGCTGATTTCAGCCGTTTATGGTTGATTCTCGGGGTCGCGCATCTGTTTTCCGATCTCGACCGCAAGGGCCGAAAGCGTCGGCAGCACGTCCTTGGCCCGCGCTTCGGAGAGTCGATTCGACGGCCCGGTGATCGCCAGCGCCAGTCGCGACAGGCCGGGATTGGCAAAGACCGGCAAGGCCAGCGTAGCCGTCGCCGCATCGAACTCGCCCTGCTCGTAGCGATAACCGTCGGCGAGAATGCGTTCCGACAGATCGAACAGCGCCCGCACGCTGCGGGGTGTTTTTGATGTCAATGCGACAGGCGGGTGATCGCGATAAAGCGATTGCACGAATGCCCGCTCGCGATAAGCGAGCAGCATCTGGCCCGAACCGCAGGCATGAGCGTCATAGCGCGGCAGCTTCATCCAGGTTGCCGCGCCGAAATCGACGGCGCGCTCGGGATCGATGGCGATGACCTGCGCGCCATCGAGCGTCGCCAGATAGATGCGTTCGCCGATGCCCGCACTTGCCCGCAATACCATGCCGCGCACCGCATGGATCAGTGTCGCAAATAGCGTAATGCGATCCGCCACCCGGAAAATTTTGTGGCCCAGCGTATAGCGTCCGTCATCGGGGTCTTTGCGCACATAGCCGTGCCGTGCCAGCACCGCCAGATGGCCGAAAGCGGTCGAGCGGTGCATGTCCTCGGCGCGCGCGATCTCGGCAAGGCTCATGGGCCGCCTTTCGCGTGATAGGCGCTCGATCAGCGCCAGCGCCTTGTCGAGCGAACTGTTTTCATATTGCGCCATATGAGATTCCTAGCAGCCCGCGAGGCTTTCCGCGAGACGCAGCATCGGCAATCATGGGGACGGACGATTCGCCCCGCCTCGACTGGACCCCATGGAAGAAGCTCTCAACCTCAATTCGGTGACCTTGCTGATCGTGATCGCGCTGGCCTGCGGCTTCGCGATGGTCCGTCTGCGCCAGCCCGCCATCGTCGGCTACATCGTCGCTGGCGTCGTTCTTGGACCTCACGGCTTAGGTCTTGTTCATAGTCCCGAAGGCATCGACTTCTTCGCCGAACTGGGCCTGTTGCTGCTGCTCTTCATCGTCGGCATCGAGCTAAGCCTCCAGTCTTTCCGTCTCGTCTACAAGGTCGCGCTGTTCTGCGCCGTGCTTCAGTCCGCAGTCGCCATCGGCCTCACCTGGGCAATCGGCAGCCTTCTTGGCTGGGGTTTCGAGGTGTCCTTGTTGCTCGGCTTTGTGCTGGCGCTTTCCTCCACGGCTGTCGGCATAAAAATGTTGCAGGAGATCGGTGAATTCGACACGCAGGCCGGACGCATCACAATGGGCGTATTGGTTGCGCAGGACCTGCTGGTGATCCCGATGCTCATCATGGCGCAATCGCTGGGCAGCGGCCCGGCGGCGGGCCTCAATTTCATGCTGGTCGTGAAGCTTCTTGCCGCCGTCGGCATATTGGCCGGCGTTGCCACGGTGTTGACGAGGCGTGGCCGTATCGAGCTGCCATGGAGCAACTATCTGCGCACCCATGCCGAGATGGCGCCGCTCGCCAATATCGGCTTCTGCTTCGTCGCGGCGGCGCTGTCGGGCTGGGTCGGCCTCTCTCCTTCTTACGGCGCGTTCCTCGCGGGTCTCATTCTCGGCGCATCGACAGATCGCCGTCCGGCCTTCTTCATGGTCGCGCCGATCCAGAGCATCATGCTGATGGTTTTCTTTCTCTCCATCGGCCTCCTCATCAATCTCAACTTCGTTTTCGAACATTTGTTCACGGTGCTGGTTCTCGTCTTCGTCGTTCTCGCCGCGAAGACGGCCACCAACATCACAATCCTGAACGCGCTCGGCGAGCCGTGGGACCGAGCTTTTATCTCCGGTCTTGTCATGGCGCAGATCGGCGAATTTTCCTTCGCGCTGGCAAAGGCGGGGCTCGGCTCCGGCGCTCTCGACCGCGAGGCCTATCAACTCGCGCTGTCGGTGATCGCCCTGAGCTTGATCCTCAGCCCCTTCTGGCTCGTCACCGCACGGCGCTTCCATGCGCTCGGGCAGTTACCGCTGACGGGCCTGACGCCGACGTTCGAAACGATCTATCCCGTCGCCTTCGCCCGCCTGCGCTGGCTTGCAGAGAAGCTGCGCGAAATAGTGGAGCGATTGTTTCGCCGAAGCTGAAAGATCAGCGCGCGGACAGGTAATACGAATAAAGCGCAAGACTTGCCGCCACGGTCGCATTGAGCGACTCGACCGCGCCGCTTGTCGGGATCGCAAGCCTTTGCGCCTTGAAATCCGCAGGTACGCCAAGCCCTTCTTCGCCGAGCACAAGCCGGAGATCGCGCGGCCAGCGAAATGCGGCCATGTCTTCGCCGCCGCCATCAAGCGCGATGAGCGGCCCGGCAGCGCCGCCAATCTCCGTCCATGACGGCCCGCGCAACAGCTCCAGTTCGAACTGCGCATTGGCGGCGGCGCGCAAGGCTTTGGGATGAAACGGATGCGCCGCTTCCTCCATCAGGATGACGCGGCGCGCGCCGAAAGCAGCGGCGCTTCTGAACAATGCGCCGAGATTGTTCGGATCGCCGAGCGCGCAGACGAGTTCAAGGCCGCGCGGCGCGGCGGCGAGATCGGCGCGGGGCAGGGCAGGAGCCTTGCCGACAAGCAGCGGAAAATTCGTGCCCGAGACGTCGAGCTTGTCAAAGAGCGACCGCGACAGGCGAAACCGGTCGATGCCTTCGGGCAGCGCGAGGTCCGACACATCCATCGGATCGCAGATGAGGATGGCTTGAAAACGATCCGGGTGGCGTATCAGCGCTTCGGGAACGGACTTGCGGCCCGCAAGCAGAAACTCGCCGTGCTTTTTGATGCCGCGCCCGTCGTCGAGATCGTTCCAGCGTTTCGCATGCGCGTTTTGGCCGCTTTCGATCAGACGCCAGAAGTCACCGCTCGAGAAATCGCCGCTCATTTTTCTTCATTCCGGTTCATACGAACCGTGTAGTGGGAGCAATTGGGGCGGGATCGCCGGGATCGCGCCAAATTATGCCGTTTTTTTGCCCGTATGCGAACCTACATTTCAGGGGAGACGAAGCGGCTTCCGAACACGTTACGGTCGCCGCTTCGAAAAAGGGGTACGGAGTCATGAGGATGAAAATGTTTAGAAAATCCGAGCGATCCGTGAAGAAGAATATAGGCCGAAAGATGCTTCTCGCCGCCGTCGCCGCCTCGGCGCTAGTGTCGGGCTTCGCCGCGACGCCGGCACTTGCCGACCGTTGGCATGGCGATCACTACCGTCATGAGCGGTGGGACCATCGCCGCCACTACAGGCCGCATGCCTATTGGGCGCCCGGCTATTACGGTCCGCCGCCGGTGGTCTATGCGCCGCCTGCCTACTACGCGCCACCGCCTCCGCCGCCTGTTTATTACGGGCCGCCCTCACTCAATGTGGTGATCCCCATCCGCTAGGCTCATGCCTTGAAACCCCCGTGCGTCCGGTCGACACTTGATGCCGGATGCATGGGGGAAGGCATGGCGGATATTATTCTCGATGGAAAGCCGTTGCCGGTCGGTGGCGTATGCGACGATGCCTTCGAGCCTGTCCGCGACGCCTTTATCAGGAATTTCACCGAACTTGGAGAGCCCGGCGCGGCGATCGCACTGTCTGTTGGCGGGCACGTCGTTGTCGATCTCTGGGCCGGTTGGAAAGACCGCGCCCGCAACGAGCCGTGGCGACGCGATACGCTGGTCAATTTTTTCTCGGTGGGAAAGGCGCTGACCTCGGTTTGCGCGCTTCGCCTTGTCGAAAAAGGATTGGTCGATCTTGATCAGCCGTTGACGCGCCATTGGCCCGAATTTGGCGCGCACGGAAGAGAAGACATTACGCTGCGTCATGTTCTTTCGCATCAAGCGGGCTTGCCTGCCGTGCGCGCGCCGCTTGCTGACGGCGCGATGCTCGACTGGCCTTTGATGATCCGCGCGCTGGAAGCTGAAACGCCCTGGTGGCGACCCGGCGCGGCCCACGGGTATCACGTCAATACATTCGGCTATCTCGTCGGCGAAATCGTGCGCCGCGTGACTGGCGCGACGCTCGGCGCGTTGTTACGCAACGAGATCGCGGGGCCATTGGGCGCAGATGTGCATATCGGTCTGGCCCCGTCGGAGCACACCCGCGTGGCGGAGTATCTCTGGCCCGAAGGCGTGCGACCCGGCGCACCCGCAAGCGGCCTCTCCGAAAACGCCTTGATGCGCTGGAACGCTTATTGGAATCCGACCGGCATATCGGGCGCGGGCTGGGTCAACACGCCCGAATGGCGCAGCGCGGAAATTCCCTCGACCAATGGCCACGGCACGGCGCATGGCGTCGCCCGCATCTATGCGGCGCTCGCCAATGGCGGCTCCATCGACGGCGTCGATATTCTGGGATCGTCCGTTCTGCGTGAAGCGGTCACTGAACAATCCGCCGGACCCGATCTCATTCTCGAGAGAAACTCACGCTTCGGCCTCGGCTTTCAGCTTCCGCTGCCCGAACGTCCGTTCGGGCCCAACGCCGGTGCCTTTGGCCATTTCGGCGCGGGCGGTTCTTTGGGATTCTGCGATCCAGAATCGGGAGTGGCTTTTGCCTATGTCACCAACGACATGGGTCCGCGCTGGCAGAACCCGCGCAACGGGGCCTTGCTTGCGGCGATCTATGCGAGCCTTAAGCAGGCTTGATAACGAGGTTTGATGGTGCCCACGGAGTGGATTGAACACTCGACCTCACCATTACCAATGGTGTGCTCTACCACTGAGCTACGTGGGCCTCTGCATTTCGGGCCCGGCAGGCGTCGAAAGCGGGCGGAAAGTGCCACAGGGTCGCCCGAGGCGCAACTGGGAATGGCGCGAAGCCGGGAGCCTTTGTTGACGTGGCCAGCCCCATGGTACATATGCGGGGCATAGTCCCAACCCTAATCCCTTGGTGGTCCCATGGCCGGTCCCGGTCGCGTTAAAGACAAGCCCGACGACAACAGCACCCGCCGCCAGGCAGGGCAGGGCCCCGCGCGCGCCAATCAGGCCCGCGAAGCCCGGCAGGCCGAGGCGCTGCGAGCTAACCTCCGCAAGCGCAAGGCTCAAGCCAAGGCGCAGGACGAGGCGGCAAAAGCGCCTGAAAAGGGCCCCAAAGCTAAATAAGGATCGCGGCGGCGGCGCCCGGCCGGATGGCAGCGCCGAATGCGCGCGCCGTGACTCTTGGGGCTCCATTCCCTATAAATCCGGGAAACCCGCACCGCTGGCCCTTCAGGGCCGCCGGGGCCTCGACCGGACGTTCCCATGGACACGATTCACATTCGCGGCAACCGTCGTTTGAACGGCGTCATCCCGATCAGCGGCGCGAAGAATGCGGCGCTGCCGCTGATGATCGCGGCGCTGCTGACCGACGAGACGCTGAAACTGACGAATGTCCCGCGGCTCACCGATGTGCGCACGCTGGCAAAGCTCCTCGGCGTCCTCGGCACCGATGTTCAGCGCGGGGAAACCGCGCATGGCGATACGCTCTCCCTGACGACGCCGGAAATCGTCTCGACGCTCGCGCCTTATGAAATCGTCTCGCAGATCCGCGCCACCTTCTGGGTGCTCGGCCCGCTGCTGGCGCGCTGCCGCACCGCCAAGGTCTCGCTGCCCGGCGGCTGCGCCATCGGCGCGCGTCCTGTCGATCTCTACCTCAAGGGCCTCCAGAAAATGGGCGCCGAGATCGATCTCGTCGAAGGCTATGTGCTGGCGAAAGCGCCGGATGGGCTCAAGGGCGCGGTCATCCGCTCGCCCATCGTCTCGGTCGGCGCGACGCATACGCTGCTGATGGCGGCGACCTTGGCCGACGGCGAAACCGTTCTCGAAAACGCCGCCCGCGAACCCGAGATCACCGACCTTGCCCGCTGCCTCGTCGCCATGGGCGCGAAGATAGAGGGCGTCGGCACATCGACCTTGCGCATCGAAGGCGTCGAGCGCCTGCACGGCGCGACGCATAATGTGGTTGCTGACCGGATTGAGGCGGGCACCTATGCCATCGCCGCCGCGATGGCCGGTGGCGATGTGACGCTCGATGGCGTCGATGCCGACACTTTCGACGCGGCGCTCTCGGTGCTGCGCGCGGCGGGCGCGGGCGTCGATGTGCAGCAGGGGCAGGTGCGCATTCACAGAAACGGCGAGCGGCTTCAGGCGACCAATGTCGTGACACAGGTCTTTCCGGGCTTTCCGACAGACCTTCAGGCGCAGTTCATGGCGCTGATGACGACGGCGGAGGGCGAATCCGAAATCACCGAAACGATTTTTGAAAACCGCTTCATGCATGTGCAGGAACTGGCCCGTTTCGGCGCGAGTATTTCGCTGCATGGCGACAAGGCGCTGGTTCACGGCGTCGATAAATTGACCGCCGCACCGGTCATGGCGAGCGATCTGCGCGCCTCGGCGGCATTAGTCATTGCGGCGCTTGCGGCGGAGGGTGAAACGACGATCAATCGCGTCTATCATCTCGATCGCGGTTTCGACCGCCTGGAAGAAAAGCTCAGTGCCTGTGGCGCAGAGATTTGGCGCGTCAAGGCGTGAACCGGAAAGCGGATAGATGAGCGATTTGCGCCTTAGTGCGGAAGATGCCGCCGACCTCGAAGTCATCTCGACCTGTTTGCAGGACGCGGTAACGCGCGTCAGCGATCTGGCTTTCCTGCCGCATGCCCGACGCTTTGCAATGGTGGTCAATCGCTTCCGCTGGGAAGACGAAGGCGCAAAACCCGGCAAGCATGAGCGTGCCCGCGCCGGATTGCATTTCGAGAACGTGGGCGCGGCCCGCGCGCGGAACATCTCTCAAGACCGTCCCGACGGCGTGCTCAATCTGCTGACGATCCGGTTCGACGAATTGAATGCACCGTCCGGGATCGTCACGCTCACATTCTCGGGCGGCGGCGAGATCAGGCTTGAGGTCGAGGCGCTCGATGCCCATCTCTCCGATCTCGGACTTGTCTGGGAAACGACGAACCTGCCGAAGCATGACGACTAGGATGCCGTCATTGCGAGCCGCCGCAAGGCGGCGTGGCAATCCAGAAACCCCACACTTCGCCGCCTCTGGATTGCTTCGCTGCGCTCGCAATGACGATTGAAAAAGATAAGTAGACGAACATGGCAATCAAACTGGATGCGAGCGACAAGGGCTTTGAAAAGGCCTTCGAAACGCTCCTCGACGCGAAGCGTGAAGCTTCGGTCGATGTCAATGAGGCGGTCGGGAAGATCATCGCCGATGTACGCGCGCGTGGCGATGAAGCCCTTGTCGAACTGACGAATAAATTCGACCGCGTCTCGCTGACGGCGGCGGACCTGCGCATTCCCGATGCCGATCTCGATGCGGCGGTGAAGGCGTGCGACACAAAAACGCTCGACGCGCTGAAGCTCGCGAAGTCGCGTATCGAAGCCTATCACGCGCGCCAGAAGCCTGAAGATGCGCGCTTTACCGATGCCGCAGGCGTCGAACTCGGCCATCGCTGGACGGCGGTCGGCGCGGTCGGTCTCTATGTGCCCGGCGGCACGGCGAACTATCCAAGCTCCGTGCTGATGAACGCGGTGCCGGCCAAAGTCGCGGGCGTCGAGCGCGTCGTCATGGTCGTGCCGACGCCGGACGGGAAAGTGAACCCTCTGGTGCTGGCCGCCGCGCGTCTTGCCGGTGTCGATGAAGTCTACCGTGTCGGCGGCGCGCAGGCCGTGGCCGCGCTCGCTTACGGCACGGCGACGATCAGGTCCGTGGACAAGATCGTCGGCCCGGGAAATGCCTGGGTGGCGGCGGCAAAACGGCAGGTTTTCGGCGTTGTCGGCATCGACATGATCGCCGGGCCGTCGGAAATCCTTGTCGTCGCGGATGGGGATAACGACCCGGCCTGGATCGCCGCCGACCTTCTGTCGCAGGCCGAACACGACGAAAGCTCGCAGTCGATCCTCATCACCAACGACAAGAATTTCGCGTTGCGTGTAGACGCCGAAGTTGCCCGCCAGTTGCCGTTGTTGTCGCGCCAGACGACTGCAACGCGTAGCTGGCAAGACTTCGGCGCCATCATCGTCGTGAAGGCCATCGAGGACGCTATCCCCCTGGTTGACCGTCTCGCGCCGGAGCATCTGGAGATCGCTCTGGAGGACCCCGAGCCCATGGCGGCGAAGATCAGAAATGCGGGGGCAATATTTTTGGGCCGTTATACCCCGGAGGCTGTCGGGGATTATGTGGCGGGCTCGAATCACGTCCTGCCGACCGCACGTAGTGCCCGCTTTTCGTCGGGCCTCAATGTGCTCGACTTCATGAAGCGGACCTCCATCGTCCGCTGCGACGCCGCCTCGCTGGCGGCCATCGGTCCCGCCGCGGTGACGCTCGCCGCCGTCGAGGGGCTGGAGGCTCACGGCAAATCGGTGTCGATCCGGCTCAACAAATAAGTCCGGCGCTCGCCTCTCCGCCGCAAATCGGCTTAGAGTGGCGCGTCTTCAGGTCCGAACATCAATCGAGCGTTTCACATTGGATAGTCTGGACGGCAAGTCGCGGTTCCGTATCGCCGAGCTGGTGCTCGACGAACGCACCGTCATGCGCCGAAGCCCGGATGTCGAGCATGAGCGCAAGGTCGCGATCTTCGATCTGCTCGAAGAAAACAGCTTCACGCCCAACGGCAGCGAGGGCGGACCCTATCTGCTCCACATCGCCATCGAAGAGAACCGCCTCGTCTTCGACATCCGTCTCGAGGGCAGCGTCGAGCATGGCAAGGTCATGCTGTCGCTGACGCCGTTTCGCAAGATCATCAAGGACTACTTCCTGATCTGCGAAAGCTATTACGACGCGATCAAGACGGCGGCGCCCGCCCAGATCGAGGCGATCGACATGGGCCGGCGCGGTCTTCACAACGAAGGCTCGGAGCTTTTGAAGGAACGCCTTGCCGGCAAGATCGAACTCGACTTCGACACGGCGCGACGGTTGTTCACATTGATCTGCGTACTGCATATTAAAGGTTGAAGACGTGCCGGGCAGCGAGATGACATCCGCCAAGAAGAAGCTGCCGGGCTCCGTGCTCTTCACCTGCAACCTGAACGCCGTGCGCTCGCCCATGGCCGAGGCGTTGGCGAAATCGCTCTACGGCAAGCGCGTCTTCGTCGATAGCGCGGGCATCGAGCCTGCCGAACGCGACCCGTTCGCGGTCAGCGTGATGGCGGAAATCGGCATCGACATGATGTTGGACCGCCCGCTTGCCATCGACGCCATCGACATCGGCTCCTTCGATCTGGTGATCTGCCTGACGCCGGAATCCTGCGGCCGGGTGACGGCGCTCGCGCGCGGCCAGGCGGTTGATATCGAGTTCTGGCCGACGCTCGATCCTTTCGCGGCGGGCGAAAGCGGCTCGCGCGAACAGCGGCTTGAGGCCTATCGGCGTCTCCGCGACGAGCTGCGCCATCTGATCGAAGAGCGCTTCGGGGCCTGCGAAAAGGTCGCCTTCTAGCTCCGGCAAGCGGAATCCTGCGTAAAATCAACGATTTGAGCCTGTCCATGAGGGGCAAGCCCTTCGCCGCCCTTGATTTTGGCGCGCTTTGTGACCATTCTCCCGCCAAATCTCAAAGGAATTTGAATGGCTAAGGAAGAACTGCTTGAGTTTCCGGGCACCGTGTCGGAATTGCTCCCGAATGCGACGTTCCGGGTAAAGCTCGAGAACGACCACGAGATCATCGCCCATACGGCCGGCAAGATGCGCAAGAACCGCATCCGCGTGCTCGCGGGCGACAAGGTTCTGGTTGAAATGACGCCCTATGATCTGACCAAGGGGCGGATCACCTATCGCTTCAAATGAAGCCCTTGGGTCGCTTCAAGTGAGCCCTCGGGTTGCTTCAAGCGAACACCCCCGGCGACGCGCCGTGGCCCAGCCCAGAGTTCGGCCCTGACAGTTCGCCATGACCCTCCCAAAACATAAGCTCGTTCTCGCCAGCGCCTCGCCGCGCCGTCTCGCTCTGCTGGAGCAGATCGGCGTCACGCCCGACGCTGTGCGCGCCGCCGATCTCGATGAGACGCCGCGGAAGGGCGAGCTGCCGCGCCCTCACGCGCAGCGTCTGGCGCGCGAAAAGGCTCAAGCCGTCGCGCGCCTCGAACCCGGCGCTTTCGTTCTGGCTGCCGATACGGTGGTCGCCTGCGGGCGGCGCATTCTTCCCAAGGCCGAGACGGAGGCCGAGGCCCGCGCCTGTCTGGCGCTGCTCTCGGGGCGCGCGCACAGGGTCTATACGGCGATCGTGCTGATCGGCCCCGACGGTAAGGCAAGCGAGCGCGTTAACGAAACGCGCGTCGCTTTCAAGCGCCTCTCCGCGACGGAAACGGACAGTTACATCGCGGGCGGCGAATGGCAGGGCAAGGCCGGAGGCTATGCGATCCAGGGCCAGGCGGGCGTTTTCGTCCGCTTGCTGACCGGCAGCTATTCCGGCGTCGTCGGGCTGCCGCTTTTCGAGACGGCGGCCCTCCTCAATGGGATGGGTTTCTCGCACTAGCCGCCACGCCAAAGAATGTTAGGATTGTCCTTCCAGGGGTTCTAAAGGCTTAAGGGGCTGCTGGCCTTGCGTGGGGACGCAAGACCGGATCGCTCAAGGAATTTCATGTCCGAGGAAGTGCTGATTAACGTGGGGCCCGGCGAGACGCGCGTCGCGGTGGTTGAGAACGGGCGTCCCGTGGAACTCATTCTCGAGCGCAGCACGGAAGACGATCTGAAGGCGAAGACGGGCCGCGCCGGCCACTCGCTGCTCGGCAACATCTTTCTTGGCCGCGTGCAGCGCGTGCTGCCCGGCATGCAAGCCGCCTTCGTGGAAATCGGATTGGAGCGCGCAGGCTTTCTCGGTGCGCGCGAGGCGCGCTGCCTTTGCGAGCTGACGCATCTCGACGAACATATCCTGCCCCCGATCAGTGCTTGCGTCACCGAAGGCCAGACGATCCTCGTGCAGGCCGTGAAGGATCCCATCGGCGACAAGGGCGCACGATTGTCCGCCAATGTCACCATTCCGGGGCGTCTTCTGGTGCTGGTGCCCAACCAGTCCGGCGTCGCCCTGTCGCGCCGCATCGAGGACGAGGCCGAACGCGAACGCCTGACCGCGCTGGTCGAAGAAATGATCGCGCGTTTCGGCTCCATGGGCGTCACCGGCGAACCGGCGGGCTTCATCGTGCGCACGGCGGCGATCGGCGCGACGGTCGAGGACATCGCGGCGGATGCGCGCGAGCTGGCGGAAGAATGGCGCAAGGTGCGCGAAATCCAGAAACGCTCGAACCCGCCCGCCGTGGTTTTTCACGATCTCGATCCTGTGTCGAAGACGCTGCGCGACTACGTCAGCACCGACACGTCGCGCGTGCTGATCGACGACGCCGACGCATTCGGCGAGGCGCAACGTTACGCGCGCCGCGCCATGCCCGAGCTTGTCGATCGCATTCAGCTTTTCAACGGCCCCGGCGCGCTCTTCTCGCTCTATGACATAGACGGCGAGATTGAAGCAGCGCTGGAGCCGCGCGTCGAATTGAAATCGGGCGGCTGGATCACGATTGAAACGACCGAGGCGTTGACCGCCATCGACGTCAATTCGGGCCGCTACACGGCCTCGACCGGACTTGAAGACACGAGCGTCAGCATCAATCTCGAAGCGGTCGCCGAAGTCGTCTATCAGTTGCGCCTGCGCGGCACGGGCGGGCTCATCGTCATCGATTTCATTCATATGAACGATCCCGACAATATCGCCAGGGTGATCGACGCGCTGAATGTGGGCTTCGCGCATGACCGCGTGCCGACGCAGATTTCCGGCATGTCGGAATTCGGGCTTGTCGAAATGACGCGCAAGCGCGTCCGCGAACCTTTGAACAAGTTGCTGACCGAGCCTGCCTATCCGACGGGCCGCCCGCGCCGCAAAACCTGCGCGACGGTGGCCAACGATCTGTTGCGCAAGGTGGTGAGCGAAGCGCAAGCCGCGCCCGGCCGCGCGATCACGGCGCGCGCCGCACCTGATGTGGTCGACTGGCTCGAACGCGGCAACACCTATTTGCTCGACCGGCTGAAGATGCGCGTCGCGGGCGATCTGAAACTCGTCGCCGAGCCCGCTTTCCCGCGCGACCGCATCGATGTCGGCGCGGTGCAGTAATGCCGGCCGCGAAAAAAGATGCCGGGTCGGGCGTCGGCTCGAAGGCCGATAACGTCGTGCCGTTGCGCACGCCGCGCCCTTGCCCGATCTGCGGCAAGAAATCGACGCAGGACTTCCATCCATTCTGCTCCAAGCATTGCGCGGACGTCGATCTGAACCGCTGGCTGAAAGGCTCCTATGCGATTCCGGCTCTCGAACCGCCGGACGACTGGAACGAGGGCGAAGGCGGGTCGAGCGCCGATAGAGACGACGGTGAGGACGAGCGCTAAACACTTCTGGCGGCTCATCTTTAACCGTATCGGTCAAGGCCCCGCCCGGCGCTGGACAGGCCCCGATCTATCTCTTATAACCCGCGAGCCTTGCCATCCGGGGTTCCCCCGAGGCCTGCGCAGCCCGGGTAGCTCAGTTGGTAGAGCATGCGACTGAAAATCGCAGTGTCGGTGGTTCGATCCCGCCCCCGGGCACCATTTCCCCAAGCCGGTTGAGACAGGCGCCAAAGGCGACGCGCTGCATTGCTGCGTGCGGTGGGGTGCTGCGTCTTTTGTTTTTCAAGAAATGTTTTCAGAGAAACGATGTTGTTTCGCGCCAATCGGTTGAGCGCCGCGCGACCGGAAAGCGCGGAGCGGAATTTGGCGTCTTTGTCCAAATCGGGGCAGGCGGCTTCAAGTCAGTTCGGGGCGAAGGCTTCAGCTTGAGTCCCCTTGTGTCCCTTGTGTAACGGGGAAAATCCGGCGCCTCGGACGATGTGCCGCGACAAATTTGACTGTTCGCTCGCCGGTCCGGCCGGTGATAGCCTTCCGCGACCTTCTCGCGATTTTTGCCGGCCCGCATTTATGTGCCGGTCTATTCAATGGAGATGGACTCATGACTGCCAAGGATGCAAAGGCGCGCCGCACGGCGTCGCTTCAAACGCCGACCAATCTTTCTTCAAACGCCACGAAGGATATTTCCGGCGCGCTGAATGCGCTGCTGGCGGATGTCTTCGCGCTCTATTTCAAGACGAAGAATTTTCATTGGCACGTATCCGGCCCGCACTTCCGCGACTATCACCTGATGCTCGACGAACAGG